>CALGMO010000108.1 GCA_937961665.1 uncultured Fimbriimonadaceae bacterium
TCGAGGAACGGCTGCGCGAGCTTCTCCAGGTACTTCGCGATCACGTCGAACTCGAGGTTCACCAGATCGCCGGGCTGGGCCGCCCGGAAGTTCGTGACCTCGAACGTGTGGGGGATGACCCACACGTCGAACGCGCCGTCCTTCGGCTCGACCACCGTGAGGCTGATGCCGTCCACGCACACGGAGCCCTTGTCGATCAGGTAGCGGTCGTACTCGGTGGGCGCTTGGAACCGGAAGATCCAGGCCAGGTCGGTCTTGCGGATGGAGACGATCTCGCCGGTGGCGTCCACGTGGCCCTGCACGATGTGCCCGCCGAACCGGTCGCCCTCGCCCATCGCCCGCTCCAGGTTGACCAAGGCGCCGGGGCGGGCGCGCTGGAAGGACGTCCGGCGGATCGTCTCCTCGCTGAGGTCGAAGCGCAGGCCGTCCGAGGCGTCCACGACGGTGAGGCAGCAGCCGTTCACGGCGACGCTCTCGCCGAGCGCCCACGGCTTGCCGCCCGGAACCTCCAGCGGATCGAGGATCAGCACGCCCGACTCCAGCGAGCGAACGACGCCGGTGGTCTGGACGATGCCGGTGAACATCGGCCCTCAGTTGAAGGTGTCGGGCGCGCGCTGGGCGATGACGTCCATCGCGAGCATGATCAGCAGGAACGCCCCGCCCAGGATCAGCACCAGCCGGGACATGTAGTCGTCGAAGCTGGCCTTGCCCTTGAACGTGGTGCGCACGCCGGAGCCGCCGGACATCGCGTCGCCCTTGCCGGTCAGGAAGACCAGTCCGGAGAACAGCACGGCCACGATGACGCCGAGCACCATCAGAATCTGGTAGAGAGTGTTCACTGGCGGCTTCCTCGAAGGCGCAGTATACCCCCGCGAGCGGCCGCGCCGGGCCGCCCGGAACATCCTCGGGCCGACCGCCGTCCAAACAGGGCGTTGCTACGGAATCGATAGCGACCCAGCAATCTTGGCGGGGAGCGGAGGGGTGTGGCGACGGAACAACCCCTGCGGCATCGAGGGAAGACCAATGCTGCTCCGAGTCATCCGAAACGCCTTTCTGCTCGGTTCGTCCGCTCTGGCCTGCGCGGCCGCCGCGGCCGACGACGCGGCGTGGATCAACGCCGAGATCCGCGCCGCCATCGCCCGCGGCGAGAAGGCCTACCGCCTGCCCGCCGGAGTGTACGAGCTCGAGTCGACGATCGTCATCCCGCCCGGCACGTCCGACTTCGCGCTGGTCGGCGCCGGGTCCGACCAGACCATCCTCCGCACGCCCACGGTGAAGCTCTCGCACGCGGTGCGCGTGGGCTCCGTGCCGGTGCTGTTCAACAACTGGGGCATCGCGAACAAGCGCCAGATCCCGGTCCTGACCGTCAGCGAGGGCTCGTCTCGCATCCAGCTCCCCCGCACGTCGCCCGCCGTGGAGCCGGGGCTGTACGTTCTGTGGGACGAGTACAAGATCCAAGGGGTCAAGGCGCCCTACAACACGGTGCTCAACCGCTCCGAGATCGTCCGTGTGGTGTCGTTCGACGCCGACCGGTGGCAAGCGGTGCTGGACGCCCCGGCCGGCCGCGAGTACACCGTCAACCCCAAGCTCGCCGACGTGCGCGACTCCGTCTGCCGCAACATCGAGGTCTCGGGCTTGCGCCTCGAGGGCGTCGTGGGCGACTCCGCGACGAACGGCATCGTGTCGGCCGGCCTCACCGACGGTCTGGTGCTGGCCGACCTGAAGGTGCGGGGGTACTGGAGCGACGCCGTCACGGTGAACACCGTGCGCAACGCCCGCCTGGAGCGGATCGACATCGAGGGCGCGGTGGCGTCCGGCGCGGGCGCGGGGTACGGCGTCAGCATCTATCGCTCGCGGTTCGTCACCGTCTCCAACAGCCGGGCGCACAACTTCAACCCGAACTCCGGCTACATCGTGCACAGCGGCTCGACGGACGTCACGATCCGCGACTCCGTGTGCGAGGAGAGCGCGAAGTTCGACACCCACGGCTACGACGACCGGCGCATCGTGTTCGAGAACTGCTCGGGCGGCACGATGGGCATCGGCAACGTGGCCTGGCTCGGCGGGGCCCGGAACGTCCAGCTGCGCAACTGCACGCACGACAGCATCTGGATCGGGCCGAACGTGGTCAACGTGCGGGCGACCGACAGCCGGTTCGGCAAGGTCACGCTCGCCAGCGTGCCCCAGCAGGAGAACGGCAACCCGCGCAGCGGCAAGCCCGACGCCATCGCCTTCGTCAACTGCGACATCGTCGGCTCCGGCACCGCGGTGATCAACGACTGCTCCGAGGGCGGATGGATCACGTTCCTGAACTGCCGCATCCAGAACACCAAGACCGACTGGGGCTACGTCGCTCTGTTCGACAACTACAGCGGGCTGGTGGCGTTCTACAACTGCGACATCGTCACGTCGAACTCCCGCACGCCGATCGTCCTGAGCAGCCCCAAGCCGGGCCTGCGCCTGCTGATGCGCTTCTGCCGCGTGACCAGCCTCCGCAACGCCGCCCAGGCCGTGAGCCTCGATCCGGCGTACGGCGGGACCTACGAGATCGTGGGCAACCTGTTCCGCTCGTTCGCGCCCCAACGGTTCCTGAACGAGGAGATGGTTCGTCCGTACAGCACGGTCCTGAACAATCGCGTCGAGAAGCTGACCCAGTAGGTTCAGCGCCCAGCGCGCCGAGGAGGCCCCGCCGACCGGCGGGGCCTCACCCCGTTTGGGTCCTCCGCAACCCGCCGGTAGACTGCGCCGATGCGGCTGCTGGTCGTTTTCTTGGGAGGGGGAGTCGGGGGAGACGCCCGCGTGTGCCTCGACCTCGCCGACGCCTGGCGCCGCATGGGCCACGACGTGACGCTCGCCGCCCGCGCCACCCGGGGATCCGAGACGATGGCCAGGCGTTGCGAGGCGCTGGGCCTGGCCCTTCTGCGCTACGGGACGCTCGGCGACTTCCTCCGCTCCCAGAAGGCGGCGGGCGAACGGTACGACGCCGCGCTGCTGCACTCCGCCGCGGAGGCGCCCGCGCTGATCTCCCAGGTGCTGCCGGTGCTCCGATCGAAGCTCGCGCCGAGGGTCGGCATCACGCTCCACGGGCCCAACCCGCTGGACTCGCTGCCCTGGACCGCCCTGAGGCGCGCGCTGGTGCGCATCGCGCTGCACGCGCTGGATGCCGTGGTCGTGCCCTCCCGGCACAAGGTCGAGGAGTGGAGGGAGGTCTTCGGGCCGGACGTGCCGGTGCGAGCGATCCCCAACCCCGTCCACCCGATCGAGCCGGGGGACCGGGCGGCCGCGCGGGCGAGGCTCGGGCTGGAGGGCGACCGGCTTTGGGCGGCGTTCGTCGGCCTCTTCCGGCCCGAGAAGGGCGCCGACGACGCGATCCGCGCCGTCGCCGGCCTCGCGCCGCGGGGCGTCGGTCTGGCTCTGGCGGGAGACGGTCCGGAGCTGGAGCCGTGCCGCAACCTGGCCTCGGAGCTGGGCGCCCCGTGCCGGTTCCTCGGCTACCTCGAGGACCCGTCCGACGCCTTCCGGGCCGCCTCGGCGTTCGTGTTCCCCTCGCGCTTCGAGAGCTTCGGGCTGACCGTCATGCAGGCCGCCGGCCTCGGCCTGCCGATCGCCGCGAGCGACCTCCCGATCGTGCGCGACGAGCTGGATTTTCCCGGAGCCGTGCACCGCTTCCGGCCCGGCGACCCCGACGACATCGCCCGCGCGCTGGCCGACGCGCTGGACGCCAGCGATCCCCGGGCGCTCCGCGACATGCGCGAGGCCGTGCTGGACCTGACCCTGCCCGAGCGCTCGGCCCGGCGGCACCTCGCGGCGATCGGGGCAGAATAGGCCATGACCGCCGAGATCGTCAGCGTCGGCACCGAGATCCTGCTCGGCCAGATCGTCGACACCAACGCCCAGCAGATCGGGCAGCTGCTTCCCCAGTTCGGCATCGGGCACTTCTGGCGACAGACCGTCGGCGACAACCTCGACCGGCTCACGGAGGCGCTCCGTCTGGCGCTCTCCCGATCCGACATCGTCTTCACCATCGGCGGTCTCGGGCCCACGCAGGACGACCTGACCCGGGACGGCATCGCGCGGGCCCTGGACGACGAGCTGATCCACGACCCCGAGATCGAGGCGCACCTGCGCGACCTGTTCCGCCATCGGCCCGAGGCATGGGTCGGTTCGCAGCTCCGCCAGGCGATGCGCCCCCGCTGCTCCACGCCCCTGCCGAACCCGAACGGCACGGCGCCGGGGCTGATCTGCGAGAAGGGGGGCAAGACGGTGATCGCCCTGCCGGGTCCGAAGGGCGAGTTCGGCCCGATGCTGGAGGGGCCGGTGCGCGACTACCTGGCGCGGCGCACCCAGGGGGGAGCCATCGCCTCGCGCGTGCTGCGCGTGTGCGGCATCGGCGAGGCGGCGATCGAGGACCGGATCCGCCACCTCATCGACGGCTCCAACCCCACGGTCGCCCCGTACGCGAAGATCGGCGAGGTGCACCTTCGCGTGACGGCCTTCGCCGCCAGCAGGGAGGAGGCCGAGAGGATGCTGGAGCCGGTCGCGCGGGAGATCCGCGAGGCGTTCGGGCCCGCCGTGTACGCCGAGGGAAGCCAGACCCTGGAGGAGGTGGTGCTGGACCTTCTGCGTGGGCGCCGCGCCACGCTGGCCGTGGCGGAGAGCTGCACCGGCGGCGGCCTGGGCCACCGGATCACCGCCGTGCCCGGCAGCTCGGACGCGTTCGTCGGAGGCCTGGTCACCTACTCGAACGAGGCCAAGGCGAGGCTGCTGGGCGTGCCGGAGAGCGTTCTGAGCGAGCACGGGGCGGTGTCGTCCCAGTGCGCCGAGGCGATGGCGGCCGGGGCCGCCCGCGCTCTGTCCGCCGACTACGCGGTGTCGATCACGGGCATCGCGGGGCCGGCGGGCGGCACCGAGGAGAAGCCCGTCGGCACGGTCTGGATCGGCTCCTACGGGCCCGGCGGCGCGCGCTCCGCCCGCTTCCTGTTCCGCAACTCCAGGCAGGGGGTGCGCGAGCGGGCGGTCCAGCAGGCTCTGATCCTGCTGCGGGAGAGGCTGCTGGAGGGCTGAGGGCGGACCTAGGCGGTCAGCGCCGCCACGGCCTGGGCGACCGTCTCGGGGTCGGAGGCGCGCAGCCCCTTCGCCTCGCGGTCGATGCGCCGCAGGAGCCCGGTCAGCACGTCGCCCGCGCCGCACTCGACGAACGCCGAGGCGCCGAGGCCGAGCATCCGCCGCACGCTCTCGGTCCATCGCACGGGGTTGCGCAGCTGCGCCTCGAGCAGCTCGGGCCAGCGAGACGGATCGTCGTTGACGTCGGCCTCAACGTTCCCGACCACCCTGGTTCCGTTCCCCGCCGAGAACGCGGCGGCCTTCAGGGCCTCGCCCATGCGCCGGGCGGGCTCCTCCATCAGCGGGCTGTGGAAGGCCCCGCTCACGTTGAGCGGGATGGCGCGCTTGGCGCCGGCCTGGGTGGCCAGCGCGCAGGCCCGCTCGACGGCGGCCTTGTCGCCGCTCACCACCAGCTGGCCGGGGCAGTTGTCGTTCGCGACCACCACGACCTCTCCTCCCGCCGAGGCCTCTCGGCAGACCTCCTCCAGGCGCTCGCGCTCCAAGCCCAGCACCGCGGCCATGCCGCCGGGGCGCTCCCGGCCGCTCTCGGCCATCACGCGTCCGCGGACCGCCACCAGCCGCGCGCCGTCCGCCACCGACACGATCTCGGCGGCGGCCAGGGCCGCGTACTCCCCGATGCTGTGCCCCGCCGCCAGGTCGGCCTGCGGCCCGCCCGCCTCGCGGAAGGCGGCGTAGGCGGCCACCCCGCACACGTACAGCGCGATCTGAGCGTTCTGGGTCTGCCGGAGGGTCTCCTCGTCCAGCTCGAAGCACACCTTCCGAACGTCCGCGCCGATCGCCTCGGACGCCTCGTCGAACACCCGCCGGGCCGAGGCGAAGGCGTCGTGCAGCTCGCGCCCCATGCCCGGCTTCTGAGACCCTTGGCCGGGAAACACCACAGCGAACATGGTTCGGACTGTACCCGACCTCACCGGAGCGTCCGCTCCGAGCCGGAGCGTGCTACAATGGGCTCCGATGACTCTCCGTTGACCTTCCCCGACGCCTCGCCGTCCCGGCGCCTCCCCGGCGCCCCGTCCCCTTGGAAGGTCCATGCTCTACCGAGAAGTTCTGTCGATCCCCGCGTTCCGCCGCCTGTGGCTCGGGCAGGCCATCAGCCAGTTCGGCGACGCGTTCTACTACCTGATCTTCGTGTTCATGGTGAACCAGATCACGGGAGACCCCGCGATGGTCGGCTACGTCGGCGCGCTGCAGGCGATCCCGTTCCTGCTGCTGGGTCCCTACGCGGGGGTGATCGCCGACCGGGTGGACCGGCGGTTGGTGATGCTGGCGAGCGATCTGGCCAGCGCAGGCCTTCTGCTCGGTCTGGCGGCGTGGCTCGTGTTCGACCCACAGCCCCCGGTCGCGGTGCTGATGCCGACCGCGTTCCTGCTGTCGCTGGTGGCGACGTTCTTCATGCCCGCGAAGTCCGCCGCCATCCCGGCCCTGGTGCCTCCCCGGCTGCTGCTGCAGGCCAACTCGCTCAGCACCGCCACGCAGAACGTGATGCCGCTGATCGGGGTGGCCCTCAGCGGCGGCGTGCTGGCGGCGGTGTACCGTCTGTTCCCGAGGGCGTTCTTCCTGACGGCCGTGGTGGTGAACGCCGCGTCCTTCCTGGCCTCGGCGTGGTACGTGGCCCGGCTGCCCCGCATCCTGCCCGAGCGCGACAAGCCCGCCTCGGGCGCGTGGACCGAGTTCGCCGAGGGACTCCGCCTCGTGCGGGGCGACCGGGTGCTGGCGCTGGTGCTGGCGATCGGCTTCCTGGTGAACCTGGCCGTCGCGCCGTTCTTCGTGGTGTACGTCACCGTGAACACGGAGTGGTTCGGCGTGCCGGTCAGTCCCGAGGCCGGGTGGACCTTGGCGGGGCTCAAGGCGGCGCTCGGCGCGCTGCCGGGGTGCGGGGCGGTCGCCGGGCCCGTGGGCCGCGCTCTGGCGCCGGGGCAGTACTGGGTGCTCGCCGCGTTCGAGGGAGGGTTCATGCTCGGCATGGTGCTGGGCAGCGTGCTGGTCGGCCGGCTGAAGGTTCGGCGGCCGGGCATCGCCCAGGTGGTGGGCACCGCGGGGTGCGGGCTCACGATCGTGGCGATGGCCTTCAGCCCGAACTTCTGGGGTTTCTGGTTCTGGAACTTCCTGGCCGGCATCGTTCTGCCGCTTGCCTGGCTGCCGATGAACACCTACATCCAGCTGATCCTTCCGGACGCGTTCCGGGGGCGGGTGAACAGCGTGTTCGCCATGGCCTCGTTCGCGGCGATGCCGCTCGGCATGAGCGCCGCTGGCCTGCTGGTCGCCCGCTTCGGCCCGGAGGCGATGTTCCTGATGATGGGGGCGGCGATGTTCCTGTTCGTGGTGCCGATGCTCGCCGACCGGCAGTTCCGGGGCGCGACGATGCCGGAGTCCCCGCAGGCGCCTTCCGGTAACATCGCCGTTGCGCCATGACACGCTACGCCGTCCTCGGATCCGGAATGCAGGGCACGGCCGCCGCCTACGACGTCGCCCTCTTCGGTCAGCCCGCTCGACTGGTGCTGGCCGACGTGGATCCGGAGGCCGCCCGCCGCGCCGCGGATCGAGTGAACCGTCTGGTCGGCCGCCCCGTGGCCGAGCCCGCGCAGGCCGACGCCTCGGACCCCGCCTCGCTGAGGAGCCTGCTGGCCGGCGCCGACGTGCTGGTCAGCGCGGTGCCCTACTTCCTGCAGCCCCGCGTCTGGGACGCGGCGTTCGAGACCCGCACCAGCATGGTGGACATGGGCAACGACACGGCCGACACGCTGCGCCTGCTGGAGCGCGACGCCGAGGCCAAGGCCCTGGGCATCGCCCTGGTCCCCGACACGGGCCTGGCGCCGGGCCTCGTCAACAGCCTGGGCAACCTGTTCCTCGAGCGGCTGGACGAGGCCGAGACCGTCCGCCTCTACTGCGGCGGGCTGCCCCAGCACCCCAAGCCGCCGTTCCACTACAAGCTCGTGTTCAGCATCGAGGGGCTCGTGGGCGAGTACACCGACGAGACGATCGCCCTGCGCGACGGGGAGATCGCGGTGATCGACACGCTGGACGAGCTGGAGGAGCTGGACGTGGAGGGCCTGGGCCGGATGGAGGCGTTCACCACCTCCGGCGGCACCAGCACCGCGCCCTACACCCACCGCGGCCGCGTGCGCAACTACGAGTACAAGACCGTCCGTTACCCGGGCCACTGCGCTCTGATGCGGGTGTTCAAGGACTTCGGCTTCTGGAGCCTGGAGCCCATCGAGGCCGACGGCGTGCGGGTCCGCCCCCGCGAGGTGTTCCACCGCCTGATGCAGACCGCGCTGGAAGACCCCGAGGACAAGGACCTGGTGGTCGTCCGGGCGGTGGCGCTGGGCTCGCGGGCGGGCCGGCGCGTGCGCCTGCAGGCCGACATCCTGGACTACCACGACGACTCGACCGGCTTCTCGGCCATGGAGCGCCTGACCGGCTTCTCCTCCGCGATCGTCGCCGAGGAGATCGCCCGCGGAGGGATCCCGCCGGGATGCCACGCCTACGAGACCGCGATGACCGGCGAGCGGTTCGTGGAGGAGATCCGGCGCCGGGGCGTCGAAGTCCGCATCCGCGAGGAGGCCCTGGGGTAGGCCAAGCGCGGACCAACGGCCCGCAGACGGAACCCATCGCCCGCCCGGACGACTTCCTGAGACGTAGGACCCTGAAACGAACATGAGCGCACCCGCCACAGCATCGCCCTGGTCGATCCGCCTCGCCACCGTGAGGGGGATCCCGATCCGCCTGCACTTCTCGTTCCTGCTGCTGGTGGTGTGGATCGGCATCGTCAGCAGGGGTCAGGCCACGGCCGTGGTGAACATCCTGGCGCTGTTCGGGTGCGTGCTGCTGCACGAGCTGGGCCACGCCCTGACCGCCCAGAAGTTCGGCATCCGGATCAAGGACATCACGCTGTACCCGATCGGCGGGGTGGCGATGCTGGTGGACCGGCCCAAGCCGAAGCAGGAGTTCTGGATCACCCTGGCCGGGCCGGCTGTGAACGTGGCCATCGCGGTGGCGGCCGCCGTGCTCCTCGCCGCGCAGGGCGCCAGGCCCGAGGGCCTGCAGGCTTCGTTCGAGGCGGGCGCCTTCCTGCCTTATCTCCTGGTCGCCAACGTCATCCTGGCCCTGTTCAACATGATTCCGGCGTTCCCGATGGACGGCGGGCGCATCCTCCGCTCGCTGCTGGCGATGACCATGCCGCACGCCAAGGCCACCCGCATCGCGGGAACGATCGGCCAGGGCTTGGCGATCCTGTTCGGCTTCCTCGGCCTGTTCACGGGACAGATCGTGCTGATGATCATCGCGTTCTTCGTGTTCGTCGGGGCCGGGGCCGAGATGGGCCAGGCGGCAGGCCTGGCCCTGACCGAGGGCCGGACGGTCCGCGAGGCGATGTTCACGCGCTTCTCGGTCCTGCATCACGGGGATACCCTCGGAAGAGCGGCCGAGCTGCTGCTCTCCACCACCCAGGCCGACTTCCCGGTCATGGCCGGCACGGAGGTGGTGGGCGTTCTGAACCGGGACGCGATCGTGCGCGGCCTGGCGGAGAGCGGCCCCTCGGGCTACGTGGCGGGCTACATGGACCGAAACGTGGAGTACATCGAGGGATCGGAGCCGCTTTCGGCGGCGCTGGAGCGGCTGTCGGCGAACCCGAGGGGACTGCTGGTGGTGACCGAGGGCGGCATCCCGGCCGGCCTGCTCAACGCCGAGAACCTGGGCGAGTTCCTGATGCTCCAGCAGGCCAGGGACGCGCTGCGCCAAGCCTGACGGCCGCGGAACCCGATCCGGCGCCCGGCCGAGAACGTACCCAGGTCCTCAGGCGGGCGCTCCGGCGAGCGGCGTCGGATCGGAGCACCCCCTCCGATTGGTGTAACATACCGGACGGATGATCCGACCTTGTTGCCGGAGGGGCGGTTGAAGCGGATCCACCGGACCCTGCTGAGCCGCCTCTCCAAAGCGAAGGCGGTGCTCATCGGCACCCACAAGAACCCCGACGGCGACGCGATCGGGAGCGCCTTGGCGCTGGCGAGGTTCCTGGATTCGCTGGGCAAGCCGTGCGACGTGGTCTGCCACAACCAGCCTCCGTCGAACCTGCGCTTCCTGCCGGGCGTCGACCGGGTGCGCTCCGCACCGCAGCGCCAGGACCACGACCTGGGAGTCGTGGTGGATCTGGAGTCCGTGGAGCGGCTGGGCGACGCGGCCCCGCACTTCGCCGGCTGCCGCCAGATCGTGGTGATCGACCACCACGTCCCCCACGAGGAGCCGGGCGACCTGAGGCTCGTGGACCCCTCCGCCCCGGCGACCGCCGTGCTGATGACGCGGTTCCTGTTCGACGTCCGCGCCCGCATCGACCCCGACACCGCCCAGTGCCTGCTCACCGGCATCGTGACCGACACCGGCGGGTTCCGCTTCCGCAACACCACCCCGGAGGCGCTGCACCTCGCGGCGAAGCTGCTCGAGCTGGGCGGCGACATCGCCGCCATCAACAGCCACGTCTTCGAGAGCAAGCCGGTGAGCTTCGTGCGGCTGCTCGGCATCATGCTCGCCAAGATGCAGCTGGAGATGGACGACCGTCTGTGCTACGCCGTCTTGGAGCACAAGGACTTCGAGCTGACCGACTCCACGGACGAGGCCACCGAGGGGTTCGTCAACCACCTGCTGAGCATCGAGACGGTCCAGATCGCCGCCCTCCTGCGCGAGCACACCCCCGGCCGCTGGCGGATCAGCCTGCGCTCGAAGGAGGGCTACGACGTGGCGGCCGTCGCGCGGGCCCTGGGCGGAGGAGGCCACCGCAACGCGGCCGGATGCTCCGTCGAGGGCACCGAGGAGGAGGCGCTCTCCCGCTTGCGCCCGGAGCTTCAGAAGTGCTTGGAATCCTGCTGATCGACAAACCCGCCGGGATCACCTCCCACGACGTGGTTAGCCGCGTGCGCCGCGCGCTCGGCACCCGGCGCGTGGGCCACGCCGGCACGCTCGACCCGATCGCCACCGGGCTGCTCGTGGTGGCCGTCGGGCACGCCACGCGCTTCCTGAACTACCTTCCCCTGGAGCCGAAGCGCTACGAGGGGATCGCCAAGTTCGGAGTGGCCACCACGACCTACGACCTGGAGGGAGAGCCGACCGAGGTCCGGCCGGTTCCGGAGGACCTCGAGGCCCGCATCGGGGAGGTCGGCGAGCGGTTCGTGGGCGCCGTGCGCCAGCTCCCGCCGATGTTCAGCGCCGTGAAGAAGGACGGCAAGCCGCTGTACGCCTACGCCCGGCAGGGTCTGGAGGTGGAGCGGGAAGAGCGCGAGGTGTGGATCGACGCGCTGGACGTGGAGGTGCTGCCGCCCGACCGCGCCCGGATCGCCGTGGTCTGCTCCGGAGGCACCTACGTGCGCACGCTCGTGCACGACCTCGGCCAGGCGGTCGGCTGCGGCGCGCACGTGGTGGAGCTCCGCCGGACGCAGGCCGGACGGTTCGACGTGGCCCAGGCGGTGTCGCCCGACGACGTCTCTCCCGAGGCGATCCTCCCCCTCTCCGAGGCGCTGGACCTCCCCAAGGCGCGCCTGACCGAGCCGCAGCTGAAGCTGTTCCGCAACGGCAACCCGGTGCCGCTGCGCCTGAGCGAGCCGAGCCCCCACGCCGCGGTGTGCGACCTGCGCGGCAACGTGGTCGGGCTGGCCCGGTGCGGCGTCTCGACCCTCGAGCCGGAGATCGTGATTCCCGAGGATGCCCTCGCGCGCTGAAGCGCTCCGATCGGCCCTGCGCGGTCCGTGGGTGGCGTTCACCCCCGTGGCCTCGAGGCGCGAGGTGTGGCCGCAGCTGGCGCTGTTCCTCGCCTGGCTGGGCGGGACGCTCCTCGGGGCTTGGATCGTGCCCTCGCCCCGCGGGCACGGCACCCACGAGCAGCTCGGCCTGCCGGCCTGCTCGGTGATGGCGCTGTTCCACCGTCCTTGCCCGGGCTGCGGCCTGACCACGAGCGTCTCGGCGACGCTTCACGGCCGCCTCGCGGAGGCGTTCCGGGCGCATCCCTGGGGGCCGCCGCTGTATGCGCTCGCCACGTTCGGCGCCACCCTCGGCCTGTGGGGCTGGAGCCGCCGCCTGCGCGTCTCGCTGGACACGCCCGCGACGAACCTTCTGGTGATTCTGGCGCTCGGCTCGTTCCTGCTCTACGGCGCGGCGCGCTTCGTCGTCTGGGCGCCACGGTAGCCCCCGGCGCGACCGGCGGGTAGTCTGGCGCAATGCAGTTCGACGGACAGCGCGCCCTGGAGACCGTGCGCAGGCTCACGGTGGAGGTGGGCCATCGGTTCGCGGGCACCGACAACGAGCGCCGGGCGGCCGAGATCCTGCGGGACGAGATCGCCTCGTACGGCTACGACGACGCCCGCCTCGACCCGTTCCCCATCGACCTCTACGAGGTGGCCGACGAGCGCCTGGAGGTCGAGGGCTTGGGAGAGGTGCCCTGCGAGGGCCTCCTCGGCTCCGAGGACGTTCCGCAGGGCGTGTCCGGCCCCCTGGTGTACGTGGAAGGCGGCGAGGAGTGCAGCCTGGGCGAGCACTGCAGAGGCGCGATCCTGCTGCTGAACGCCGAGCTGGGCCGCAAGATCGAGGCGCTGAAGCGGTGGAACCCCGCCGGCGTGGTGGTGCTGGAGACCACCCCGCATCTGAACCCGAGGAGGCACAACATCGGCCACGAGGCGCGCCGCCGCTTCGGAACCCTGCCGGCCGTGCGCGTGCGGCACGACGTGGCCGAGCGGCTTCTTCGGTTCCGGGGCGCCGCCGCGCGGCTGTCGCTCCGCTCCACCTACCGCGAGTCGCAGGCCTACAACGTGATCGCCGAGCTTCCGGGAAGCACCCACCCGGACGAGATCGTCGTGGTGTGCGGGCACATGGACAGCACCTACGACGGACCCGGCACGCTGGACAACGCCGCGGGAACCGCGGTGGTGTGGGAGCTGGCGCGGGTGTTCCGTAGCATCGGGTCGCGCCGGACGCTCCGTTTCATCGCGTTCTCCGGCGAGGAGCAGGGGTTGCGGGGCAGCATCCACTACGCCAAGCGGCTTCGCAAGGAGGACAAGGAGGCGAAGAAGGACAAGAGCTTCGTCGCGAACGGCGGCAAGACCGAGCTGGACCGCCACCGGCTGGTCGTGAACATCGACGTGCAGGGCGCGCTGATCGCCAGCAACGGCGCCTGGATCACCGGCCCGAGGGACCTCGGGGCCGCGGTCCGCCTGCTGGCGGCCGAGAGCGGTCCGTTCTTCACCGTCCACGAGGCCTGCTACAGCTCGGACAACGCCCCGCTCTCCGACGCGGGCGTCCCGGCGGTGTCGTTCGGGCGCGGAGGGCCGAACAACTTCTACGGCCACACCGACGGCGACGTCTTCGAGCTGTGCAGCGCCGAGGGTCTCGAGATCTCGGGACGGTTCATCCAGGAGTACATCCGCAGGTACATCGCGTCGCCCGCGATGCTGCCGTTCCCGCGGGAGATCCCGGACGAGCACGCCCAGCACGTCAAGAATTACTTCAAGGAGCGGTTCATGCTGCGCCTCGACGAGGGCGTGGAGGACTGAGAGGATGATCGCCATGTTTCTGTTCGCCGCGATGCAACCCGGAGCGATCGAGCCGGAGCCGGTGCCGCCCGTGCCCAGCCCGAGACAGCTCGCCTGGCACAAGTGGGAAACCTACGCGTTCGTGCACTTCGGCATGAACACCTTCACCGGTCGGGAGTGGGGCCAAGGGAACGAGGATCCCGCGCTGTTCAACCCGACCGACTTCGATCCGGACCAGTGGATGGCCGCCTTCAAGGCCGCCGGCTTCAAGACGGTGATCCTGACCGCCAAGCACCACGACGGGTTCTGCCTCTGGCCGAGCCGCCTGACCAAGCACTCGGTCGCGAGCAGCCCGTGGAAGGGCGGCAAGGGCGACGTGGTGCGCGAGGTGGCGGACGCCTGCCGCCGCGCCGGCCTCCGGTTCGGCGTCTACCTGTCCCCCTGGGACCGCCACGAGCCGACCTACGGCCAGGGCGAGCCGTACAACGACTTCTACATCGGGCAGCTGACCGAGCTGCTGACCCAGTACGGCCCGATCGCGGAGGTTTGGTTCGACGGCGCATGCGGCGAGGGGCCGAACGGCAAGCGCCAAGTCTACGATTGGGAGCGCATCCGGGCCACGGTGCGGCGCCTGCAACCTAGGGCGGTGATGTTCAGCGACGCCGGTCCGGACGTCCGGTGGATCGGCAACGAGAGCGGCGTGGCCAACGAGACGAACTGGTGCCTGCTCGAGCCCTCGCGGATGCAGGTCGGCCAGCCGAACCCCGGCCAGACCGAGGGCCACCCCGACGGCTCGGCCTGGATTCCGGGGGAGTGCGACGTCTCCATCCGCCCCGGGTGGTTCTACCACGGCGAGGAGGACGACAAGGTGAAGACCCCCGACCAGCTGGTGGATCTGTACTTCCTGTCGGTCGGACGCAACGCGTCGCACCTGCTGAACGTTCCGCCGGACCGGCGCGGCAGGCTCGCCGACCCCGACGTCGCGTCGCTGCAGGAGTTCGGGCGGCGCATCCGCAGGATGTTCCGGACCAACTTCCTGCGCGGGGCGGCGGCCAAGGCCAGCAGCGTCTGGCGCGACCGAGGGTCGTTCGGGCCGGACAAGGCCGTGGACGGCGATCCGAACACCTACTGGGCCGCCGGGGAGCGCACGCGCTCCGGCTGGCTGGAGGCGGACATGGGGCGCGAGAGGGAGATCGACTGCGTCGAGATCCGCGAGCCGATCCGCCTCGGCCAGCGGGTCGCGCGCTTCACGGTGGCCGCGTGGGACGGCTCCGCGTGGAAGACCGTCGCCGAGGGCACCACCGTCGGCGCCAAGCGGCTCCTGCGCTTCGAGCCGGTGCGCACCTCCAAGATCCGGCTGGACGTGCTGGAGGCGCGCGGCTGCCCGCTGATCCAGGACCTCCGCGCCTACCGCACGCGCTGAACGGTGTAAAGTAGGGTTGCACCCTTCCACCAAGGCGGCAACCCTATGGCCCTGAACACGCTGTTCGCTCTGCTCGCCGTCGCCTCTTCCGGCGGCGCGACCATCGCCGTCGAGGACGTCGCTCCGCACAACAAGGAGCTCTCGTCCGCCAAGTACGAGGGGCGCCTGACGCTGAGCCCCGGCGGGACGCTCGCGGGCGGCTACATCGCCGCTCAGCTGAAGGCGATCGGCGTGAAGCCCGGCGGCGACGACGGAACCTACTTCCACCATTTCCCGGTCACCTTCGGCTTCAAGGCAGGCGAGGACAACAGCCTGCAGCTCACGACCACCGACGGTCGGACCGTCGAGGCGAAGATCGATCGGGACTTCCGCCCGTTGGTGAACTCGGCCTCGGGCGCCACGGTCCGCGGGCAGCTCGTGTTCATGGGTTACGGCCTGAACGACGAGGCCTACGACGACTACAAGGGCGCGGACCTGACCGGCAAGGTCGCGGTGGTGCTGCGCGGCTCGCCCGTGGGATACCGGTCGGTCTCGAACGCCGAGAAGGCGGCGATCGCCCGGGCGGCCGGGGCCAGCGGCCTCCTCGTGGTGGGCAAGGCCCGGCCGACCGACCCCGAGCTGCCGCAGTACACGCGCGGACAGGGCATCGGGCAGCTGGAGGGCTTCGTCGCGGCGGCCGTCACGTCCGCTTGGCTCAAGGAGGCGACCGGCTTCGACGCCGAGGCGGCGCGGACGGCCTCCCACCCCGAACCCCGGGAGCTGAACGCATCGGTCAGCCTCCGAACCCAGCTGGTGCCGAACACCGGCATGGGTCGGAACGTGATCGGCTACCTGCCGGGCAACGACCCCGTGCTGAAGAACGAGCTGATCCTCGTCGGCGCCCATTACGACCACATCGGTCGCGGAGAGGTCGGCTCGACCAGCGGCTCCACCGAGATCCACTACGGCGCGGACGACAACGCCAGCGGCACGGCCGGAGTTCTCGGCATCGCCAAGTACTTCGCCACCAAGGGCGGGAACCGGCGGACGATCGTCTTCCAGCTGTACCAAGGCGAGGAGCTGGGCCTGCTCGGCTCGCAGGCCTGGGCCAAGGCCTTCCCCGACAAGCTCCAGCGCACCTCGGCGATGATCAACCTGGACATGATCGGGCGCCTGCGGGACGGCCGGCTGGAGATCTATGGCACCTCGACCTCGCCGGCCTGGCGGGAGATTCTGCAGAGGGTGCCGATGCCCGGCATCAAGCCCCAGTACGCGCCGCAGACCCGCGCCGACTCCGACCACTACTCGTTCGCCGCGCGCAACGTGCCGGTGCTGTTCTTCTTCACCGGCATCCACCCGCAGTATCACAACGAGGGCGACGTCTTCGAGCTGATCAACACGCAGGGCCTGGCGCAGGTGGCCTCGATCGTCGCGAACGTGGTGCAGGAGATCGACGCCCGGCCCACCAAGCTTTCGTTCGATCCCCAGAGCATCGTCGGCAACCAGGCGGGCGACCGCCAGGGTTCGCCCCGCGACTCGGCGCGCCGCGTGCGCATCGGCTTCATTCCGGACATGACCGGCCAGACCGAGGGCGTGGTGCTGATGGGCGCCTCTCCCGGCTCCCCCGCAGAGCGGGCGGGCTTCAAGGCCGGCGATGTGATCCTGGAGTTCGCGGGCAAGAAGCTCTCGTCGCTGGAGGACCTCCAACAGGCCATGATGGCCGTGAAGCCCGGCGACAAGGTGAAGGTCCGCTTCCGGCGCGACGGCAAGGAGCACGAGGTCGAGATCCAGACCGAGCAACGCGGCTGATTCCCGCTAACTGGGTCGGCCGCTCCCCTTCCGTCCCGAGGAGGGCCGCGGAGGGGGTGCTCAGTTCAGGTCCGCCTGATCGGAGGCGCAAGGGGCCTCCTCCGTCTCCAGGTTCAGCCTCGCGAGACCGAGCCTGGCCAGTCCCCTCTCGTCCTTGGCTTGCAGCACGCTGATCAGCTCGCCGGGCAGGTCGGCGAGGCTGCGGGGCGGAACGGCGCGCAGCGATTCGCGGCACGCCTTGCGGAACGCTTCCGCGTCGACCACCACCAGCCCCCCGACCAGCGGCGCCTCCGTCACCGACTGGAGGAAAGAAAGCACCTCCCTCGGCTGATCCGTCTGGGGCAGCAGATCCAGGCACGATGGGTGCGACTGAAGCGCCTCCACCGCGATGCCGAACGCCCAGCCGAGCTCCTCCTGCACCGCGGCGTCCTCGTCCTTGTTGGCCGTGAGCGCGGCGTGGACCGGCCAGATCCGACCGTCCGCCGCGTGGATCACCACGGCGAGGGCCGAGAATCCAGCGCCCTCGGACGGTGTCACGCGGGCCTCCACCACGCGGATGTGGAACGGGCCGACCTTCTCGTACAGGATCCTGGGCAGGTGCCTCATCTCGATCGTCCCCGGGGTCGGGCGCGTCCGGCCACCCCCGTCGTTTCTACTCCTCGGCGCGGCACCATCGCCAGCCCTCCCGGAACAGCCTCCGAACGCCCCAGCCGCAGACCGCTCGCAGAGCTGGGTCCTCCGGTCCCAAGCCCGTCAGCCTCGCGGCCAGCTCCTTCAGGAACCCGGTGCGGCCGATCCGCCGCGCGACCTCTCCCAGCGCCGCCTCGCCGAAGCGCCGCGCCAGCACCGTGCCGAGAACGCCCGCCTGCTCGTAGGCCCGATGCACGATCTCCCGGCCCTCCGCGGTCTCCCTGTCCTCTCCGAACGCCTCCTCCAGGCGTCTTGGATCCAGCCAGCGCCAGCGCCCCGTGGCGAAGCGGCGCGGCGTCCGCGGGTCGCACTCGTCGCCGATCACCATCGACACGGCCTCCTCCAGCCAGGCGGCCATCCGGCCGCCCGCGGCGTCCAGGCACAGAGCGTGGGCGACCTCGTGCCGCACCGCCGACTGGAACTCCCTGGGGTCGTCCACCAGATACGCCGGCAGGCAGACCTTGAAGAAGCCGTCCTTCGGCTCGCAGTAGCCGTTTCGGAGTGGCACCCAGGGCGCGTCGGCCTCGTCCGAGAGCACCGTCACCAGCAAGGGGGGCAGCTCCTCGAAGCCGAGCCGGCGGGCCGCCTCCCGGCAGGCCTCTCGGGTCCAGGAACCGAGGCGGCCGGCCAATCCTCCGACCTCCTCGTCGATGTACTCCAGGTCCAGCCCGGAGTCCAGCGTCTTCCGCACCGAACGCCTGCGGGTCAGCGCCTCGGCCTCGATGGACCGGTACAGGCTCAGCCACGCGCCGGCCGCGCCCGCGCCCAGGCCCAGGGCGAGCTCGTGCGTCGCCTCCAGATCGTCCCTGCGGAACGCATCCTCAACCGCGCGCCAAGCCGCGTGCTCTCCGGCTCCCCCGTACAGATCGGCCCACTCCTCGATCTCCCTTCGGCCGGGGCGCGGTCGCTGCATGGCGGGCCGAATCTACCCGGAATCGAAAAGATGGGGGACGGCACCGGCCCGCCCCCCAAAGGATCATCGCTCCTTTCCATCGTTCGGCGGCTCCGCGTCGCAGCCTCTCGGCCAGCCGCCGGATCCTGTTCCAATCTCAGCATTCCATGCCGACGTTAAGCCCGCGTCAAGGCTGGTACCCTGCGGGGCCGCGGCCGAGCAGGCAGGAATCCGCGCGCGCCGTTGCGAAAGGATGCTTCGGTACGGGTCGCGAGGACGGCGGCCCGTGGAAGGAGGACCTTCATGAGCGATACGATTCGGATCGGAGTGGCCGGACTCACACACGGGCACGTGGGAGGACTCATCGCCAGCTGGGAGAAGGTGCCCAACGCCAGGCTGGTGGCGGTCGCGGACAACACGCCTCTGATGGAGCACCACGGCCCCAAGTTCCAGCGGCGCTACGAGTCCTGGCGCGAGATGCTCGACGTGGAGGATCTCGACGCCCTGGTGGTGACCAGCAACAACGTCGAGTCCTCGGAGATCGCCGTCGAGGCCCTTGGCAAGGGCATCCCCTGCCTGGTCGAGAAGCCGATGGCCGCCAGCTACGCGGACGCCCAGAGGATGCTCGAGGCCTGGCGCAAGGCCCAGAAGCCGCTGATGATCAACTGGCCCCTGGCCTGGAGCCCCTGGCTGCACGAGCTGAAGCGCATGCTGGACCAAGGCCTGATCGGCAAGACGTTCCATCTGAGGTACCGCAACGGCCACCACGGACCCAAGGAGATCGGCTGCGACCCCTGGTTCGTCGCCTGGCTCTACGACGAGAAGCTGAACGGCGGCGGGGCGCTCGCGGACTTCTGCGGCTACGGCGCCGTGCTGTGCCGCTGGTACTTCGGACTGCCGCAGAGCGTGTACGCCGTCCGCGACAACTACACCAAGGACTACGAGGTGCCGGACGACCACGCCATCGTCGTTCTGCGCTACCCCAAGCTCACCTGCATCCTCGAGGGCACCTGGGCGACCTTCGGGTTCGACCGCAGCGCGAACCCCGTGGTCCACGGCAAGGAGGGCACGCTCGGCGTGTACGGCAACGACGTGGTGCTGTTCCGCGCCGGACAGGAGGAGGTGCACCACGAGAGCCCGGCGCTGTCGATCAACAACCCCGCCGAGTACTTCCTGCGCTGCATGCAGACCGGCCACTGCCCGGGCGGCATCCTCCACCCCGAGATCGCGGCGGACGCGTGCAGGATCATCGACGCGGCCAAAGAGAGCGCCCGGGCCGGCAAGGAGGTTCCCCTCGTCTGAGCGCGGATGGTAGAATGGGACGGATGCGGGCGTAGCTTAATGGTAAAGCTCCAGCCTTCCAAGCTGGCTACGTGGGTTCGATTCCCATCGCCCGCTCTATCCTCCTCCCCCGCGTCCTCATCTCGCGCCGAGCTCGGAGCCAGGGAACGGAAGCTCCGTGCGCCTGGCGCCCGCGGGAGGCGTCCACGCCCTGTGTGCATCGGGCACGGGGGCGTTGAGCCGCACGCGGCGGTAGACCCGAACGACGGTCCGACGGCCGCTCCGGAGGCTCCAGCCGTTCACCAGCCCGGTCGTGGGGTCCAGATACACGTCGGTCGGGCCGGAGATTCCTCGGACGCGCGCGCGTACGCACTCCCGCCCGTCGAAGCGCACCCTCGCGCCGGATGACTCGAGGCGCGCCATCGCCGGATCCGGACCGAAGAAGCCCTGGTAGCCGAACAGCACCATCGCGACGTTCGGCATCCGGCTCTCGTAGGCCATGTATTCGTTGCGCTTCGGGTCGTACACATACTGCAGACCCCGCTCGCCGTTGTGGAACACCTCGTAGCCGCGCCACCGGGTGTAGAACGACCCCGGCTTGATCAGCTCGAACGGCTCGAACGACGCCGCACCCTTCTCCCCGAACAGCCCGACCACCGAGCGGGCCTGCCGAAGGGCCGCCCGACCCCTCGCCAGCAGGTCGGCGACGTCGGCCTTCCCACCCTGCGGAGAGGACAGCAACAGCAGACCGACCCCCAGCCAACCCAGCATCGCCCTCTATCGTGCCCTCAGGA
>CALGMO010000109.1 GCA_937961665.1 uncultured Fimbriimonadaceae bacterium
AGCACCTTGAAGCGTTTCTTGCCGTCGGGCGTCTCGAACTCAGCCATCTCTCCCGCCACCTTGCCCAGGATCGCCTCGCCGAGCGGGGACTCCATGCTGATCAGGTCTTGGTTGGGATCGGCTTCGGCGGAACTGACGAGCCTGACGCTGAAGACGTCGCCGAACTCCTCGTCCTCAAGTTGGACGAACGAACCGGTCCCCACGACGTCGGTGCGAATGCTCTCCGGGTCCAGGATCTGGGCGTTGGCCAGAGTGGCCTTGAGCGTCCCGATCCTATCCTCGACCATCGCCTGCTCGCGCTTCACCTCGTCGAGCTCGCTGTTGTCCTCACTGAACTCGCCGTGGGACAGGCTCTCGCGGATGCGCTCCGCGATCTCGGGGCGCTTGATGGTCAGCAGCTCATCCAGCTCCCTCTGCATCGCCGCGTAACCCTCCGGCGTGATCAGAAGCGGTCCGTGATCGGTTTCCTTCATGGCCATCTTTGGAGATCCTAGGTTCGAAGTCCACGCATTATAACCGCAAAGTCTCGTGGAATGTTCGGTTTTTCGTCCCGCCCCAGGCGGGGCTAGAGCAACATACGCTGCTAAGGCTCGGACGGTTCGCAACGCCGAGCGTTCCACGATCCGGAGGACGGGTAAATTGGACGCCATGCCGCGAAGATCGGCCGTCGCGTGCTTGCTGGCGTTCGCGTCGGTTGCGTTCGCCCAGCAGCCCGCTCAGGAGCGCCCCAAGTCCCTGTTCGAGACCACCAGTTCGGAGGTGTTCGTGACGGTCACCGAGCACGCCACGGGTGCGGAGATCGTGGAGATCACGCCGAAGGCGGTCTCCTATCCTCGCGACGCCCTGCAGAAGCAGGCCGAGCGTCTCGCCGCCGAACTGGGCCAGCGGCCGAGGGGGTTGCAGCTCCAAGCGGTGGACATCGACGGTTCGGGCAAGCCGGAGATGCGGTTCCTGAGGGCCAGCTTCGCGGTGGACGGACTGATCGAGAGGAATCCGCTGCGGTTGAGGTTGACACCGATCGCCAGGGCGTTCGCGGACGGGGATGCGGCCGCCTTCCCGCGGGTTCTCAGCGTCCTTTTCCAAGGCGAGGTTCCCGAGGAGCGAACGATCCGGAGATACCGATCGTCTTCCGTTCGGGTTGAGGCGCTCTTCCACGAGGACCCGAGGGCCATCGAATACCGCATCCAGATCGAGCGGCCGGATCCGGCGGCGGTCTCCATCCCCGATCGCGCCACCGACCGGCCGGCGAGCGCGCCCGCGCCCGCGGGCCGCCGGAGATCGGGCCTGTGGCTGGTCGTGTCCTTCGTCGTCGCCGCGGGGGCGGCGGCCGGCGCGTTGGTATACTCGCTCGTGCTTCGGAAACCCGGGAAGCGCGCTTGACGCCAGCACCCCTTGGAACTGTACGGAACCTCAGAGCCATGCGCGAAGCCACCTCCATTCACATTCAGGAACTCGTTGAGATCGGATTCCACGAGCGCGCCTCGGACGTGTTCATCAAGGCGAACAGCGTGCCGATGATGAGGCAGCACAGCGTGGTCAAGCCGCTTCCCGGCGAGTGGCCGGTGCTTACGGCCGCGGACACCGAGCGGATCATTAGGGAGGTCATGACCCCCAAGCAGATCGAGAAGTTCGAGCACACGCTGGAGAGCGACCTCGCCTTCTCGGTCGGAGAGAAGTGCCGCGTTCGGGCGAACATCCACATGCAGCGGGGCACCTGGGGCATCGTGTGCCGCATCATTCCGCTTACCATTCTCTCGCTGGAGGAGCTGGGCCTGCCTCCCGTGCTGGCGGAGCTGACGAAGCACCGGCAGGGCCTGATCCTGGTCACCGGGCCGACGGGCTGCGGCAAGACGACCACGCTGGCGGCGCTCATCGACATCATCAACCAGAACCGCGCGTGCCACATCGTCACCATCGAGGACCCGCTGGAGTTCGTCCACAAGGACAAGAAGGCGTACGTGACGCAACGCGAGGTGGGCATCGACACCCTCGACTTCGAGCCCGCCCTCCGCGCGGTGGTCCGAGAGGCTCCCGACGTGATCCTCATCGGCGAGATGCGCGACGTCACCACCATGAACGTCGCCATGCAGGCGGGCGAGACGGGGCACCTCGTTTTCTCCACGGTCCACACGTCGAGCGCCTACGAGACGATGGACCGCATCGTGAACATGTTCCCGCCCCACGAGAAGCAGCACCTGTGTCTCCGGCTCTCGAACGCACTGCGGGCGATCGTCGCCCAAAAGCTCGTGCCCAGGGCAGACGGACAGGGTCGCGTCGCCGCGAACGAGATCCTCATCTGCACGCCCACCGTGAGCAAGATGATCGAGGACGGCCACTTCAGCGACCTCTACCACGCCATGAACGAGGGTCAGTACTGGGGGATGCAGACGATGAACCAGAGCCTCGTGCGGTATGTCAAGGCGGGAATCATCACGGAGGAGACCGCGATGCAGTACGCCGGAATCGCCTCCGAGCTCAAACAGCTGCTCCGCCGCTAAGCACGGTGAACCCATGAGCGCCTATCTGGACAATCTGCTTCGGGAGCTGGTCGCGAAGGACGCCAGCGACCTGCACGTCAAGGCCGGTCAGCCGCCGGTCATGCGGATTCGGGGAGACCTCGTCCGGCCCGGCTACAAGGCCATGTCCGAGAGCGAGACCACCGAGATGCTCCTCTCGATCCTGAACGACGAGCGGCGACACCGGCTCTTCACGTTCAAGGAGCTGGACCTGAGCTACTTCGTGCCGGGAGCCGCGCGGTTCCGCGTGAACATGTTCTGGCAGAGGGGCAAGGTGGGAGCCGTGTTCCGCGTGATCCCTTACCGCATCCGCACCATCGACGAGCTGTTCATGCCGCAGGTCACGAAGAAGCTCGCGATGCTGCCCCGCGGCCTGATCCTGGTGACTGGGCCGACGGGTTCGGGTAAGTCCACCTCGCTGGCGGCGATGATCCACCACATCAACGTGAACAAGCGCTGCCACATCCTCACGATCGAGGATCCGATCGAGTACGTTCACAGCGACCAGCAGAGCATCATCAACCAGCGGGAACTGGGAACGGACACCCACACCTTCGCGGCGGCCCTGAAGCACGTCATGCGGCAGAATCCGGACGTGATCCTGGTGGGCGAGATGCGGGACTTGGAGACGATCCAGCTCGCCATCACCGCCGCGGAAACCGGCCACCTGGTGCTCTCGACCCTGCACACCGTTGACGCGGCCCAGACGATCGACCGCATCATCGACGTCTTCCCGCCGGAGCAGCAGGCGCAGATCCGCACCCAGCTCAGCGTCACTCTGCAGGCCGTCATCTCGCAGACGCTCCTTCCGCGCTGCGACGAGGAGGGACGAATCGCGGCCTTCGAGGTGCTGGTCGCCACGCCCTCGGTAAGGACCCTCATCCGGGAAGGGAAGACGCACCAGATCTACCTCGACATCCAGACGGGCGGAGACCTCGGCATGCAGACGCTGGACGGCTGCCTCCTCCAGCTGCTCCGCGACGGCAGGATCGACTACGAGCACGCCAAGGCGAAGTGCTCCAACCCCTCCGACTTCGAGCGGCGGGCCATCAACCAAGGCTTGATCCAGGTGGAACATGCAAAGCATTGACACCCTCCTTCGTCGATGCGTGGAGATGCGCGGGTCCGACCTCCACTTCAAGGCGGACACCGGACGCGTCTACGTTCGGGTGGACGGCGACCTGGTCCACCTCGAGGACGTGCCGACGTTCGATCCCGAGGAGTTCCGGGCGGCCTTCTTCGACCTTCTGCGCCGCGACCAGATCGCCCGCTTCGAGGAGGAGCTGGAGCTCGACTTCGCCTACGAGATTCCCGGGATTTCCCGCTTTCGGGGGAACGCCTACCAGCAGCGCAGCGTCGTGCAGGCCGCGTTCCGGGTCATTCCCTACGAGATCCAGACGATGGAGGAGCTGCAGCTCCCCGAGGCCTGCTACGACTTCGTGACGAGGCCGCGCGGCTTGGTGCTGGTCACAGGGCCCGCCGGGTCAGGGAAGTCCACCACCCAGGCGGCGATGATCGACCGCATCAACCGGACCCAGGCGCTCCACATCGTCACCGTGGAGGACCCGATCGAGTTCGTCCACGACGACCACCTCTCCCTGGTCAACCAGCGGGAGCTGGACGTCGACACCAACAGCTTCGCCAACGCCCTGAAGTACGTGCTGCGCCAGGACCCCGACGTGATCCTGGTGGGCGAGATGCGGGACTTGGAGACGATCCACCTCGCGATCACCGCCGCGGAGACCGGCCACTTGGTGTTCGGCACCCTGCACACGGTCGACGCCGTCCAGACCGTGGACCGCGTGGTGGACGTGTTCCCGATGCACCAGCAGCAGCAGGTGCGGATGCAGCTTTCGGTCAACCTGGTCGGCGTCCTCAGCCAGACCCTCGTGAAGCGCAAGGATGGCCGGGGCCGCGTGGCGGCGTTCGAGACGCTCGTCGCGACCAGCGCGATCCGGAACCTGATCCGCGAGAACAAGACGTACCAGATCGCCTCGATGATCCAGACCGGCGCGAGGCAGAAGATGCAGACCCTGGACCAATCGCTCGCCAGCCTCGTCGAGCGCGGCCTCGTGTCGGTCGAGGACGCCAGAGCCAAGGCGAAGGACGCGATGGAGTTCGACCGGTTGCTGGAGCTCGGCGTCAAGGCGGCCGTGCCGACCCCGGGCGGCGCGCAGCCGGGGGACGGCGCGGCCAAGCCACCCTCGGCGGTCCGGGGCCAGCCGAACAGGCCCGGCTACCGGCGAGAGTAGAATCCTGCTGGTGTCCGACCCATCGATTCCGAAAGAGCTGTTCGAAGAGAACGAGAGGACGGCGCCGATCCAAGAGGGTCGGCGCTTCGTTCGCATCGGTCCTCTGCACACGGAGAGCGGCGGCTTCCTGCCCGACGTCACGATCGCGTATGAGACCTGGGGGACGCTGGAGGGAGACGGCGACAACGCCGTTCTCGTGTGCCACGCCCTCTCGGGAGACTCGCACGCCGTCGGCTGGTGGAGCGCCCTGGTCGGGCCGGGCAGGGCGATCGACACGGAGCGGTACTTCGTCGTCTGCATGAACGCTCTGGGAGGGTGCCAGGGATCCACGGGACCCTCCAGTCCAGCGGAGGATGGCAGGCCGTGGGGTTCGCGCTTCCCCATGCTGACTCTGGGCGACGTCGTGGAGGCGCACAGGCGGGCGCTGGAGCGGATCGGGATCCGGCGGTTGCTGGCGGTCGCCGGTGGCAGCATGGGGGGCATGCAGGCTCTCGAGTGGACCGTTCGGTTTCCCGGGTTCGTGGACCGAGCGTTCGTGGCGGCCAGCTGCGCGGCGCACACCCCCATGCAGATCGCGTTCAACGAGGTGGCGCGCCAAGCCATCCAGCGCGACCCGAAATGGAGGGGCGGGGACTATCCCCCGGACGATCAGCCCTGCGACGGTCTCGCCGTCGCCAGGATGCTGGGGCACCTCACCTATCTGAGTCCAGAGAGCTTCGAGCGGAAGTTCTCCCGGCGCCTGCAGAACAAGGAACGGTTCGACTTCACGCTCGGTGTGGAGTTCGAGGTGGAGAGCTACCTGAAGCACCAGGGCGAGAAGTTCACCAAGAGGTTCGACGCGAACTCCCTGCTGGTCCTCACGCGGGCGATCGACTACTTCCAGCTCCAGGACCTCTCCGCGAGCAAGAGCCGGTACCTTTTCGTCAGCTTCACCAGCGATTGGATCTACCCGAGCTGGCAGAGCCAGGCTCTGGCCGAGATGGCGCGGGCCGCGGGTCTGGAGGCGGAGCACAGGGTGATCGACCTGCCCTTTGGGCACGACAGCTTCCTTCTGGACGGCGAGCACCAAGGGCGGCTCGTGGAGCGGTTCTTGCGCGAGAATCGGCGGTAGGCCAACGTCGCCCGGCCCAGGCATGGCGCATAATGGTGGCGTCGGTTGCAAGGAGAGGCGGATGGATGCCAAGGTGGTTCTCCTCGTTGAGGACAACGCGGACGACGAGCGTCTGACGTTGCGTGCCCTGCGCAAGAACAACATCATGAACGAGGTGGTGGTGGCTTGCGACGGCGAGGAGGCGCTGGACTACCTGTTCGGTCGCGGAAGGCACGCCGTGCGGGAGCATGCGAGCATGCCGGCCGTCGTCCTACTGGACCTCAAGCTTCCGGGGATGACCGGCATCGACGTCCTGAAGGAGATCCGTAGCAACCCGGGGACCCGGCTCCTGCCCGTGGTCGTGCTCACGAACTCGGATGATCCGGTCCAGGCCGCCGTCTGCTTCGAGCACGGGGCCAACAGCTTCGTTCGGAAGCCCGTGGACCCCCAGGAGTTCTCGGAGACCATCCTGCAGATTGGGCTCTACTGGCTTCTGCTGAACCAAACTGCGACGAACGGCGCGGAACTGGTCGTATAGGGTTGCATTCGCCGGAGGAGCGTGCCATAATCCTCTCTCGCGAGCGGGTGTAGCTCAGTGGTTTAGAGCGCCGGCCTGTCACGCCGGAGGCCGCGGGTTCAAATCCCGTCATCCGCGCCAGAAAGCCGCGGTAGCTCAGCTGGTAGAGCAAAGGACTGAAAATCCTTGGGTCGCCGGTTCGATTCCGGCCTGCGGCACCACCTCCTCCTTCGTCCGTGCGAGGTGTTCCGGTCCGGCGCGCCACGCTCCGGGGATGCCAAAATCCACCCCGATGTCGAGGCAAGCTCCGTGGGATCGGTCCAAGGGAAGACCGGAGCCGATCCGCGCCCTCAACCGGATTCCCGAAGCCGAGTGCCACGAACCCCTCGTCGATCTGCGCGGCCTCTCCCCACGCCTCAAGGTTCTGCGGCCACAGGTCATCCCCTATTTGAGGAAGACGGTGGCCGAAATGGCGGCCGAAGCTGCGGACAGCCTGCCTGAGGGGTACTCGCTCGCCGTGATCGAGGCCTGGAGGCCGGTCGGGAGGCAGCAGAGGATCTACGACTGGCTGTACCGCTGTGCCCAAGAGGCGTACCCGCATCGTGACCATGCCGCCCTTCGGCGTACGGTGTGTCGCTATGTCGCGCCAACGGATCAGAAGGCGCCTCCGGGCCACTCCACGGGCGCGGCGATCGACGTCAACCTCCTGGGTCCCGACGGAGAACCCGTAGACGTCTGCTCCCCCTATCCCCACTTCCGGGCGGCGTCCACCTACACGCTGGGCCTCTCCCCCGAAGCTCAGCGCAACCGCGACCTGCTCGTGAACACGATGCTCGCGGTTGGGTTCTCCAACTGCAGGGACGAGTGGTGGCACTACAGCTACGGCGACGCCGGGTGGGCGGTCCGGATGGACCGGCCGGTCTGCTTCTACGGGCTGATCCGCCTGGACCCGGAGCTGTACCGGGAGCAGGAGCAACTGTGGCTCGAAGCCGCCAAGGACCGGGGCAACCCGTTCCTATCGTGAGGGCGTCGGGGTGAGGGGCATCCACGGACCCTTCGGCCGCACGCCCGCCGGAGCGAGCAGAACGGCGTCGAACGCCAAGTCCAGCCCATCGGCCGGCTCGACCTCGATGCGGAGCTCGGCCATGCCGGTCTCCAGCTTGGTCAGGCCCGCTCGGTACCACGCGAAGCCGTCGCCGTAGGGGGCGACCGGCGTGGGCTGGAGCTGCATCCTTTGGCCCCGCAGCACGAGGGTCACGAAACGGGACTGGTCACCCGGAAGCCGGGCGGCGATCCACAGCTCCTGGTCCACCTCGGAGCGAACCGGCAGGGCTAGCGTGGCGACGATGGGGTCCTTGGCGAGCACCGTGGGAACCACCAGCCGAACGACGGAGCCTGCGCTGGCGCCGGGCGACGGGGCGACCTCGCCGACCGCGAGCGACTTTGCTCCCTCCGCCTCGACCCAAGAGAAGGAAGCCATGAGGAGGTTGAGGCGCCAGAACCTCAGTCGCATCTCCTCGTAGGCGAAAGCGGGACTGCGGTCCAAGGAGGCCACGGCCTGACGGAAGGCGAACGCCTCGCTCGGAGCCACCCGCTTCATCTGCTCGCCGAGCTTGAGCAGCCGCTCGAAGGCTGCCAAGGTCTCGTCGATCGCGGGCTCTGGAATGGGAGGTTCCGCGCTTCCACGGACGAGGAGCGGCAGCTCGCCGAGGGTCACTTCCACGCCGCCCTTGACCAACCGGGGCCGAGGGTCGGAACCGTCGAGGGTCTCGAAGGACAGGTCCTTGGCGGAGCTGTGCCGGAGACGCACCCGCTCGGAGCCGGCCGCGCGCCACAGCACCGTCAAAGGGGTTCCGTCGTCGTAGGTGTAGCCCCGATAGCTCTCTCCAAGGTCCAGCCTTCGGCCGGTGCCCGGGCCGGGCAACCAGACCCAGCCGCCCGGGAGGCCCTGCACCTGGGCCGGCTCGAAGGCGGCGACGGGGAAGGGAAGCACGCGGGGGGAGACCGAAGCGGCGACGGGACTGAACCCGAGCGGCTGGGAAGCCAGGGACTGGGCCTGGGAACTCCACGGCACGAACGCTCCCCGCACGCCCATGGCCTCCAGCTCTTGAACGAGCGAACGAACGTCCCACCCATCGCTCGGTTGCACGACCAGACGACCGACCACGACCCAAGCCTTCGTCCGCCACCGGAGTCCGGCGGAGACCCCGGCCGCGACCGACCGGGCGAACTGTCCCACGGTTGCTCCCGAGGCCTGAAGACACAGGCCGTCCAGTCCAGGAAGGTTCCCCGCGAAGAGGTCGCTACCCTCGATGTGCTCCTGCAGCACCGGCACCGCCGCGAGGTCCTTGATGGTGGCGATGAGGGATGCGGCGCGCCGAAGGGCGGCCTGTCGCATCACGGCTCGGATGTCGGCCCACGCCCTCGATTGTCCGGTGGCGCACGGCCAGAACTTCCCGCGGTCGGGATCCCAGAGAACCTGGACGCCCCGCTTGCCGGACCAGAGCGGCACGAGTCGCGCGAGGTCTTGGAAATCCTGCAGCTCGGAGGCTCCCAGACCCCAAGCGCGCTGCGCGGTCGTGAAGTTGCGGTAGGCCTCCCTCAGGTGCCGCTCCAGCTCCATACGGAACAGAGGGCTGAACGGCACGAAGCTGGTCTGATCGGAGGGGTACGACGGGTTTCTGCCGAGCGGGTTGACCAGCCCGCGACAGCGGGGGCCGAGGGGCGATCGGCGCAGAGTGGCGAGGACGGCGTCCCGGTGGGCGTCGAAGCCCTCCCAGAAGTCCGGCGTCGCTCTGGTCTCCCCGATCGGGTAGAGGAGCAGCACGGAATCGGGTGCGCCCCGCGCGTCCGCCGCAACGCTCGCGGCGCCGTCTGGGTCGGCATCGATCACTTGGTGCCACAGGATGGCTCCATCCCGCTTGTCCGCGAGCACGGCGAGCACCCGCTTGGCGCCTGGCAGGCGGCAGTCCATGGCGACGGAGCCCTTCGGCGCGTCCACGCGAAAGCTCTGGGGCTCCACCGTGCAGCCGAAGGCCGATGGTCCGGCGGAGGAGAGCTCGATCAGGTACGTGCCGTCGCGCCGTTCGAGAGACTCCAGCCAGTCCCAGCCCTTTGGATCTGGCGCCGCGGAAACGAGGAGGTCGGCGCTGCGCGGCGCCTCGCCGATCTGGCTCGGCGAGCACTGGAAGCCGAACGGCAGGTACGGCTTGCCCTCCCAGATCGGCGTTCCGAACGGGTTGATGCTCCAGTCCCGAGCGGCGCCGGCGGACGCCGCGAGACAGAGAGAGGCCAAGCCGACGTGCACGAGCTTGCGCATGGTTGACGCAGACTACCCTCCGCCGGAGCCGCCCGGGCGGGGTCTCAGGTAGCATCGGTTCGTGGCGAAAGAGAAGTCGGACCTTGATTCCCTGTGTGTGAACGCCATCCGCGGGTTGGCCATGGACGCCGTGCAGAAGGCGAACTCCGGCCATCCGGGAATGCCGATGGGCGCGGCTGCGTTCGCGTACGCGCTCTGGACCCGGCACCTGAAGCACGACCCGGCAGATCCCCGGTGGTTCAACCGAGATCGGTTCGTTCTCTCGGCCGGTCACGGGTCGATGCTGCTCTATGCGCTCCTCCACCTGAGCGGGTACGACCTCCCGCTGGAGGAGATCCGGAACTTCCGGCAGTGGGGCAGCAAGACGCCGGGACACCCCGAGAACCACCTTACGCCGGGCGTCGAGATGGCGACGGGACCGCTCGGCCAGGGCCTCTCCACAGCGGTCGGAATGGCCCTTGCAGAGAGGTACCTGGCGGCGCGCTACAACAAGCCGGGGCTGGAGCTGGTCGATCACCACACCTACGTGATCTGCTCCGACGGCGATCTGATGGAGGGAGTCTCGAACGAGGCCGCCTCCTTCGCCGGCCACCAGAGACTCGGCAAGCTCATCTGCCTGTACGACGACAACGGCATCACGATCGATGGCCCGACTTCGAGAACGTTCACTGAGGACGTGACCGGTCGGTTCGAGAGCCTGGGCTGGCAGGTTCTGGCGGTGGATGGACTGGACGTGGACGCCGTCGACGCGGCCATCGAGGAGGCCAAGCGCGAGACCACGAAGCCCACGTTGATCCGCTGCAAGACGGTCATCGGCTATGGCAGTCCGAACAAGGCGGGGAAGAACAAGGCCCACGGTGCGCCGCTCGGACCCGAGGAGGTCGCTCTCGCCAAGAAGGAGCTCGGTCTGCCGGAAGAGCCGTTTTCGGTGCCGGAAGAGGTCTACCGCCGGTTCGCCGAGTGCGCCAAGCGCGGCGCGGAAGCCAACCGAGCGTGGCACGCGTTGTGGGACCGCTATGCTCGCGAGCACCCGCAGGAAGCCGCCGAGCTCGAAGGCTGTCTCGAGGGGCAGCCTCCGTGCGACTGGGTCCGTGCCCTGCCGACGTTCTCGGACAAGGTCGCCACCCGGGTCGCGAGCGGAAAGGTTCTGAACGCCGTCGCGCCGCACTACCCGAACCTGATCGGCGGAACCGCGGACCTCGGCGAGAGCGTCATGACCGACCTGACGGGCTACGACCTGATCCAGCACGACACGCCGGCGGGCCGGAACATCGCCTTCGGCGTTCGGGAACACGCCATGGCGGCCGTGCTGAACGGCATGAACCTCCACGGCGGGGTGCGGGCCTACGGCGGCACGTTCCTTGTGTTCAGCGACTACTGCAGGCCCTCGATCCGTCTGGCCGCCATCATGCGATGCCCCAGCGTGTTCGTGTTCACGCACGACTCTGTGGGCGTCGGGGAGGACGGGCCCACCCATCAGCCGATCGAGCATCTCGCGAGCCTGAGGGCGATTCCAAACCTGAACGTTCTTCGGCCCGCGGACGGCAACGAGACGTCCGCATGCTGGAAGATCGCTTTGGAATCGAAAGAGACGCCTTGCGTGCTGGCGCTCACGCGGCAGGCCGTCCCGCCGACGACGCCCGACACGGTCGCGAACCATCCCGCCGAGAAGGGGGGCTACATCTTGGCGGAACCGTCCAGCGGAGCCGCTCGGCTGGCTCTGATCGCAACGGGAAGCGAGGTGGCGGTCGCCCTGGAGGCTCAGAAGATCCTGGAATCTTGGGGAATCGCCACCCGCGTGGTCAGCATGCCGAGCACCTTCCTCTTCGATCGCCAGCCCCATGCCTACCGCGAGCACGTGCTGCCGAGCAACGTGCCTGCCGTGGCGGTCGAGGCTGGCGCGACGCTCGGCTGGCACAAGTATGCGGACGCGGTTGTGGGGATCGACCGGTTCGGGGCGTCGGCGCCGGGTCCCAAGGTGCTGGCGGAACTGGGAATCACCCCGGAGAACGTGGCGAGGGTCGCCAAAGAGGTGTTCGACGCCCGCGACTGAGCCGGCGTCGACCCAAGGCAACGGGCCGGAGTCCTCAGGGACTCCGGCCCGTACTGGTTCGGGCTTGGCGGGGCCGTGGACTACTTGGTCTTGGCGCTGCGCTTGCGCACCGTCCCCGACTTGCCGACCTCGACGCCGCTGGCGCCCCCGCCGAAGACGGTCTTGATCTTGACGCGCCTCTTGAGATCGCGGCCGCTGAGCGTGCTCCAATTCACCCGGTCCAACGCCCACTGCCAGCCGACGTCGTGCGCCTGCATGTTGAACTCGAGCCCCTCTTGGCAGGCGTCGCTCAGCAGCGCCAGAAGGTCGTCGCGCCCTTCGAGTTGCCGCTCGGCCGCCTCGACGTTCGGGACGAGGTCCACCAGGATCACGATCGGCTCCTCCTCGACCGTCTTCGACTTTCTGGAAGACGAGCCCTCGCCCGATTCGTTGATCTCGAGGATTTCCGGGAGCAACGCCTGCGTCAGACTCTCGAAGTCCTCCGGCCAGGAGTAGGTCCGATCGTTGTGCACGGCCTTGGCGTGCCGTCCTGCGAGCACGATCGCCGTCGTCAGGTGGGCCGCGTCCGTCGGGCGCAGCTTGGGAAAGGACTTGCGCACCTGCTCCAGGGCGCTCTCCATCTTGTTCAGGTTGATCGTGATCATCGATGTTGTCCGACAGCCCGCCGTCCGCCGAAGAGCGGTTGGGGCATAATGGGTCAGTTTACCCTTCGGGAGAGAACCCCTATGAGAAGGAAGTCGTTGCATCGTGTCGCTGGGTGGGTCGTTGCCGTGCTGCTGCTCGTCGGGACTGCGGGTTGCGGATCGAAGAAGGAAGAGCCGTCCGGCGAGACCGGCCAAGCACCCGGCGGCAAGACGCTGAAGGTCGGCATCGTGTTCGACTCGGGCGGGCGCGGGGACAAGTCGTTCAACGACAGCGCTTGGGCGGGCATCGAGCGGGCGGCCAAGGAGTTCGGGATCGTCGAGCAGGCTGTGGAGAGCAAGAGCGAGAAGGACTACGAGGGCAACCTGACCGCCGTCGCCGACCGTGGCTGCGACCTGGTGTTCGCAATCGGCATCAACATGAAGACGGCCCTGGAGAAGGTGGCGCCCAACTACCCCGACACCAAGTTTGCGATCGTGGACGCCGAGGTGGATGCCCCGAACGTGCGCTCGCTCCTCTTCAAGGAGGAGGAGGGGAGCTTCCTGGCCGGCTACCTGGCCGGTCTGGTGACGAAGACCAAGAAGATCGGCTTCGTCGGCGGCATGGAGCTGGACCTGATCAAGAAGTTCTTCGCCGGCTACGCCGCGGGCGCGAAGACCGCCGACAAGGGCGTCGAAGTGCTCGCCCCCAAGTACATCGGCAGCTGGGACAACGTGGACCTCGCCAAGACGGCGGCGGCGACGCTGTTCGGCCAGGGCGCGGACATCGTCTACCACGCGGCCGGGCGCGCCGGCCAGGGCGTCATCGACGCCGCCAAGCAGCGAGGGCTCTATGCGATCGGCGTCGACTCCGATCAGGACGCCCTGGCCAAGGGGTTCGTCCTGACGTCCATGATCAAGCGGGTGGACGAGGCCGTCTACCAGACGATCTCGGACACCATCCGCGGCTCGTTCACCCCGGGAGCGAAGGTCTACGACCTGAAGGCGAAGGGAGTAGGGCTGTCGCCGATGACGTACACGAAGGACAAGGTCGGCGAGTCCGCTTTGGCGAAGGTCGCAGAGATGGAGCAGAAGATCGTGGCCGGCGAAGTGAAGGTGCCGGCCACGTTGGATGAGCTCAAGGCCTACGAGAGTTCGCTCTGAAGGCCGCGTCGAGGCGGATCAGGAGTCGGCCCGGTTCAGGCAGCTCTCGCAGGCCGGGCCGTCGCCGTCCTTCGCGGGACAGGACTCCGTCGCCTCAGGCTTGCTCCTGCTCGGCGCGTAGTCGTTGATGTGGAAGCCGGACCCTTTGAAGACCACAGCCGTGGGCTGGATCAGGCGCTTCACGGTTCCTTGCGCGCCACAGTCGCAGCTGGTCAGGGGCTTCTCCGTGATGCGCTGCTCGACCTCGAACACCTTGTTGCAGGATGAGCACTCGTAGACATACGTCGGCATAGGCCACCTCTCGAAAGGGAAGATAACCTCCGTTGCCTCAGAGGATTCGCTCCTGATTGTGGCACAATACGGGAGGCTTCGTCGGCTCTCTCGGCCGCATGGCCCCACACCTCGCATGTTTGGCCAGACCTTCGATCCAAGCGACCTGCTCAGCGTTGCCTTTCTGGTGCTGCTCGAGGGTCTGCTCTCTGCGGACAACGCCCTGGTGCTGGCCATCCTCGTCAAGCATCTTCCGAAGAGCCAGCAGAGAAGGGCGCTCCTTTACGGTTTGGGCGGGGCCTTCGTCTTTCGGCTCGTCGCGATCCTGTTCGCCGCGGTGGTCCTCCGCCAGTGGTGGTTGCAGGCCGTCGGGGCCCTCTACCTCCTGTATCTCCCTGCCAAGCACTTCCACCGCGCCTCGCAGCCCCACGCCCTGCGCTCCGGCGGAGGCGGCTTCTGGCAGACCGTCGCCGCGGTGGAGCTGACGGACATCGCCTTCGCGCTCGACAGCGTCTTGGCGGGCATCGGGTTCATCAGCCGTCCCGGAAAGGGGGTGGACGACTCCAAAATCTGGGTGGTCTACTTCGGCGCCGTGATCGGCATCGTGTTGCTCCGTTTCGCGGCGAGTCTCTTCGTGCGTCTCCTCGATCGTTTCCCGAAGCTGGACCACGTGGCCTACGCTCTTGTGGGATGGATCGGGATCAAGCTCGGCATCCACGCTTGGGAGAAGGGCGTCTCCACACTCGCCCCTGGCGGCTGGGCGCCCCACCTGCCCGAGGCCGTCTTCTGGACGGGTCTGTTCGCCATCGCGATCCTCGGCTCGCTGTTGGCCGTGCGGTCCGGCCGGGAGCCGAGGGGCGGCGAGACGAGCGCGTGAGCCGTTCGGTAATCTAGCGGCCGAGCGACGGAGGGGTCGCTCGGAGACGCTATGAAGAAACTGAAGATCGGCTTGATCGGATCGGGCGGGATCGCGCAAGGGCTCCACATGCCCGCCTACGCCCACTTTTCGGACCTCTGCGAGATGGTCGCCGTCTGCGACGTGCGCCTCGACGTGGCCAAGTCCTGCGCCGAGAAGTACGGCATCAAGATGGTGACCGACGATTACCGGGAGCTCCTCGCGAACAAGGAGATCGACGCCGTCAGCGTGACCACGCCGAACAAGTGGCACATGCAGCCCACCATCGACGCCCTCCGGGCAGGCAAGCACGTGCTGTGCGAGAAACCCCTCGCGATGAACGGCGACGAGGCGAGGGCGATGTGCCGCGCCGCGAAGGAGACCGGCAAGATCCTGATGGTCGCCCTGCCCAACCGGTTCAACGGCCCGGCGAAGTTCCTGAAGGACTACATCGACGCGGGCAAGATGGGCGACATCTACTACGCGCGGGCATGGGCCCTCCGCCGGCGGGGAGTGCCCGGTTGGGGCGTGTTCATCGACAAGGAGCAGCAGGGCGGCGGTCCGCTGATCGACATCGGCGTGCACATCCTGGACTACACGCTGTTCTTCATGGGCTACCCGAAGCCGGTGAGCGCTTCCGGCAAGACGTGGGACTATCTCGGCAAGAACCCGAACCTGACGAACAACATGGGGGACTACGACCGAAGCAAGTTCACGGTCGAAGACTTCGCAGTCGGTCTCATCCGGTTCGAGAACGGAGCGGTGGTCACCCTCGAAAGCTCGTTCATGGCGAACATCGAGGGCGATCCGTTCCAGACCCAGCTGATGGGAACGAAGTCCGGCGCCCTGGTTTCCCCATGGGGCAACCACGTGCGGATCTTCACCGAGGAGAACAAGCAGCTGTTCGATCTCGAGCCGAAGAACGTGCCGCACCTGAACGGCGGTCAGGGCGAGGTCGAGGCGTTCCTGCGCGCCATCCTCGAGAACAAGCCGTCGCCGGTCCCCGGAGAGCACGGCCTGATCCTGAACGCGATCTTCGACGCGATCTACAAGAGCAGCGAGACGGGCAGGGAAGAGCCCGTGGACGTGACGGTCTGACCTCGTCTGCCCCCTCGACGCGGCCTCGGCGATCAGGCGCCGGGGCCGCCGTCTATTAAGGAATCGTGATCCAGGTTCCGGCCAGCAGTCCCGCTCAGGAGTCGGTCGCACCGCACATGCGGTTCAATGATCACCATGGGTAAGTTCAGCCGCAGGGAAGTCTTCGGGATCGGAGCGGCCGGTATCGCCGCCGCCTACCTGCCCAGCATCGCGCTGGGATCGTCCCAGGGAAGCCGGAAGCGCCCCCGCAACGTGATCTTCTGCGTGTCGGACGGCATGAGCGCGGGCGTGCCCTCCATGCTCGATCAGCTCCTGGAGACGGTTCACGGCCGACCCTCCTTCTGGAAGAGGCTCGCCGGCAATCCCGAGGTCGTGCAAGGGGTTCAGGGAACCTGTTCGCTGAGCTCGCTCGTCACGGACTCGTCGGCCGCGAGCAGCGCTTGGGGCAGCGGGCGGAAGATCGTCAACGGCCAGGTGAACGTCTACCCGGACGGCACCCGCCTGACGACGATCTACGAGGTTCTGCGGGACCGGGCGAAGCTGAGGACCGGTCTGGTCACCACGGCGACGATCACCCACGCGACGCCGGCCGGATTCGCGGTGTCGCACCCCTCCCGCGATGAGGAGGCCCAGATCGCGGAGAAGTACCTCGCCCTGGGCGTGGAGGTGCTTTTCGGCGGCGGGGACCGCTTCTTCGACCCCACCCAGAGGAAGGACGGAAGGGACCTCTATGCCGAGTTCGCGCGTGCCGGCTACGCGATCGCCAAGGATCGCTCGTCGATGAACGCGATCCGGCGCGGATCGAAGGCCCTCGGCATCTTCTCCAGCTCGCACGTGCCGTACGAGGTGGATCGGCTCCATCAGCCGCAGCTGCTGCGTTCTGTGCCGTCCCTCAAGGAGATGGCGCTGAAGGCGGTCGACCTGCTGCAGGACGCTCCGAACGGGTTCATCCTGCAGGTGGAGGGGGCCCGCATCGACCATGCGGCGCACGGCAACGACCCTGCCGGCATCGTCTACGACCAGTGGGCGTTCGACGAGGCCGCCGAGGCGATGGTCGCCTGGGCGCAGAAGCGCGGGGACACGCTGGTCGTGGTCACCACCGACCACGGCAACGCGAACCCTGGACTCATAGGCGCCGGCGACGAGTACTTCGACAGCACCGCCGGCTTGGAGAAGCTGGCCGAGGCGAAGGCGTCCTTCACGACGCTCCTCCAGCTGGTCGGATCCCAGCCCTCCGCCTCCCAGCTCCAGGACGTGGTCCGCGATCGGCTGGGGATCGGCCTGAGCCCCGAGGAGGCGGCGTTCGTGGTCCGCGCGCTGGGTGGCCAGGGCGACCTGCGGCCGATCGACTTCTACAAGGGCGCCTCCGCGGCTCTGGCGATGGTCCTGGGGAACCACTACCACATCGGCTGGTCGGGGCCATCGCACTCGAGCGACTGGACGCCGTTCCTCGCGATCGGACCTGGTTCGGCCGCGTTCGGAGGCTGGTTCGAGAACAGCTCGGTGTTCGACCGGATCCTGAGGCTCTACGGGGTTCGGTTCCAGAATCCGCCCCAGATGTCGCGCGAGGAGATGCTGCGGCACCTGCAGGGCAAGCGCCAGGCGCTGAGCAGGGCGGTCGCCGACCACTGGCTGGCCTGAGCCGAAAACGACATAATAATGATTATCGGAAAGTTCTGCGGATCGGCCGCTCAGAGCCAGCGGCCGGTCTCGCTCCGGAAGCGCTCGTAGCCCTCGCGGAGGATTCTCTCCCGATGGCGCTCCCATCGGAGCCGCGCCGATCGGAGGAGGTCCCGCAGACCTAGGCCCACTCCCCATCCGGCCGCGAACACGTACACGAGGTACAGGATGGTCCTCGCAGGCGTCCGAAGATCGTGGTCGAGGATCCAGCCGAAGAAGATCGCCAGTCCCCAGATCAGCACCGTCGGCAGGCACCCGAGCGCAAGCACCGCAGCGAGGGCGAACGGAATCAGGATCGGCAGGCCGGAAAGCACCTCCGAGGCGTAGAATCTCCGTCTCGGATCCTTGATCAGCAGGTTCAGGAGCGCCGCGGGGGTCAGGAACGAGCGCCTCATCGGGTCTGGGGCAGGCCGAAGCCGGGCAGCCTGCGCGCGAACCAGCTTACCTTCCCGAACCTGCGGGCCTGAGCGCCGGTACACTTCCACCGGGATGTTGGACAGTCTGACGCGACGGCTCTCTGGGATCATGGCTGGGCTTCGCCGCAAAGGCAGGCTCTCCGAGAGCGACGTTGCCGAGATGCTCCGCGAGGTCCGCGTGGCGTTGCTGGAGGCCGACGTCAACTTCGAGGTCGCGAAGCGGTTCATCGCGCGCGTTCGCGAGAAGGCCGTCGGCGAGGACGTGTTCGGCAGCCTCACCGCCGACCAGACCGTCATCAAGATCGTTCGGGACGAGCTGACGGAGCTGCTGGGTGGCTCTTCCCCGTCGCGATTCCGGTGGGCCCCTTCCCCGCCGACCGTCGTGGTTCTTTGCGGCCTTCAGGGATCCGGCAAGACCACCACGGCCGCGAAGCTGGCAAAGTGGATGCTGTCGCAGGGCAAGAAGGCGATGCTGGCCGCCTGCGACATCCAGCGGGCGGCCGCGGTCCGACAGCTGGAGGTTCTCGGCGAGTCCTTGGGCGTGCCGGTCCACACCGGGTCCGAGGGTCAAGATCCGGTGGCGATCGCCCGCTCCGCGCTGGACCGGTGCCGGCACCTGCTGCTGGACGTGCTGATCGTCGACACGGCTGGCCGACTCCAGGTGGACGAGGCGCTGATGCGGGAGCTGGAGGCGATCGTCCGCGCGACGCGACCCACGGAGGTCCTGCTGGTGGTCGACGCCACGACCGGCCAAGAGGCCGTCAACGTCGCCCGGGCCTTCCACGAGCGGGTCGAGCTGACCGGGGCGATCTTCACGAAGCTCGACGGCGACGCCCGCGGCGGCGCGGTGCTGAGCGTGCGCGAGGCGACCGGCGTGCCGGTGCGGTTCATCGGCGTGGGCGAACAGACCTCCGCCCTGGAGCCGTTCTACGCCGACCGCATGGCTCAGCGCATCCTGGGCATGGGCGACATCCTCGGCATCATCGAGCGGGCCGAGCAGGCGATGGAAGCCGAGGACGTGGAGTCGCTGGAGTCCAAGCTCAAGGGCGGCTCCTTCGACTTCAACGACATGCTGCAGCAGTTCCGGATGGTCCGCAAGATGGGCCCGCTGCAGAACGTTCTCAAAATGATCCCGGGTCTCGGCGCGCAGATCCCCGAAGCGGAGCTGAACAAGGTGGACGACCGGCAGCTCAGCCGGATCGAGGCGATCATCCTGAGCATGACCCCCGACGAGCGCGCGAATCCGGATATAATAAACGGCTCCCGCAGGAAGCGGGTGGCATCCGGATCGGGCACGAGCGTCGAAGAGGTCAACAACCTCGTGCGCCAGCTCTACGAGATGCGGCGGCAGATGAAGCAACTGGCCAAGCTGCAGAAGAGGCTGGGCAAGCGGGGTCGAAGACGCTGACAGTTCACCCTAGGGAGACACAGAAAGAAGTGGTTAAGATCAGACTGAGGAGAATCGGAACCAAGGGTCGGCCGTTCTACCGCATCGTGGCCGCGGAGAGCTCGATGGGCCGCAACGGTCGCTTCATCGAGGTTCTCGGCTTCTACGATCCCGTGAGCCAGCCCAAGCGCGTCGAGGTGGATGCCGAGCGCGCGCTCCACTGGTTGCGCAACGGCGCGGAGCCGACCGAGACCGTCGGCTACATCCTGAACAAGCAGGGCGTGCTGGAGAGGTTCTTCGAGGAGCGCCCGGAGGCCCGGAAGCGGTATCGATACCTCGACAAGCGCACGCCGCTCACCGTGCCCTCCGCCTCGGGTCCTGAAAGCGGGTCATGAGCTACCGCCCCTTCGTCGAGCTGCTGGTGCGGCAGATCGTGGATGACCCGGAGTCCCTCCACATCCACGAGGAGGTCTCCGGCAACACCCGCACGTTTCACGTCAAGGTTGCCGAGGACGACGTCGGTCGGCTGATCGGGAAGAACGGCCGCGTCGTGTCGGCCGTCAGGGCCTTGGTGAGCGCCGTGGCCGCCAAGAACCGCGAGCGCGCCTTCGTCAAGGTCGAAGCGGCCTGAGCGGAACCCGCATGGCCCGACGTTCCCGGTCCAACGGAGGAGACCGTACGCCCGAGGCGCGGGCCGCCGGCTACAGGCCTATCGGCACTTTGGCCGGGCCCTTCGGCATCCGGGGCCAAGCCAAGGTGGTTCCGCTCACCGAGTACGCGGAGAGGTTCTCCGTCGGCACCCGCGTCCGCATCGGCGATCTGCACTCCGCGATCGAGGACGTGCAGGTGCACTCCGGGAAGCTGATCCTCAAGTTCGAGGGATTGGACACGCCGGAGTCGGTTCGCGACTTGGGCGGTGCGACGGTGTACGGACTTGTACCGCCCAGGCCCGAGCTGGAAGAGGACGAGTATCTCGTTTCGGACCTGATCGGTTTGGAGGCGGTCACGCCCGACGGCCGCTCCCTTGGGACGGTGGAGGAGGTCCTGCCCTTCCCCGCGCACGACGTGCTGAGGATCGGCGAGCTTCTCGTGCCTGCGGTGAAGGCGTTCGTCCTTTCCGTCGACCTTGGTAGCGGGCGAATCACGATCCGTCTTCTCGAGGGCATGGAGACCGAGGGTCCCTGAATGTTCATCGACGAGGCCGAGGTCGAGTTCCGTAGCGGCAGGGGCGGCTCGGGCGCGGTGAGCTTCCACCGAGAGAAGCACGTTCCGCGGGGTGGGCCGAACGGCGCGGACGGGGGCCGGGGAGGCGACGTCATCCTGGTGGCCGACCGGGGCAAGCGAACTCTGTACGACTTCCGGCTTCAGCCGAAGTACGCGGCGGAGGACGGAGAGCACGCCTCGGGCAACAAGAAGGGCCGCAACGGTCGCCATGTGATCGTCAAGGTTCCCGTTGGAACGGTGGTGACGGACCTCGAGACGGGCGAGACGCTGGGAGACCTCAAGGCGCACGGCCAGAGGTTCGTCGTGTGCAAGGGCGGGCGCGGAGGATTCGGCAACCTGCACTACGTCAGCAGCGTTCGCCAAGTGCCGAACTTCGCCGAGAAGGGGGCGCCGGGACAACGGATTCGGGCCAAGCTCGAGCTCAAGCTGCTGGCCGACGTCGGTCTCATCGGCCTGCCCAACGCCGGCAAGAGCACCCTGATCTCCGCGATCAGCGCCGCTCGGCCGAAGATCGCGGACTATCCGTTCACCACGATCGTCCCCAACCTCGGGGTGGTGCGCCTGGACGACCGCACCTTTGTGGTGGCGGACCTGCCGGGCCTCATTCCGGGCGCGTCCGAGGGCAAGGGTCTCGGGCACAGGTTCCTCAAGCACGCCGAGCGATGCAAGGTTCTGGTGCACGTCGTGGACTGTCTGCCGATGGACGGGTCCTCGCCCTTGGAGAACTTCGAGGCGATCGAGCAGGAGCTGGAGCGCTACGACCCCCGGCTGCACTCGAGGCCGAGGCTCGTGGCGGTCAACAAGTCGGACCTTCTGCCGCCGGAGCAGTTCGAGGAGGTGCTCCGCTCTTTCCGGGAGCGTGGCCTGCGCGCGTTCGGAATCTCAGCGGCGGCCGGCCAAGGGCTGGAGCCCCTTCTCTACGCCATGGCGGAGCACGTGTTCGCCGAGACGGAGGAGGCCGAAGAGGAGGCGACGGTCGTCTTGGCTGGAGCGGGCCGACGTCCCCAGGCCGGCTGGGATGTCGCCCAGGAAGAGGACGGCCTGTTCGTCGTGCGGGGTGCGGCCGTGGAGAGGATGGTCGCCATGACGGATTTGGAGAACAGGGACGCCCTTCGGCACCTCCACCGCAGGCTCGAGAAGCTGGGAGTCATCGAGCGGCTCCGCGAGCTGGGCTGCTCCGAGGGCGACTCCGTGCAGATCGGCGACTGGGAGTTCGCCTTTACGGACGAAGCATGAAGACTGGAATCCTTGGAGGGACGTTCGACCCGCCGCACGTCGGCCATCTCGCGGTTGCGGAGGCCGCGATGAAGCACCTATCTCTGGATGAGGTGCTGTTCGTGCCGGCCAACCGGAGTCCGTTCAAACGCACCCGGCCGCAGACCCCCGCCCGACAGAGGATCGAGATGCTGGAGCTTCTCTTGGAGGGCCGTCCCCAGATGGCGGTCTGCGACATCGAGGTTGCGCGCGGCGGCGTCAGCTACACCGTCGAGACTCTCGCCGATCTCACCTTCGCCAGACCGGGGGACTACTGGCTTCTGCTCGGCTCGGACGCGCTTCTGGGGTTCCGCCAGTGGAAGAGCCCGGAGAAGATCGTCCGATATGCGCGACTGGGCGTCGTGCAGAGGGACTTTCGGTCGAAGGAGGAGCTGCTGGCGCTCCTGACTCCGGACATCGCCGAACGGGTGGACTTCGTTCCCATGGAACCGGTTCCGATCTCCTCCACGGATCTGCGGGAGCGGGCCGCGAAGGGTCTTTCGCTTCAGCCTTGGGTTCCCGCCGAGCTTCAACGATACATCCGCGAGCACCGTCTCTATCAGTAGACAAGCAGCATGACTTCCACGGAAAAAGCAGAGGCCATCGTCAAGATCGCGGAGGATGCCAAGGCGGAACGGATCGAAACCTTGGATGTTCGCGAGAAGACCTCCATCGCCGACTTCTTCGTCGTCTGTTCGGCGAACAACGACCGCCACGTCTCCGCGATCGCGGAAAGGGTGGAGGAGAAGCTGCGCAACCTCTCGGCCCGGCCGCTTCGGACGGAGGGCGAGGGATCGGGCTGGGTGCTGATGGACTTCGGCGACGTCGTGTTCCACATCATGCGCGAGGAGCAGCGCCAGTTCTACGACCTGGAGACCCTATGGACGTCCCTCCAGAGAGACCCGAACCTGATCTGAAGGGCTCCGAGGCGGCCGAGCGCCTCGTGCGCCAAGCCAGGCTCGCGCAGACCCGCGGCCAGAGCCAGGCGGCGGCGGACCTCTATCGGCAGGCGGCTGCGGCCGCCCCGGAGGACGCTTCTCTGCTCGCCACTGTGGGCGAGGGCCTTCTGGAGCTCCGACGGGTGCAGGAGGCCAAGCGGATCCTCGAGAGCGCGAAGGCCCTCGCGCCGGACGACGCGAACGTGGAGAGGGCGTTCGCCAAGGCCGTTCTGGCGGCCGCCGCGGGCGAGTGGGGCGCCTTCCCCAGCGACGCGCACGGCCTGGACTACGCCTCGGCGAAGTCCGCCACGGTGCTGACGCTGCTCGTGCCGGGATTGGGGCAGCTCGTCGTAGGCCAGACGTCCAAGGGCCTCTTGCTCGGTGGAGGGTGGCTCCTATGCCTGGTCGCGGCGGTGCTCTTGCCGAACGGAGTCTCGGGACTCCTCCGGATGGCCATGGGCCAGCTCTCCGCGCCGCTCAACCTGGCCGTTCTCCTGCCCTTGGCGGGCATGTTCGTCTTCTGGCTCGTCGCCGTCTACGACATGAACGCCCAAGCCCGAAAGGCCAGACCCGACCGACGCGAGCGGCCCAAGCCTCCCGTCGACCTGCCGTTCGAGTGAGGCGTTACTCGGCCTCGGACAGACTGCGCCGCGTCTCCCGCAGCTCCCGGATGAGCTCCTGTTGGGAGGCGGTCGCCGTGAGGTCCGACCTCGTTCGCTCCACCACGGCGCGCAGAGCGTCGCACGTGCGGCGCAGGCCGCCGGTCATGGAGTCCGGAAAGTCGAAGGTGATCAGCTCGTCGTAGACGGCCTCCATCGCGCCGAGGAGGCGCTCGGCGGCGTCCAGATGGCCCCGGCGCATCTCGTCCAAGGCGAACCGGCGGCACTCGCTGGCGGCTTCCCCCACCCCGTTGAGGTAGCTCATGGCCATGGCCCCGAGCTCCTGCGGGTCCGGCAACGGTCGGCCCTGCACCATGGAAAGGACGCAGGCCGCCTCGACCATCTCCTTCTCCGCGTCGTGCAGGAAGCCCGCGTGCATTACGCTCGGGAACGGCGTCAGGGCCGTCCGCGCCTCGGACGCGATCCGCTTGGCATCCTGGAGGAGTCTCTCGGCCTCCTCGAACTGGTGCCGATGCACGTGGCGGATGCACTTCGCCGAGGTCTGGATGAGCGTGCGGCACTTCGCCAGGCCGATCTCCCGCGCCTCGTGCATCCGCTCCGCCGAGGCTCTCAGGTCCCGGACGATCGACTCCCACGACGACAGCCAATGGGTTTCAGCCATGGATCACTCCCTCCCTCTGCAGACTGCAGAACTCCCTCTCTGGCACTACGCCGTCTCCCAGGATCACATGGTCCAGCAGCGGGATGTCGAGCAGCTCTCCGACCTGCGCCAGCTGCCTGGTGACGGCGACGTCTTCCCTGCTCGGAGTCGGATCTCCGCTGGGATGGTTGTGGACCGCGATGATGCTGGCGGCCCCGTCTCGGATCGCCTCGCGGAACACCTCGCGCGGACTGACGATGGACGCCGTGAGCGAGCCGATGTGCACCACCGTTGTGCGGAGAACCGCGTTCTTCGCGTCGAGAAGCACCACGCCGAAGTGCTCCTTCTTCTCGTTCCTCAGGTGCTGGAAGAGCCGCGCGACGTCCTCCGGACCCTCGATGGAGTTGGCCAGGCCCTTGTTGGCAGTCGCCAAGCGGCGCCCGATCTCCATCCACGCTAGGCAGCGCCACGCCTCGAAGGCAGACATCCCTTGGCCCTGCAGTTCGGCCGCTGAGATGTCCCGAACTCGAATCCACGAGGCCCCGGAACCGACGATGCGCCTGGCCTCGGCCTCGGCCAGCTCCAGGTCCGACTCCTTCTTCGCGAGGCCCACCGCCAGCAGGTCGTGAATCGAGGCGGAGGAGGCTCCGGCGAGCGTCAATCGGGCGAAGGCGTTGGCGGTCGGATCCACGCTCAGGCCTCGCCCGGTTCCTTCCAGACTCCGTCCGCCTTGAGCAAGGCGATGAGTTCCTCCACTCCGCGCTCCTGCGGGATGTTGTTCTTGACGACCTCCTTCTTCCGGTACAGCGTGATCATCCCGCCGGACCGGCCGACGTATCCGTAGTCCGCGTCGGCCATCTCTCCCGGCCCGTTGACGATGCATCCCATCACGGCGATGTCGAGGCCCACCAGATGCTTCGTCGCCTCGCGGACCTCGTGGAGCACGGTCGGCAGGTCGAACTTGGTCCTCCCGCAGGAGGGGCACGCGATGTACTCCACCTTGGTCTTGCGCAGACCCAGAGCCTGCAGGATGTCATAGCACACCGGGATCTCGCGGATCGGGTCCTCGGCGAGCGACACCCGGATGGTGTCGCCGATACCCTCCAGCAGCAGGGTGGCGATCCCTGCCGTGGACTTGATCCGGGCGTACTCGCCGTCTCCGGCTTCGGTCACGCCGAGGTGGATCGGATAGTCCATCCCCTCCTCGTCCATCTTTTGAACGAGCAGGCGGTTGGCGGCCACCATGATCGGCACCCGCGAGGCCTTGGCCGAGATGTTGATGTTGCGGAAGCCGAACTTCTCGCAGATGCGCACGTACTCGAGCGCGCTCTCCACCATTCCGTTCGGCGTGTCGCCGTGCGTCGCCAGGATGCGCGGGGAGAGGGATCCGTGGTTGACTCCGATCCGCAGCGCCCGGTCATGCCGAAGAAGCGCCTCGAGGACCGGCGCCAGCGACTCCTCGATGGCCGCGAGCTCCTCGCGGTGGTCCTCGTCGGTGTACTCCTCCTTCGCCTCCTTGCGGAAGACGAACAGGCCAGGGTTCAGGCGCACTTCGTCCACGTGCCTCGCGGCCTCGATCGCGATGGCGCTTCCCTGGTGATGCACGTCGGCCGTCAGCGGCACGTCCCGATAGCGCTCCCGGACCTTTGCCCGGATCTCCTCCAGGCACTGCGCCTCGCCCAAGTTCGGCGTCGTGACGCGGACCAGCTCGCATCCGGCCTGATGGAGGGCGATGATCTGCTCCACGCAAGCCTCGACGTTTCTGGTCTCCTCCGTCACCATGGACTGGACGAGCACCGGCAGAGACCCGCCCATCGCGACGCTGCCAACGCGAACGACTCTCGTCTTGCGGCGCGGGACGAACGGGGTGGGGACACTCATCGCGCGAAGGATCTCCTTGGGTCCGTCCTCATTTTGCCACGGAGGGGCGTCGCTCGCGCGGACCGTGCGGGATCAGTAGAAGAGGAACACCCACCAGTTCTTCATCGGTCTGCCCTCGTCGTCCTTCGCCCTGTTGCGGTAGCCAGGAACGTTCTGGCGCCAGTAGACCAGCCAGCGTCCCATGCAGTCCGGCGCCAGCTCCGCGTAACGCCGCAGCACGTCGCTGGTCCAAGGCTTGGCCAGATCCTTCCCGTCGGGCCCCGAACCGCAGCGCCAATCCTCGATGGTGGACATCACCGGCTCCTCATTCGACTGGTCGTAGTGCCGCCTCCCGTTGGGTGGAAAGTGCACGTTTCCGCCCGCCGCGACGTAGTTCTCCAGGCGCCAGGTGCGCTCTCCGTCCGTCACGACGGCCGTACGGGGGTCGGGATAGGAGATCCCCTTGCCTTCTCCCCAAAGCGGGTAGAAGCTGTTGAACGGGAGCCCGTAGCGCTTGTCCAGATCGAACATGGCGTATTCGTAGAAGTACTTGGTGAAGTACGGGATCGCCCTGCTGTGCGCCATGCCCTCGAAGGAGTGCGCCAGGTTCTCCATTCCGCATCCGATGCCCCTCGTTTCGTTCAGGCAGTTGATTCGAACCGGCCTGCCGGTCCACTTCTGGTCCGGATCGCCACCGTTCCCGGCCTGCACGACCTTGCCGGGGATCTTTCGGAATCTCTCGTCGTAGACGTTCTTCATCTCGACGCACTCGAGGCATCGGAAGTCGCTCGTCGGCGCGGCCGTGAACCAGACCTCGTGCACGAAACCCCGGTCGATCAGCTCGTCGAGCCTGAGGAAGCGGTCCGGGTTCTTGGGGTCCCTCACGCCGATCGCCTGCGCGAACCTCTCGCTGAAAAACCCGCCGTAGTCGCAGTTGATGCCCTGCTCCACACCCGGCTTGATCGGCGCCCACCGGGAGTTCCCGACCTTGCGGTCGGCGTCGCGCAGGTCCACATAGCGCCAAACTTGGTAGTCCAGGAAGGCCGGCGTGGAGGGGTCCTTGTACCCGTGGTACCGGCTGCTCTCCTTCAGGGCTGCCATCAGGTCGGCGAACAGCCGCATCGGCTTGGCCGGGTCGACCTGATTGGAGAAGTTGATCAGGAGCAGCCTCGGGCGCATGAGCCGGATGCGGTCGTGGTTCCGCGGAATCCAGTCGTCGGCGTTCGCGCGACTGACACGGTTGGGCCACACGGTCGTGTCGGCAGGGTCCTGGAGCGGCCTCGGGGTTCCATCGGGGTTGAAGTTCGCCTCCCAGGAGGGGCCCGCGGCCAGGGCCGCGGCTAGGCAGAGCGTCGCGATCATGCTGTGCAGTCTAAGCCGTTCGGGAAGAGCCGTCCAGGCGAACGGAGCGCGGGCCCGCGCCCAGTGGGCGCGGACCCGCGCTCGGTCTCGGCATTCGCCTCAGCGCTGCGAGGGCGGCGCGCCGGCCGGCCCGCCGCCGTAGGACGGCGACCACGGCCTCGGCTTCACCGTCGGAGCCTGTGCGGGTTTGAACACCAGCTGGTAGATCACGACCGCGGCGACGACGACCACCACGGCGACGATCACGGCGGCGGCCTTCGGACTGATCTCCTTCTGCATCCGCCTCACTCCGTTGCGGACCACCACGTGCCCCAGTAGTGCAGCACCCGTGGGGTCAGGTAGTGCTCGGACCAGGGGTTGTTGGGTGTGTAGTCGCCGCGGCTCGACTTCTCGGCCCACCACTGGTAGGTCTGGGCGTCGCAGTCGTTGTTCGGCGCCACGTAGATCATGCCCTTCGCGATTCCCGCGTGGCCGTCCATGTAGCCGCTCGGCAAGCCGCCGTTGTGCCACTCGAACGCCGCCTTGCCCGGCGCCTGCGGATCGTCCCAGCGGGGGCCGCTCTTCTGGTAACAGGATGGCTGCGTCTCGGTGAAGAACGGCATTCCCATCGGGTCAGGTCCCTTCGCCGAGGCCAGAATCATCAGCTCGGACACGTACTCCTGGGCGCTGATCACGCGCGGCGGCCTCGGCCAGACGGCGCAGTACATCATCCCGCCGTTGGACCAGCCGAGCGTTCCGGCCGCGGTCCAGTCGCCCCAGTACCGGTCGCCCGGCATCGGTCGGCCGCCGACGAAGTTCGGGATCGGCTCGGACATGTCCCAAGCGAGGTCGATGCTTTTGGTGTAGGGGTAGAGCTTCTGGATGGCGTAGGCCCCGTGGATGCCGTCGCCGTAAACCCAAGCTCCGTCCTGCCAAGTCGGGATCACGCCGTCGTCGTTGTCGTTGGCGTACATGATCACGCCCAGCACGTTCTGCTTGAGGTTCGACAGGGTCCCCGTGCGCTTGGCGGCCTGCTTGGCCTGCGCGAACACCGGGAACAGGATGGCGGCGAGGATCGCGATGATGGCGATCACGACCAACAGCTCGATGAGCGTGAAGCCTCGGCGAGCGGTGCAACGTCGCATGGTTCCTCCTCGAATGAGCCGGGCTGGCAAGCCCGTCGCTATCAATATAACACACTGTGAATGAATATGCAACGCGAAGCGTGCATCTTTGCGTGGACGCCGCCGACGATCCGTGGGGTAAACAGGCGGCGCAGGTGCAACGCCATGTCCCAGGGTCCGCTCGCCAACGTAGCCCGCATTCTCGACGCTAGGTCCCGCCGCATCTCCTCCTTCGACCGCACGGGAGGAAACGCCGACGCGGTGCCCATTCCCAAGGGTGAATGTAGAACGATCGCCGAGATCCAAGGCTCCGGGATCATCCGCCACATCTGGATCACGATCGCCTGCGACGACCCCCTGCACCGCAGGAACCTCGTGCTCCGGTGCTACTGGGATGGCTGCGACCATCCGAGCGTCGAGTCGCCCATCGGGGACTTCTTCGGGCAGGGATGGGGCATGAAGTACAACTTCGTCTCGCTGCCCCTGGCGGCCGCTCCGAGGGACGGGAACGCCCTCGTCAGCTATTTCCCGATGCCGTTCGGCGACGGAGCGCGCATCACGGTGGAGAACCAGGGATCGCACGACGTGTCCGCGTTCTACTACTACGTGGACTACGAGGAGCACCCGGGCCTTCCCGACGACATGGGGCGCTTCCACGCGTGGTACCACCAGGAACTCACCAGCCCGGAGAGCGGGAGCGGCGACGTGGAGAACGAATGGGCCGTTTTCGGCCCCTTCGCGAACAACCCGTCGGATCGTCTCAACTACCTCTTCTGCGAGTGTGAGGGCAGGGGACACTTCGTCGGGGTGAACTACTACATCAACTGCCCCAGCCCGATCTGGTACGGCGAGGGCGACGACATGTTTCTCGTGGACGGCGAGCCTTGGCCGGGCAGCGCCCACGGCACCGGCACGGAGGACTACTTCAACCAAAGCTGGAGCCCGGATGAGCACTACCTGCACCCCTATTTCGGCACTGCGCGTGCTCCAGGCAGGGGGAACGATTCGCCGCGCTTCGGGTGGCTCGGTCGGACGCACGTGTACCGGTTCCATCTGGAGGATCCCATCCGGTTCCAAAGGTCGCTCCGGGCCAGCATCGAGCATGGGCACGCCAACAACCTGTCCTTGGAGCTCGCCAGCGTCGCTTACTGGTACCAGACGATGCCGGGCCGACCCTTCCCTCCCCTTCCCTCCGCCGAGGAGCGCAGGCCCCTCCCGGAGATCGGCGTCGTCGAGGTCCACCGTTGGCGCGACGCTTGGCGGAAGGCGATGGGTGGCGGCCGCCTGTTCGGCAACGAACGCTGAATCCCGGAGCGTTTGCAGGAGCCGACCGGCACGGTGCAGAATCGTCCTGCTGTGGGTTTGCTGGTCGACGGCCTGATCATCGTTCTCTACTTCGTCGCGATCGTCGCCATCGGCCTGTACATGGGCCGCCGGGAGCGGAGCCTGAGCGACTTCGCGTTGGGCGGGCGCCAAGTCGCATGGTGGGCGGTGATGGCCTCGATCATCGCCACCGAGACGAGCGCCGCCACCTTTCTAGGCGCCCCCGCCGAAGGCTACGACAAGCGGAGCCTGGCCTATGTGCAGCTCGTCTTGGGCGTGATCCTCGGTCGCTGGCTCGTCGCGGGGATCTTCCTCAAGCCGTACTACCAATTCAAGGTCTACACCGTGTACGACTATCTGGCGGTGCGCTTCGGACCCCTCTCGAGGAAGTACGTTTCGGCGCTCTTCCTGATCATGCGCACCCTCGCTTCCGGCACCCGTCTGTTCGTGCCGTCTCTGGTGATGGTGCTGGCCTGGCAGCTGTTCGTGCAGAGGCAGGACGTCCACTTCAGCCAAGGGGCCGTGTCTTCCGTCACGCCTTATCTGATCGCGATCATCGCGCTGACGGTCGCAACGTGCATCTACACGGCGATCGGCGGGATCAAGGCCGTCATCTGGACCGACGTCATTCAGGCCACGCTGATGTTCACCAGCGCGCTCGTAGCGGTGGGCACCCTACTGTGGCACATCGGCGGGTGGCAGGCCTTCCTAGACGCCGTGCCTCAGATGCGCACGCTGGAGGGCTACTTCGTGAGCGGCTTCGAGCCCGACCGCATCCAGGCGTACATGAAGGAGCACGGCGTGTCGGCCATGAACGCCTGGCACTACGTGAAGCTGATCCTCTGGAGCGACTACACGCTCTTCTCCGCACTGATCGGAGCGACGGTCGGCAACATGGCGGCCTTCGGCACCGACCAGGACATGGTGCAGAGGCTGCTCACCTCGGACACGCATCGCAAGGCCAGGAAGAGCCTGATGACCGCCGCCTTCATGGACCTGCCCATCGCGGCCGCCTTCACGTTCATCGGCATCCTGCTCTACGCCTACTACCTGAAGGACCCGACCTACAAGCCTGCGGCGACCGCCGACGTCTTCGGGTCGTACATCCTCAACGTGATGCCGGTCGGGGTGCGCGGATTCGTGCTGGCAGGGGTGTTCGCCACGGCCATGGGTTCGCTCTCGGCGGCTCTCAACGCCTTGGCCACCAGCGCCACGAACGACTGGTACCTAGGTCGCTTCAAAGGAAAGCCGGAGGCCCACTACGTGAATGCGGCGCGCGCGTTCACCGTCGTGTTCGCGATCCTCATGATCGCCGTCGCGGGGGTGTTCGCCTATGCGAAGGTGACGCACCCGGACGTGCGCATCATTCCTGTGGTTCTGGGCATCGCCGGGTTCATCCTCGGGCCGATGCTGGGCGTCTTCCTGCTGGGCATGCTCACTAAGAGCCGGGGCTCCGACCGGGGGAACCTCATCGCCGTCACCTGCGGTCTGTTCGCCACCATCGTCCTGGGTGAGATGCACATCATGGTCGCCAACGCGGTCGCCCCTTGGTTCGGCTACGAGGGTCAGTTCGTCAGGCCCGACTGGCTGCCGAAGGTCTCCTTCACGTGGTTCGCGTTGGTCGGTGCGTTGGTGGTGTTCGTCGTCGGGTCGCTGTTCCGCACGCCGGAACCCGTGCTGCAGGAGGCGGAGCGGCGGCTGAAGCAGGCGGAAGCGGGCGACGACCGCCCTCTCGACTTGCGCGACTGACACCTAGGGAAACTTGCGGGCGGCGGCTCGCGCCGCCGCCCGCTCGCACTCTCGGTCTAGGCTCCGGCCCGCGCGGCCCGACGCTCGTCGCGGGAGCGCATCATGTAGTAGAGGACCGGTACGGCGACCCGGGAGAGCAGGGTCGAGGCGATCTCTCCGGCCATCAGCGAGATCGCGAGCCCTTGGAAGATCGGGTCGAACAGGATCACGAACGATCCGACGATGACGGCAGCGGCCGTCAGGAGCATCGGCCGGAATCGAGTCGCGCCGGCGTCGATCACCGCCTCGTCCAAGGGCAGGCCTTGCCGGCGCCTCAGCTCGATGAAGTCCACCAGGATGATGGAGTTGCGGACGATGATGCCCGCGCCCGCGATGAACCCGATCATCGACGTCGCCGTGAAGAACGCTCCCATCAACGCGTGCCCCGGCAGGATGCCGACCAGCGTCAGCGGGATGGGCGCCATGATCACCAGCGGCGTGCGGAAGTCCTGGAACCAAGCCACCACCAGGATGTAGATGAGGATCAGCACCACCGCGAACGCGATGCCGAGGTCGCGGAAGACCTCGTAGGTGATGTGCCACTCACCGTCCCACTTCATCTGTGGCGTCTCCGTGGTGAACGGCTGGCGCGTGCTGAGGATGTTCAGCTTCACGCCGTCACCGAACCGCAGCTGGTCCAGCTTCTTGTTCATCGCGAGGATCGCGTACACGGGGCTCTCCTGCCTGCCCACGACGTCGCCCGTGACGTACACCACCGGCTGCAGGTTCTTGTGGTAGATCGCCGTCTCGCCGGGGACCTCCACGGGCCGCGCCAGCTCCCTGAGCGGGACCGCCCGCCCGGTCCGCGAGGCGATGGTGACCTGGTCCAGCTCGTTGAGGGCCGAGCGCGACTCCCGCGGGAGGCGGATCACGACCGGCACGTCCTCGTAGCTCCCCTCGTCGTGGAGCAGCCCCAGTTGGAGGCCGCCCAGGGCGGCGCGGATGGCGCGGTTGATCGACGACACGTCCACACCCGCCAGCGCGGCCTTCTCCCGGTCGACGACGAAGCGGTACGTGGGCTGCGGATCGTCGACGTACCAGTCCACGTCCGTGACGCCCTCGGTGGTGGAGAAGATCTCCTTCACCTTGCGCGCGGTTTCGAGCCTCTGCTCCAAGGTGGGACCGTAGACCTCGGCCACCAGGGTCTGGAGGACCGGCGGGCCTGGCGGAACCTCGGCCACCTTGGCCCGGATGCCCCACTCCTTCGCGATGCGGGCGATCTCGGGTCGGATCCGCTTCACGATGTCGTGGCTCTGGGCCTTCCGCTCCCCCTTGCCGACCAAGTTGACTTGGATGTCCGCCTGATAGCTCTGCGAGCGCATGAAGTAGTGCCGCACCAGTCCATTGAAGTTGAACGGGCTGGCCGTTCCCACGTAGAGCTGGAAGTTCTCCACCTCCGGAATGGTCGCCACGTAGTCCGCAAGCGCCTGGGTCGCGGCGGCCGTTCGCTCCAGCGTGGTGCCGTTCGGCATGTCCACGATGATCTGGAACTCATTCTTGTTGTCGAACGGCAGCATCTTCACCGTGACGACCTTCAGCAGAACCAGCGACATAGACGCCAGAAGGAGCACCAACACCCCGAGCAGAAACCCCCAACGCACCTTGGCGTTGTGCAGGAGAGGGTTCATGGCCGACCGGTACAACCGAGTCATCCAGTCGTCCTGGCCCTCGTGGTGGTGGCCCGAGTCGGCCTTGAGGATCCGAACCGCGGCCCACGGAGTCACGATGAAGGCGATCAGCAGCGAGAAGATCATCGCCGCCGAGGCGCCCACGGGGATCGGCCTCATGTACGGCCCCATCAGGCCGCCGACGAACGCCATCGGCAGGATCGCCGCGATGACGGTGAACGTCGCCAGGATCGTCGGGTTTCCTACCTCGTCGACCGCAAGCACGGCCGTGCGGATGGTCGACTCCCTCTGGGCGGTCGGCATCCTGTAGTGGCGCACGATGTTCTCCACCACCACGATCGCGTCGTCGACCAGGATGCCGATCGAGAAGATCAGCGCGAACAGCGTGATCCGGTTCAGCGTGTAGCCGTACAGGTAGAAGACCAGCAGCGTGAGGGCCAGAGTCACCGGGATCGCGACGAGAACGACGAGCGACTCCCTCCGGCCCAGCGCGATGGCGATCAGCAGGGTGACCGACACCACCGCGATCATCATGTGGTACAGCAGCTCTCCGGCCTTCTCGCTCGCCGTCTCGCCGTAGTTCCGCGTGACGGAAACTTGAACGTCCGACGGGATGATGGTGCCCTTCAGGCTGTCGACCTTGGCCAGCACGGCGTGCGCGACGTCGATCGCGTTCTTACCCTTCCGCTTGGCCACGGAGATCGTCACCGCCGGCTCCGGCTGCCCGATCTCCTTTCCGCTCGCCGGGCCGTGGCCGAAGAACACGTAGTTCGTCGGTTCCTCCGGGCCGTCCACGACCGTCGCGATGTCCC
>CALGMO010000110.1 GCA_937961665.1 uncultured Fimbriimonadaceae bacterium
GCGGAAGACGAACTCCGCCGAGACGCCGAGCGGGCCGCCCTGCACCCGGCGGAGGCTCCAGCCGGTGAAGGCGCGCGCCGCCTCCCGCACGTCCTCCTCGGTGTAGTGCCCGATCCCCAGGGTGAACAGCTCCATCACCTCGCGGGCGAAGTTCTCGTTCGGTCGGCCCCGAACGTTCTGGGCGTTGTCCAGCCACACCAGCATGGCCGGATCCCTGCTGACGGCCAGCAGCAGTTCCTCGAACGGCCCGAGCGCCAGGCGCCGCAGCGTCTCGATCTGGGCGACCATCAGCGGGGCGGCGCCGACCTTGACGAGGCTGGTGGCAAAGTGGTTGTGCCAGAAGAGGGTCAGCTTCTCCCGCAGCACGCGCCGGGTGCCCAGCAGCCGCACGAGCCACCAAGCGACCGCATCCGGCGGGTTCAGGCGGCCGTTCGCTCCGACGAACCTCTCCGCGTCGGGAAACGGGGCCTCCTCGGCCGCCTCTCCCAGCAGCCGGTCGACGGCGCGGGCGTAGCCTCCCTCCGCGTAGAACTCGAGCTCCTCCACGCTCGCGCCGAGGCCGAATCGCCGCAACAGGTGCGCGGTCTTGTCGCGATCGGTCGCCAAGCCCATACACCCACTGACGCTCCCGACAAACTACGGTTCGGCGCGCAAAAAGGAGAAGGGGCCGGCGTTCCGTGCCGGCCCCCTCGGTCTGGAGTTTGGTCGGTGTCTACTTCTTGATCTCGGGGAACGACGCCGCCTTGTAGTCCTTCTCGCTGACGAACTTGTAGAGCTTGCTGCCCTCGTGTTCGGCGGTGAAGGCGTAGCGGATCTGCTTCCCCTTCTTGGTCTCCCGCTCCATGGCCATCTTCTTGACCTCGGAGTCGGGGACCTCGACGTGCGAGCGAGTCTTCAGGTTGTAGAACTTCATGCTTTCCCTCCTCTGAGCGCCCTGCTCGGATCGCTCCTAGCGGACAGGCAACGGTCGTCGAATCAGCTTCGTTCGAAGCTGGATTCTTTTACCAGATACTGATACGTTGAAAGGAACCTGTTCGCACCGCCTTTTTGCAGAGTCGCTCCAGTCTGGGCGGCGCCGGTCGCTCGGGGCATAATGAGCCAGACCGGTCCGAGGCGGAGGCAAGTGGCGGAGAGCTTCGATTGCAACCTGGCGACGCCCGCTCAGAAGCGGGAATTCGAGGAGAAGGCGCTCGCTGAGCTGAAGGCGCGGGGCTACCGGATGACCATGACCCGGCTGCAGGTGATCCGCACGTTGGGCGAAACCCATCGGGCCCTAAGTCCCTACGAGATTCATGAGAGGATCGTTCAGGCCGGCGGCCGGATCGACGTGGTCAGCGTGTACCGGATTCTCGCCACGCTCGAGGAGACCGGCCTGGCGCACCACGTGGCGTCGGTCAACGGCTACATCCCTTGCCGCGCCGCCGAGGCCCACGGCTTCCAGCAGCGCCTCGTCTGCCGACGGTGTGGCTGCGTGACCGAGGTGGCCTTGGCCCAATCCTGCCTCGACACGTTGGAGGGCGGCGCGGAAAGCCTCGGATTTCAGGTCGAAACGGCGCGGCTGGAGCTGATCGGAGTGTGCGGACACTGCGCCGGAGCGTCCTAGACGGGACCTTCCGCGAGCGCGTGCCGCAGGCTCCGACCGTTGGGCCAGACGATCAGCGACAGCGGGCGGTCGCCCTCGGGCCGGAATGCCCTCGGCGCGACGGGCGGCGCGGGGGCGCGGTGCTTGACCTCGGCCACGCGGGCCCCCAGCTCTCGCAGGGCGCGCTGCGTTCGCTTGGTGTCCGCGGGAGCCGACCATAGAACCCTGTAGGCCCGCAGCCACGGCGACTCCGCCCTCCGCGAGCCGGTCAGGTAGCCGTTCGAGTCTCCGAGCAGCGCCAAGCCGTGGTCCCTGGCCAATGCGCCGAGGCAGCCGGCCCGGATGGCGGCGGGGTGGGCCTCGTGCAGCCACTCCGCCGGCTCCTCGGCGGCCTCTCCCCCGGGCTCGCTGCCCAAGACCGGGCCGTCGGCGAGCGCCGCCTCCACGGCGCCGGGATCCCGAACGTCGGATCCCAGCAGAACGAGCGCCTCGCGGCACTCCCAGCCGCAGCCGAGGAACCGCACCCTTCCGCCGACCGACTCCAGAACGGCGTCGCTCGCCAGCGGGCTGAGCTTCAGGGCGGCGAGCCGGAGAGGGCGCAGCCGCGGAAGCAGCTCGGTCAGGGGCGGTTCGGAGCGCATCGGGTCGGAGGAGCGTGTCTCGCCCGATCGGCGGGCCGGATCGGCGAAGGCGAAGTCGAAGTCCCAGCGTGCCTCGAAGCAGTTCCCACAGCGAACCTCGGCCTCCAGCCCGAGGCTGGCTAGGTTGAAGCGGGCCAGGGCGGCCCGGTCGGGGTCCTTCTCGAACCCGAGCGCGGGCCCGCGCCGGGCCAGAGCGATGAGATCGGCGCCGACGCCGGCCGTCAGGTCCGCAACGAGCTCTCCGCGTGGGAAGAGGGAGGCGTGGTGGCGGGAAGCCTCGTCCGAGGAGGCCATCTCGAGGCCCTCGCGGTCGAACAGCATCCGGTGGGCCTCGGGGAACTTCCGGGCGGCGCGCCGCCGCAGGTCCGCCTGCTCGAAGGCCCAGCGGGCGGCGTCGTCCCCCCAACGTTGGGCTAGCCTCCGGCGGTTGGCGACCGTCGGCTCCAGGTCTGCGGCCGCGTCCAGCGCCCGGAGAAAGCGATCGTCCATGGGCTGTGTCGTTCTACCCTGCCGACGAGCCCGGATCGGCGGCGTTAAGACATAATTGAACCGGCGAAGGGGCGCTCAGACCCCTCCCCGGGTGTTCTCCCATGGCAGTTCCGAATCAACCTGCGAAGACTTGGCGCGAGAAGGTCGGCTTGGCCGAAATGCTGAAGGGCGGCGTGATCATGGACGTGGTCACGCCGGAGCAGGCGCGCATCGCCGAGGACGCGGGCGCGGTGGCCGTGATGGCCCTCGAGCGGGTCCCGGCCGACATCCGTCGGGATGGCGGCGTCGCGCGCATGAGCGACCCCGAGCTGATCCTGCAGATCAAGGCCGCCGTTTCGATCCCGGTGATGGCCAAGTGCCGCATCGGGCACTTCGTGGAGGCGGAGATCCTCGAGGCTCTGGAGGTGGACTTCATCGACGAGAGCGAGGTTCTCACTCCGGCCGACGAGGAGAACCACGTGGACAAGCACCGCTTCACCGTGCCGTTCGTGTGCGGGGCGAGGAACCTCGGCGAGGCGCTGCGACGCTGCTCGGAGGGTGCGGCGATGATCCGCACCAAGGGCGAGGCCGGAACGGGCGACGTGGTCGAGGCCGTCCGGCACATGCGCACGATCATGGCCGAGATCCGCCGGGTGCAGTCCTGCCGCGAGGACGAGCTGTACGTCCTGGCCAAGGAGATGCAGGCTCCCTTGGAGTTCGTACGGATGGTGAGGGAGCTGGGCAAGCTGCCGGTGCCGAACTTCTCGGCCGGTGGCATCGCCACGCCCGCGGATGCCGCTCTGATGATGAAGCTCGGCGCCGAGTCCGTGTTCGTCGGCTCCGGCATCTTCAAGTCCGGCGATCCGGCGCGGCGCGCCAAGGCGATCGTCGAGGCCGTTCTGTTCCACAACGACCCGAAGCGGCTCGCGGAGATCAGCCGCAACCTCGGCGAGCCGATGGTGGGCATCAGCGCGTCGACGGTGCCGCCGGAGCAGCAGATGGCCGTCCGCGGCTGGTGAGGTCCCAGACGGCTCGCGCCGGGCAGGAAACGCCGAGCGGGCGGCGAACAGAGGAGCCATGGCGACGCTTTTCACGCGGATCATCAACGGAGAGATCCCGGCGGAGATCGTGTATCAGGACGAGCACTGCGTGGCGTTCAAGGACATCAACCCGCAGGCCCCCGTGCACATCCTGATCGTCACGCGGCAGGAGATCCCCGGCTTGGCGGATCTGCCGGAGGACGGAGACCACAAGTTCCTGCTCAACGCGGCCAAGAAGATCGCCGAGCAGATGGGGCTGGCGGGCGGATACCGCCTGGTGATCAACCAGGGCCTCGATGCAGGCCAGACCGTGGACCATCTGCACGTGCATCTGCTCGGCGGCCGGCCGATGAACTGGCCCCCCGGCTAGGTCCGGCCGAGCCCATTGGGCCACAAAGGGTCATGCCTCGGTCCGAGAGCGACCTGCAGTTCCTGAGGGGCTACCTGGAGAAGGCCGCGGAGCAGGAGGAGCCCACCGCCTGGCCTGCCTTGGCGAGCTGCCTCGGGGTGGTCGTTGGGTCCGGCGCGCTCGGCTGGGCTCTGTTCCAGTGGATCGGTTGGCTGTCGATCCCCGTCACCGTGCTGGTGGGCGTGCCCGGCATCGCCGCGCTCATCGGCGTGGCGCGCTCTCGGGCCAGCAAGGCCAAGACGCCGGAGGCGCTGCGCAGGGCGGAGATCCGCAGGGCGGCCATCGAGATGCGGGCGATGAAGAAGCGTCGGCTCGCCAAGCGGTTGGGAGTCCCTCTGGCGACGCTGATGGAGGAGGCGGCCAGACACTACTTCAGGGCGGAAGCGGCGCTGAACGGCCCGTTCTGGACGAGGCCGAACCTGCCGTCGCATTGGCGGATCATCCGCGAGCAGGCCCTCGCCAGCGCCGAAGCCGGGATGGGCGACCTCCTGCTTCTGGCGAAGAACCTGATGACGCCGGCCGGCAACAAGTCGGAGTGGCACGAGGAGGTTCGGGAGGTGGTGGACGAGATCCTCGGTCGGCCTGTCCTGCAACCGGACGCGTTCTCCTCGTTCCCGCCCGAGTTCGAGCCTGCACGGGCCATCGCCGAGCGGCTCCGGGCTCTGGCCGAGGAGGTGGAGCAGTCGACGATGATGGTCCTGCGGGACGACGCGGCCAACACCGTGAGCTCGCTCCCCTCGCTCGACGCGACGCTGCACGAGCTGCGGCAGGTGCGCCAGGCGGAGGATGAGATCCGCCAGGACCTCAGGCAGCAGTAGCTTCCCGGCGCGCCTCCCTCAGAGCGTCCGCCAGGCAGAGGGCCACGGTCAGAACCATCGGACCGGCCATCAGACCCACCGGCCCCAGAAGGAACACTCCGCCGAGCAGGCTGAAGAACACGGCCATCGGGTGGAGGTTGGTCTGCGCGCCGATGATGAACGGCCGAAGAACGTTGTCGATGTTGCTCACGACCGCGAACCCGTAGGCCATCAACAGAACGCCCGCGAGAGGCCTGCCCTGCGTGATCAGCGTGACGCCGAGCGGCACGTACACGAGAGGCGATCCGAGAAGCGGGATCGCGCAGAGCACGATGGTCACCAGGGTCCAGACGACCGGGTTCGGCACGCCCGCGACGAAGTAGCCGACGCCGGCAGCGAGCCCCTGCACGATCGCGACGAGCACGATGCCCACGAACACCGCGCGCACCGTCTGCCCGATGCGCTGGAAGAGACTCTCCGTCTGCGCCGGGGTCAGGGGGCTCAGCTCGACGGCTGGCTCCCGCAGCCTTCCGCCGTCCCTGAGCAGGAAGAACAGCGTGAGCAGTGCGACCACGGCGGTGAAAACTCCCTTGCCCGCGCCCACGGCGGCCTGGCCCAACGGCTGGCGGACGGCCTCCATCAGCATCTGCCGGTTCGACGCCACCCAGTCGGTGAGGCTGAAGTCCTCTTGGCCCAGGGCGCGGAGCAGGGGAGCAAGGGCCTTGGTCACGCCGTCGAGCACCACCTGGAACGAGTTGCGGGTCGACGTGGACTGGCTGCCGATCGCCTGAAGGGCATCCAGAATCTGCAGGTAAAGGAACGTGCCGACCACCGTGAGGGGGAGCCCGACGAAGAGCACGGTGGCCAAAACGGTGACCCCGGCGCCGAAGCTGTCCCCGAGCCTGCGGCGACAGCGCTCATAGATCGGCTGCGTCAGGATCGCGAGGACCAGAGCCCAGACGAGGGCCGGGACGAACGGCCGCAGGATCAGACCGCCCACGACCAGCAAGGCGAGAGACAGGACGAGCAGGGCCGCGTAGCTGTAGCGTTGCGCCAACTCCATGTTCGGGGGCTGATACGGCGGTCTCGCGCGGAGGGTTTCGCCCAGAAGAAGGGCGGGAGGCCGACCTGCGGCCTCCCGCCCGGAATCCTCGTTCGGGTCTCAGTCGTACCGCGGCTTCTTGAGCCACTCCTTGGGAATCGGCTTGAGGCCAGCGGCCACGGCTTGGAACTCGGGGTGCCGCATGGCCGCCGCGCTCACCTGCAGCGTCACCTTGCCGCCGGGCGTCTGGATCCGGACGGTGCGCAGATTCGGCAGCTGCTCCCGGTTCTTCTTGGGGGCGCGGAACTTCCACGCGCCGGAGTGCCGGTGCCGGATGTGCTTGGCGGCGTTCGCCTTCTTGCCTGTGACCTGACAGATCTTCGCCATGGGATACCCCCGCGCCGGCCTTCGGACCGGGCAGCAACCGCAAAGGATACTCCAACGGGCCGGCTCGCGTCAAGACGCCGGCCGCGTGCCGGGCCCGCGGCGCATCGGGTAAACCCCCGCCGATGGCGTTGGGCAACCTTTCCGCGGTCGTCGAGCAGGCGAAGTCCGGCTTTTCGGAACGCTTCGGAGGGAACCCCGAGGTGGTGGCCGCCGCTCCCGGGCGCGTGAACCTCATCGGCGAGCATACCGACTACAACGGCGGCTACGTCTTCCCGGCCGCCATCGATCGCTTCGTGGTAGTCGCGGGCCGGCGGACGCAGGGGCCGTCCCGGTTGGTCTCGCTGGAGCCCTCCGCGGGCGAGGCGGAGCCTTTTCGGGCTGCCGACCTTTACCGGAAGGAGGTGCGCGGCTGGGCTGCCTACGCGGCGGGGGTCGCGTGGGTGCTGCAGCAGGAGGGCTTCGAGGACGTGCCCGACGTAGAGGCCGTCGTCGCCTCGAACGTTCCTCTGGGCAGCGGGGTGAGCAGCAGCGCGGCGCTGGAGCTCGCCTTCGGCAAGCTGTACGACGCCCTGGGCCGCTACCAGCTCTCCAACAAGGAGCTCGCCCTTTACGGCCAGCGGTGCGAGAACCGCTTCGTGGGCGTGAACTGCGGCATCATGGATCAGATGGCGAGCGCGATGGGCGTCGCCGACTCGGCCATCTTCCTCGACACCGTCACGCTCGACATCGACCCGTGCCCGCTTCCCGACGGCATCTCGATCGTTCTCTGCGACACCCGCAAGCCTCGGCAGCTGTCGGCGTCGCAGTACAACGAGCGGCGGTCCCAGTGCGAGGCGGCCGCCAAGGCCCTCGGGCTGGAGCTCCTCCGCGACGCCACGCTCGAGATGCTCGAGGGCGCCAGGGACGCGCTCGATCCGGTGGTGTTCCGGCGGGCTTGGCACGTGGTCACCGAGAACGCCCGTTGCCTCGAGTTCCGCGAGGCGCTGAAGGCCGGCGACTCGGACCTCTGCGGATGGCTCCTCCGCGACAGCCACCTGACCCTCCGCGACGACTACGAGGTCTCCTGCCGCGAGCTGAACGTGATGTCCGAGGCCGCGAACGCCGCCCCGGGGTGCATCGGCGCGCGCATGACCGGGGCGGGGTTCGGCGGGGCCTGCGTCGCGCTGGTCCGCATCGAGGCCCTGGGGGACTTCGTGAACAAAGCCAGCGCCGAGTACGTCAAACGCGCAGGCCGCGAGGGCGCGTTCCTGGTCTGTCGGGCGGTGGACGGCGCGCGGGTCGTGGAATCCAGTCTCTGAGCCCTTCGAGCGGATACCGGACCCGGTAAGAATTCCGTTTTATCGGATCTCCGGCAGGTCCATCTCAAGGTCCGCCTCTGGCTGTGGAATCAGACAGGTAGGCGGTTGAAACGAATCGAGGGGTGGAAAATGCCAATGCCAGCAACTTCTAGGTCGGAGAACTCCCAGAGGGCCGTTCGTCTGACGAAGCGCGAGATCGAGGTGCTGAGCCTGATCGCGCAGGGCCACAGCAGCAAAGAGGCCGCCGATGTCCTGTTCGTGTCGAAGCGGACCGTCGACTTCCATCTGGCGAACATCTACGACAAGCTCGGCGTCAACAACCGCGTGCAGGCGTTCCGCGCCGCGACGCGCATGGGGTTGATCCCGTTCGAGCCGACCTTCGTGCACACGATGGGCGAGTCGTAGGCGGAGATCCGACGTCGAAGAAGCGGGCTGGCCGCTCGGAGAGGAGGCCGGCCCGCAGCCTTTTTGAGCCTCCGACCGGGCTCGTCTGCAGGGCCGGGTGCCGGCCCGTAGCCTTTTCCAGCTCCAATTGGTGTCTCCGACGGTGTAGCATGGTCCAATGGGCCTGCGCGAAGCGGGCGTTGCGCTGGAGCGCGCCTTCTGGACCTTGGCCGGGCACGTCGCCCCGAGGCTCGAGCCCAAGCCGGGCGGGGGCTACGACCGCCGGCTGCTGCAAGCGCTGAGCCGGCGCTGGCAGGGCCGCGACCTGAACTTGGATGCGCCCGTCTCGCTGGTCGACAAGTGCGCTTGGCTGAAGATCCACCACCACTCCCCCCTGATCCGGCTCTGTTCGGACAAGCTCCGCGTCCGGGACTACGTCGCGTTCAAGGGGCTGGGGGACCTTCTCGTTCCCCTGGTCGGGGTCTACCGGTCCGTCGGGGAGATCGACTGGGGCTCGCTGCCACCGCGGTTCGTGATCAAGCCCAACCACAGCAGCCAGATGGTGCTGTTCTGCCGAGACGCGGCCACTTTCGACCGAGGGCGCGCGGAGGCCCGGCTCCGCCGTTGGCTCCGCAGGGGCCGCTCTCTGGTCTACGCTGAGACGAACTACCGGGGCATTCCCCGGCGAATCCTCATCGAGCCGCTCCTCGGCGAGACGACGCCCTTGGTGGAGCACAAGATCCACTGCTCCTGCGGAGCAGTGTTCCGCATCGTCACGATCCTCGATCGCACGGACGGCAGGTTGACGCTATCCCGCAACGACCTCCAGTGGAACCGGATTCCAAAGGTTGGGGTCAACCCGAACACCGTCGAGGTGTCGGTGCCCAAGCCCTCCTACCTCGACGAACTGGTGGCGCTCGCCCGCGCGCTCTCCGAGGATTTCCTCCGTTGCCGCGTGGACCTGGTGCACGCCGACGGTCGGCTCTGGTTCGGGGAGATCACGTTCTTCAGCGAGGGAGGACACCTGCCGCGGGCAACGGAGGAGTACGATCGGTTGGAGGCTGGCCGGATCCGGCTGGACCGCCACGAGGAGTACCTGCGGCGTCACGCCGAGGTGATGGCGCGCCTGGAAGCCTGGCTCGCCGAGCGAGCCGAGCCGGCGGGCGTGGCCGGGAAGGCACCGTCCGAAGAGCTCGAGTGCGCGCGTCGGCATCCATAGCCCGAGCTCTCAGGCGGGGCCATAATGGGCCATGTCCTTCGAGGAGGCGAGGTATCTCGATCCGGCCCGAGTCCGGGCCTGGTTCCCGGAGGGTTCGGCGCGGCTCCGAGTGGAGGTGGAGGGAGAGTTCTGCCTGCCCCGGGCGGTCGCCAAGCTGGCCTTCCCCCTCAGCCACCCCGACTCGCACATCGTCCTGATGGACGTGGAGAACAAGGAGTACGGCATCCTGCCCTCGCTCGAGGGGATGGACGCCGACTCGCGGGCGGCGCTGCAGAGAGAGCTGGACCGGCGGTACTTCACCCCCAAGATCCTCGCCATCCAGGACCTGAAGCAGGACGGCGGGATGTGGAGGTTCCGCGTGGTCACGCAGCGCGGACCGAGCGAGTTCTGGGTGCGCCATTGGCGCGACAACTCCGCCGAGATCCAGCCGGGCCGCTGGCAGATCCAGACGGTCGACGGCCAGAGGTACGAGATTCCCGCCTTGGATGCGCTGGACCCCAAGAGCCTCCGCCTTCTGGAACAGCTTCTGTGAGGGCTTGGCCTCGCTGGCCTATCCCCCCAAGTGCGCGCTGTGCGGCGTCGCGGGCCTGCCGCCCATCTGTGGAGAGTGCCGCACCGTCCTGCCGGCGGCCGATCGCATGGAGGACCTCGGCGACGGCTTGTTGGTGTGGGCGGCCTTCCGTTACGGCGGTCGAGCGGCCCAGGCCGTGAAGAGGCTGAAGTACGAGAGGGCCACCTCCCTCGGCAGACCGATGGCGGAGCTGCTGGCCGCCTCGTGGCGAAGGTCCGGGCTCCCGGATCCCCACGCGGTGGTTCCCGTGCCGATCCACTTCCTCCGACGCTGCTCGCGCGGCTTCAACCAGTCGGATCTGCTCGCCGATGGTTTCGAGCGCGGCCTGGTGCGCCCGGAGCTTCTCCGCAGGGTGCGGCCGACCCGCCCCCAGGTAGGACTGAGCCGGGAGCAGCGCAGCCGGAACCTGCTCGGCGCCTTTCGGGCGAGCCCCGCGGTGGCCGGCTTGAGCGTGCTGCTGGTGGACGACGTGCTGACGGGAGGCTTCACGATGCGCGAGTGCGCCAGGACCCTGCTGGAGGCCGGCGCCGCGAACGTGGCCGGATTGGTCTTCTGCGTCGAGGAACCGGCGAACAGCGGCTGACCGATCGCGTACAATTCGGGGCGCGAATGCGCCTCCCCCGCGTCTTCTTCCCGGGCCAGAACATGGAGCGTCGCCTCACGTGGGCGGACGCCCTCATCCTGCTCGGGATCGTGGCGCTGGTCGGCTTCGGGGTTCAGCTCGCCAAGGACGCCCCGGCCGTGGTGCGAGGCCCCTCGATCTCGCTGCACCCATCCGTACTGCCCGTGTACGCGGTCCTATCGACCGGGCGGATGTTCCTGGCGTACGTGCTGAGCGTCGCGTTCTCGATCGGATACGGCTATTGGGCGGCGAACAGCAAGCGGGCCTCGAAGGTGCTGCTGCCCCTGCTCGACATCCTGCAGAGCGTGCCGATCCTCTCGTTCCTGCCGGTCGTGCTGCTCAGCCTCTCGGCGATCCTGCCGCAGAAGATCGCCACGGAGCTGGCCTCGGTGCTGCTGATCTTCACCAGCCAGGTCTGGAACATGACGTTCAGCTGGTACCAGTCCCTGACCACCATCCCCAAGGACCTGCGGGAGGCGGCCAGGATCCTCCAGCTGAACAAGTGGATGCAGTTCAAGACCCTCCAGCTGCCGTTCGGGATGATCGGCCTGATCTGGAACAGCATGATGAGCTGGGCCGGCGGCTGGTTCTTCCTCATGGCGGCGGAGATCTTCAACGTCGGGTCGCGCGACTTCCGGCTGCCGGGCTTGGGAAGCTACCTGCAGGAGGCCGCGCACCAGGGCAACACGCGGGCGATCCTCTACGGCCTGGCCACGCTGACCCTGGTGATCGTCGCCTTGGACCAGCTCGTCTGGAGGCCGCTGCTGGCCTGGTCGCACCGGTTCCGCCTCGACATGGTGCACGACGAGGATGCCCCGACGTCGTGGTTCTACGACGTGCTCATGGACTCCTCGCTGATGGCACGCCTGCGCCGCAACTGGATCCGGCCCATGGCGGAGAGGTTCGACTTCTGGGTCCTGCGGCGCAGCCAGGCGCGGACGGACCGCGATCGCGATCGGGCGGGATCGAACGTTCTGGCGTGGCTGATCCTGGCCGCTACCGTTGCGTTGGTGGGCTACGGGGGCTGGCGGGCTGCCGGGCTGCTGGTCCAAGTGCCGATCCAGGGCTGGCTGCAGGTCGCTCTAGGAATCCTCGCGACGTTCCTGAGGGTCTCGCTGGCGCTGGCGCTCACGCTGGCTTGGACGATCCCCGTCGGGGTGGCGATCGGCACCAACCCGCGCCTTGCCCGGTGGCTCCAGCCGCTGGCCCAGCTCGCCGCGTCCATCCCCGCCACGGCGCTGTTCCCGGTGTTTCTGGCGGCCCTGGTGAGCCTGGCGGGCGGGCTGAACATCGCCGCGGTGGCCCTGATGATGGCCGGCACCCAGTGGTACCTGCTGTTCAACGTGATCGCGGGCGCGAGCGCCATCCCCAGGGACCTCCACTTCACGTCGGAGCTGATGAAGATCCGCGGTTGGGAGCGCTGGAAGGTGTTCCTGCTGCCCAGCCTCTTCCCATACCTGATCACCGGCTCGATCACGGCCAGCGGCGGGGCATGGAACGCGAGCATCGTCGCCGAGTACGCCGAGTTCTCGGGCCGGACGCTCAAGACGGTCGGCGCAGGGAGCATCATCGCAGACGCTACGGCGAGGGGGGACTACCCGCTGCTGCTGGCCGGCACCTTGGCGATGGTGTTCACGGTGGTCATGGTGAACCGCCTCGTGTGGCGTAGACTCTACACGCTGGCCGAGGACCGGTTCCGCATGGATTAGGGAGCTTGCGATGGAAGGACCGACGCCTCTTCTCGAGCTGCAGAACGTGACCCAGGCCTACGGCACGGGAGCCAAGCGCTTCGTTGCGGTCAGCGGCGTGAGCCTGACCATCCACGAGGGGGAGTTCGTCGCTCTGCTCGGACCGAGCGGCTGCGGAAAGAGCACCCTGCTGCGCATCATCACCGGGCTGCAGAAGCCCAGCGAGGGGCGCGTGCTCTACCGCGGGCAGCCGCTCACGGGAGTCAACCCGCACGCCACCATCGTGTTCCAGACGTTCGCCCTGTTCCCCTGGCTCACGGTCCAGCACAATGTGGAGCTCGGCCTCAAAGCCAGGGGAGTCCCAAAGGCCGAACGGAGGGAGAAGGCGATCGCGCTGCTGGACAAGGTCGGTCTGGACGGCTTCGAGACCGCCTTCCCCCGCGAGCTCTCCGGAGGAATGAGGCAGAAGGTCGGCTTCGCCCGCGCGATGGCCGTCGAGCCGGAGCTGCTATGCCTCGACGAACCGTTCTCGGCTCTGGACGTGCTCAGCGCGGAGACGCTCCGGGGAGAGCTGTTGGACCTCTGGACGAGCGGCGACCTGCCGACCAAGGCGATCCTCCTCGTCACGCACAACATCGAGGAGGCCGTGTTCATGGCCGACCGCATCGTGATCATGGACAAGGATCCGGGCCGCGTGGTGCGCGACATGAAGGTGGATCTGCCGTACCCGAGGTCGCAGAAGTCGGCCAGCTTCCTGAGCATCGTCGACACCGTGTACGCCGTGCTGGCGGGCCGAACCGAGGCGGAGTACGTCGAGATGGGAACCGCCCCCGGCCAGCCCGGCCGAACCCGCAACCTCCCCGAGATCGACATCGCGGGCCTTGCGATCGTCCTCGAGCTGGTCTCCCAGTCGCCCACCCGCTCGGCCAACCTGTACGACCTCGCCCGGGAGCTGAAGCTCGACTCGGACGAGCTGCTCAAGCTGGCCGAGGCCGCCGAGCTGCTCGGCTTCGCGACCATCGACGAGGGCGACATCCGGGTGACCGATCTGGGCGTGGAGTTCGCCGAGGCCGACGTGACCGAGCGCAAGCAGCTGTTCGCCGCGCGGATCCGCCGCCTGCCGATCTTCGAGTGGCTTCTGGACATGCTCGAGAAGGAGGAGGACCACGAGATGCAGTGGGACGACGTCCAAGACCTGCTCGAGCGGGAGTTCCCGAGCGAGGAGGCGGAGAGGAACGTCGAGACGGTGGTCGAGTGGGGCCGCTACGGCGAGCTGCTCGCCTACGACGACAGCCGCGAGGTGATCTACCTCGAGACGCCCGAAAGGGAGGAGCAGGTCTAGGTTGCCGGACCTCCTCGACCGCCTGCGCGAGAGACTGGCGGGCTGGAGCTGGCTGGGCCCGGAAGACCGCATCGTCGTGGCTTACAGCGGCGGCGCAGACTCGACGTGCCTGCTCGACCTGCTGCATCGGCTCGGCCGCGACGTCGTGGCGGCCCACCTGCACCACGGCATGAGGCCCGAGGCCGACGAGGAGATGCGTCGGTGCGAGGACGTCTGCGCGGCGAGGGGCATTCCTTTCGTGGGAGGCCGGGCCGACGTGCCGGGGATGTCCCGCACCTACGGCATCGGTCTGGAGGAGGCCGGCCGGCGCGCGAGGTACGAGTTCCTGCAGCGGGCCGCCCTGCGCACGCTGAGCCCATGGATCGCCACCGCGCACACCGCCGACGACTGCGTCGAGACGATCCTGCTCAACCTGGCCCGGGGCGCCGGGCTGAAGGGGCTGGAGGGCATTCCGGAGCGCCGGGGCAACATCGTCCGGCCGTTGCTGGGCGTGGCCAGGGCGGAGACGCGGGCCTACTGCCAGGAGCGCGGGCTGTGGTTCCACGACGACCCTGCGAACGACGACCCGCGCTTCGCCAGGTCTCACGTCCGAAGGGACCTGGTGCCGGCGTTCCGCCGCCTCAACCCGTCGTTCGACAAGGCGATGCTGAGGCTGGCCGCGGTCGCGGCGGCGGAGTCGGAGGTTCTGGACGAGGCCGCGGGCCGGGCGATGGAGTCGCTCGAGGTGCCGCTGAACGGGCCACTGCGGTTCCTCACGGCGGACGCGGAGGCGGCGTTCGACCGGGCCGCGTTCGCCGGCCTGCCCATCGGCCTCGCTCGGCGCGCCGCCCGCCTCTTGGTGGAGGCCCTGGGCGGCCGCGCCGACTTCGAGCAGACCGAGGCGATCGTTCTGGGAGTCCGCCAGCCGCCGGGCTCGGTCACCGTGGACGAAGGGACCGTCGAGGCCGTCTGGGACGCGCGCACCATCCACTTCCGCCGAACGGAGCGGACCGGGTGCGGCGCCTTCCCCCTCCAGGCTCCCGGCGAGACGGAGTCGGAGACGTTCGGCTGGGTGTTCCGGGTGTCGGAGGAGCCGGTCGCCCCTCCGGTTCAGGAAGAGGGACCGTTGGTGGCCCGCATTCCCGTCGGGGCGGTGCGGGGGACGCTCCGAGTGCGCAGCGCCGAGGCGGGAGAGCGGATCGACCCGCTGGGCTTGGGAGGCACCAAGAAGCTTTCGGACGTTTTCGGCGAGATGCGGCTCACGGCCCTGGCGCGCGCGCGGCTGCCGCTGGTGGCCGACGACGCCGGTGTCCTTTGGGTGCCGGGAGGGCCTCTTTCCGAGCGGGCGCGGATCGGAGAGGGTACAACCGCCTGTTGGCGCGTGGAGTTCGGCCCCAAGCGGGCGCTCGGGGCCGCAACCCCCGCCGCCCCGTCGGCGTAGACCGAGAAGGATTCTTCCAGAGAGGCGTGTTGCTCCTTGAATAGACCTGCCAGAGCTCTTTTCCTGACCCTGATGATCGTGATCATCACGATCGCCCTGATGAACGTGTTCAGCGGCGGCCCCATCGGCTCGATGGGTTCGTCCGGGCCTCAGGAGCTGACCGTGGGCCAGCTGCTGGAGCGCGTGAAGGAAGGCAAGGTCGAGAAGGTCGAGTGGCAGGAGAGCGACATCCGCGGCACCTTCAAGGACGGCGGGAAGTTCGTCGCGACCGGCCCGACCACCCGCGACCCCGTGGGTCAGGCGCTGTTCAACGAGCTTGTCCGGAACAACGTCGACGTCGACACGAAGACCCCGCCGATCAGCCAGACGGCGCTCAGCCTGATCTCCATGTTCGCCTTCCCGGTGATCATGGTGCTGATCCTGTGGTTCTTCTTCCTTCGGCCCAGCCAGGCCGGGGGGAACCAGGCGCTGAGCTTCGGCCGCAGCCGGGCCAAGCGCGTGGGCGAGGGAGGCCCCAAGGTGACGTTCGACGACGTCGCCGGCATCGAGGAGGCCAAGCAGGAGCTCTGGGAGATCGTCGACTTCCTGAAGAACACCAAGCGGTACACGGCGCTGGGCGCGAAGATCCCCAAGGGCATCCTGCTCACGGGGCCTCCCGGAGTCGGCAAGACCCATCTGGCGCGGGCCATCGCCGGCGAGGCGGGCGTGCCGTTCTTCCACATCAGCGGCTCGGACTTCGTCGAGATGTTCGTCGGCGTGGGCGCCGCCCGCGTGCGCGACCTCTTCGAGACGGCCAAGGCCCACCGCCCGAGCCTGATCTTCATCGACGAGATCGACGCCGTAGGGCGGCAGCGGGGAGCCGGCCTGGGCGGAGGCCACGACGAGCGCGAGCAGACGCTGAACCAGCTCCTGGTCGAGATGGACGGCTTCGACCCGAACAGCGGCGTGATCATGATCGCCGCCACCAACCGGCCCGACGTGCTGGACCCCGCGCTGCTGCGCCCCGGCCGCTTCGACCGGCAGATCGTGGTCGATCCCCCGGACGCCAAAGGCCGGGAGCAGATCCTGAGGATCCACGCCCGCGGCAAGCCGATGGACGCCTCGGTGGACCTGGAGGTGCTCAGCAAGCGCACCCCCGGTTTCACCGGCGCCGACCTGGCCAACATGCTCAACGAGGCGGCCCTGCTCGCCGCGCGACGCAACCACCCGCGCATCCTGCAGGAGGACCTGGAGGAGGCCTTGGACCGGGTGATCGCCGGCCCCCAGCGCAAGAGCCGGGTGATGGACGCCAAGGAGCGCGAGGTGATCGCGTACCACGAGGCCGGGCACGCCATCGTCGGCGAGACGCTGCCTTACTGCGACCCGGTGCACAAGGTCACCATCCTGCCGAGGGGCATGTCTCTGGGCTCGACCTGGTCGCTGCCGGTCACGGACAAGTACCTGGTGAGCGAGCAGGAGCTGCACGACGACCTCGCGGAGCTGCTCGGCGGCCGCGTGGCCGAGGAGCTGGTGTTCAACGAGGTCACCACCGGGGCGAGCAACGACCTGCAGCGCGTGACCCGCATCGCCCGCGCCATGGTCTGCGAGTACGGCATGAGCGAGAAGCTCGGCACGCTGGTGCTCGGTCGTCGCAACCAGAACCCGTTCCTGGGCCGCGACTACACGATGGACGAGCGCAACTACAGCGAGGCCGTGGCGGAGCTGATCGACCAGGAGGTCCGGGCCATCGTGGAGCGCGCGCGCCAGAGGGCGACAGAGATCCTGATGGAGAACCGCGAGAAGCTGGACCGGGTCGTGCGGGCGCTGCTCGAGCACGAGACGCTGGATCGGGAGGCGTTCTTGGCCGCCATGGAGGGCCGGGAGCTGCCCAAGCGCGAGCGCGGCGACGAGCAGGCGCGGGAGCAGCAGGCCGCCGCGGAGGCCTGCTCCGACGACGAAAGGAAGCTGGGGCAGGAAGAGCCCGCCCCGGGGTTTCTTCTGAATCCGGATACCCAATGAACCCTGTGCTATACTGCGCGGCATACGCGATGGATCTCGAGGCCATCTATCAACGGGGATTCGCGTTGCGCTGCGAGGGGAGGTACCGGGAGGCCCGCGAGGAGCTGAACCGTGTGCTCGCGGCGGACCCCAACCATGCCAACGCGCGGTGGCAGCTCGGCTTGATCCAAGGCTTCGAGGGCGACTTCGAGGGGTCCCTCGAGACGCTCCGACAGGTGGTCGCCAAGCACCCGAACCACATCAACGCCCGCTACGATCTGGCGATGACGATGATGATGCTCGGCCTGTTCGACGAGGCCAAGCAGCAGCTGCTCGAGGTTCTGCGCCTGAAGCCGGACCACTCGGACGCGAAGAAGCAGCTGGCCTACTTCTGAGGCCGGCCTCGTTCATCCGTTGACGGCCCCCTCGCCGATTGGCTAGCATGGTGTCGGGGCTGTTCCGGACGCCCCACTGGAGGCATCGCATGAAGCGTTGGATCACGTTGCTCGTTGCCGCGGCTTCCGTCCTTGGGTCGGTCGGATGCGGCGCGTCCGAGGAGTCGGGAGAGGCCTCGGCCCCGAGCCAGGCGGCGTTCGAGGGGACGCAGGACCCAGCCATCGTCGGGGTGTGGTCGAAAGAGGACGGGAAGTCGAAGTACACGTTCAACGCCGACGGCACGTACTCGTTCGAGGGAACCGTGCAGTCGCCGGGCGGCTCCTTCCCCGTCAGCGAGAAGGGGCAGTGGGCCGTCAAGGACGGCGAGATGCGCTTCAAGCGGCCCGACGGCGTGGTGCTCGCCTACACGATGGAGCAGAGCGGCGACAGCCTGAAGCTGGTGACCAAGGGCTCGCTGAAGAACGAGACCAAGCTGCGGCGCTCCCGCTGAGTCTCCCCGCAGTGATTTGCGGGGATTCCACAAAAATCGGTTAACGAATCAACGTCAACCTGTTGTAAGATAGGGGTGTCTCGGCATTCGGCCCGAAAGGGCGCGAACTGGAGCGGTGGATTTGCGACGATGAGCCACCCAGCGGGAAGAACCGACCGGAGAGCACGGAGGCGCGGGCACTCGCCCGCAGGAGCGTTGCCGCTCGTTTCGAATCTCGTCGGAGGCATCCGCCGCGGCGCATCGGTCCGCCGTTTCAGGACGAGCCAACCCAAGGAGATCCTTCCATGATGCGAAGAAGCATTGCCTTTACCCTCATCGAGCTGCTCGTCGTGATCGCGATCATCGCGATCCTGGCGGCCATCCTGTTCCCCGTGTTCGCGCAGGCGAAGGTCGCGGCGAAGAAGTCGCAGGACCTGTCGAACTGCAAGAACCACGCGACCGCGATCATCATGTACTCGGCGGACTACGACGACATGTTCCCGAGGCAGTGGTACAAGCGGCCGAACAACGACGTCTGGGGCTGGAACACTCCGTTCACCTGGCGCGAGGCGGTCATGCCCTACGTGAAGAACGGCCAGCAGGCCTATGACGACGGCTCCCGCCGCGTTCTCCTGGCCCAGGGCGGCATCTGGGACCACCCGATGAAGCCCGGCTCCCGCGGCACCTACCAGTCGAACCGGAACCTGATGCCCGGCGCCTGCTACTGGAACGCCTCCGGCTCCAGCTGGGACTGCGACCAGAACGACGCCGGCTACCCGACCGGCCTGCCGGTGATGCCGTCGGTGTCGACCACGCAGCTGGACGCGCCGGCTCAGATCGTCAGCACCCTGACGGTCGGCATCAACCCCGATTGGAACGCCTCCGGCGACACGGCCGAGGCCTCTTGGTGGTGGTTCGGCGGCGCGCAGTGGCCGCCGGTGTTCACCGGCCCGACCTCCCACGAGAAGTGGGACGCGGACAGCAACGTGTTCCCGTCCTGGTCGATCGCGCGGTATCGCTTCGAGGGCATGAACAACGCCTATGCGGACGGCCACGCGCAGTTCGTCAAGAAGGGTGCGTTCAACTGGTGCAAGTACATGTATGTGAAGGGCATGGCCTCCGACATGTACGACAACTGGGACTGGCTGTTCGAGTCCTGGGCGCCGTGCGCTCCGTTCGTGAGGTGATCGGATGAAGACGGTCGCATGGATGCTCGCTCTCGTGCTGGGGTTTGGCGTTCTCGCGGGGTGCTCCGGGTCCGACTCCGGCGACGTGGAGAAGGCCAGGGAGGCCGCTGAGAAGGCTCCGAAGTCCGTGGACGAGCTTCCGGCGGACATGCCGGAGCAGGCTCGCAGGAACGCCGCCGCCGCCATCGAGCAGGCCAAGGCTCGCCAGCAGTTCGAGGGCGACGCTCAGGCCAAGGCGATGGAGATGATGCGCAAGCAGCAACAGGAGCAAGGCGGCAACTGAAGCATAAAGCCTGCGAACCACGGGAGGCCGCCCCGACCGGGGCGGCCTCCCTCTCTTGTGCCGGCCGGCGACGCTTGGCGGGCGCCCAAGAGCCCCGGTCCAGAGGCGGCCTCGCTTCTCTGCAGGGGTGGAAACGCCGGCACGGCGTATCGATCGGGAGCGCAGGGGGAACCCGTTCGGAGAGGGCCGCAACCAACAGCTTGGGGCTACGTGGGGGTGCCCCAAGGAGCGGCAGGCAGCCGTCCCAAAGCTCTAGAAGGCCAGTCGCTGGAAGATGCCGCCGCCGTTCTCGTCGCTCTGGATGGCGAACCACTTCGGCACGCCATACCGCTCGCAGATCGCGGCCACGCCCCGATCGGCCTCCCGCGCGGGGCCGTCGATCATCTCCCGGCTTCGCCCCTTCATGGCCTGCAGCGCGCTGATCGCCGACGATGGATCCCTCTCGGCCCCGGCGATGGCCTGGAGGATGTCTCCCATCATGCCGCCGGTCTCCCGGAGCACCTGGTCGTACCGGTCGGCGATCGGCTGGCACTCCATCGGCGGTTGGCGGCTCAGGAACTTGGCGTGCAGGTCGATCCACGCTCGGCGCATCGTCTCCGTGTCCATCCTCGCGCGCTGGGCGGGCGAGGGCGCTGGCGGTGCCTCGCCTCCCCCCGCTTCGGCCAGCAGACCCTGGAGGGCCTCCAGCTGCGCCCCCGCGGAGAGCGAAGCGAGACTCGTCAGCGCGCGGGACACTTGGTCCCGGGCGATCTCCTGCCGCTCGGCCTCGATCGCTCGCAGGAACTCCAGCCAGTCTCGCACCTCCGGCGGCATCTGGGGCGCGGGAGGAGCGGACTGCCGGAATTCGGGGGCGGGCGGCGCCGCCTGACGCAGGGGCGGGGCCGTCGGCTCGGCGCTGGCGCGCAAGGGCGCCGGGCTCGCGGGCTCAGCTTTGGCTCGGAACCATCCCGCTGCGGCCAGTCCGCCCAGAAAGGCGGCCAGGACGAGCGCCGCGGCGGCCGCGATCCACGGCCAGACGTTCCTGCGGGGCGCGGAGGCCGGTTTCTGCGGTTCCATGATCCGATCTTACGTCCGGCGGCCGCCCGCGGATGCCCGAACGGGTAAAAAAGCCGCGGGAGCGCATGGGTGCTGGTGTGCCTCGCGGTCTTCAAAACCGTTGTGGCCCCGAAAAGGGGCCGGGTGGGTTCGATTCCCACACGCTCCCGCCAGAATGGCCCTACATCGACCAAGGGGCCGCGTGGCGGTCGTGCTCGTCGGACCACCGTCGGTGCAGCTCGTGGATCGCCTCCACAACCCTGGGCTCGAGCGGCTTTGCGTCCTGGCTCAGCCGGGCGAACTCCCCGATGCGCTCCGGCAGGGCCGTGGAGCCGACCGTGGCGACCACGTTCGGTAGGCCCAGCGCGTAGCGCACGCAGAACTCCGGCCAGCTCTGGGCGTCCGAAGCCAGATAGATCGGCTCCACGGCGTCCCAACGGGGCTGAAGGTAGCCCGCCGAAGGCCGGGAGCCGCCGCACACCGTGCGCATGGCGACGATCGGGAACGCCTTCTCGCTCAGCGCGTCCCAGAGTTCGTTCAGCACGAACCGTTTTAGCGGGTTGAGGTAGAAGATGTACGCGTCCACCAGTTCCGCCGCGGCCCCGTTGCGGATGGCCTCCAGGTAGGCGGGCGGGCTCCAAGGCCAGCACTCCAGAACGAACGCCCCGACCAGGCCCTCCTCCTTCAGGCGCAACAGCGACCGGACCCCCTCGCCCGGCGACGCGACCTCTTCCGCCAAGGGGCCGCCCAAGCACAGCTGGCCCACGTCCATCTTCGGCAGCCCCAAGGCCTCGAGCTGGTGCTCCACCTGGCCGCGAATCTCTTCGGGCGTCGACCAGCCGATCTTGAAGAGGAAGCGGGGCACCGTCTGCCGGTTCTGGTCCAGCGCCTCTCGGATCACGCGGAGTGCGTCGCCGTACTGGTGGCTGGTGTGGAAAGCCAGCCCGAGGTCCGCGGCGAACCGGGCGGCGGCGACCCTTTGCTCGAAAGGGATGCCTTGGTCGCCCAGGCGGGTCGTGCCGTAGACGAAACGGGTTAACGGAAGTCCGGCCATGCGGCTCCAGCATAGCAGAAGCCCGCAAGGGTACTGGGTACGTTCCTCGGCCTTGAAACCCGCGGGCCTTCGGGGCCATAATGGTGCGGTCCGGGCGGTTAGCTCAGCTGGCAGAGCACTACAATGACACTGTAGGGGTCACAGGTTCAAGTCCTGTACCGCCCACCATCCCCTCGCTGGCTCCGCGGGTCTATACTGCCGCATGGTTCTGTGGAGCGTTCTTCCGTTGCTCCTGACCGGGTCGGGCGAAGCGGAGCCCGGGCAGGACACCCCCGTCGCGCGGCACGGCCCTCTGCGAGTGGAGAAGGGGGCCGTGGTCGGAAGGCACGGCCGGCCGGTCAGCCTCGCGGGCCCGAGCCTCTTCTGGAGCCAGTGGATGCCCCAGTTCTACAACCGGCGGTGCATCGACTGGATCGCTAGGGATTGGCGGGCGGGGATCGTGCGCGCCGCGGTCGCCGTCGAGCCGAACGGATACCTCGAGAATCCAGAGCGGGAGTGGCGCAAGCTCGAGGCCGTGGCGGATGCCGCGATCGCGAACGGCATCTACGTGATCGTCGACTGGCACGACCACAGGGCGCACGAGCACGCCGAGCAGGCCGTCGGGTTCTTCCAGAGGGTCGCTCGGAAGTACGGCGACAAGCCCAACGTCATCTATGAGATCTACAACGAGCCGGTGAGGGTTCCTTGGTCCGGAGTGATCAAGCCCTACAGCGAGCGGGTCGTCCGAGCGATTCGAGAGATCGATCCGGACAACCTGATCGTGATCGGCACGCCCAGCTGGTCGCAGGACGTGGAGGTGGCGGCCGCCGATCCGGTGCAGGGTCGAAACCTCGTCTACGCGCTCCACTTCTACGCGGGCACGCACAAGGGGTGGCTTAGGGACAAGGCCGAGAAGGCTCTGGCGTCCGGTTCGGCGCTGATGGTGACCGAGTGGGGCACCACGCTGGCCTCCGGCGACGGCCCCGTCGATCGCGCCTCGACCGAGGAGTGGCTGGCCTGGATGCGCAGCAAGAGACTGAGCTGGTGCAACTGGTCGATCGCCGACAAGCGCGAGAGCTCGGCCATGCTGCAGCCGGGCGCCCATCCCGAGGGCGGCTGGAAGGACTCGGATCTGACCGAGTCCGGGCGGTACGTGCGGGACCTGATCCGGAGTTGGGGGTACTGAGGTGAGGATCGAGGCGGCGGACCTGGAGGTTCGGGAGGCGGTGTGGGACCAGCCCGGCTGGCCCTGGGAAAACCGCAACACCAACCCGATGGACGCCTACGAGGACAGCGCCTTCCAGGAGCCGAAGGCTGCGGTCGGGCGCCGCACGGTCCGGCAGACGTTCGTGCGCATCCGCGCGGAGGGCATCACGGCGCGGTACGGGCCGATCGACTCTTACGCGGCGGCCGTCGCACAGGACGCGCTTCTTCCTTGGCTGGTGGGGCAGGACGCCTCGAGGATCGTCGAGCTGAACGATCGGATGCAGAGGCTGAGCCGGCATGGTCGGAGCGGCTTGTTCATGACCGCGGTCGCCGCGGTGGATCTGTGCCTGTGGCAGCTCAAGGGCCAGGCCGTGGGCGAGCCGCTCTACCGATTGCTCGGAGGTCCCTGCCGGGACGCCGTTCCGGCCTACGCGAGCATGCTGGGATTCTCGATCGAGCCGGAACGGGCCGCCCAGAGGGCCGGCGAGGCGAAGGCGCAGGGCTATCCGGCCCAGAAGTGGTTCTTCCGGTATGGGCCGGCGCACGGCAACGAGGGTTTTCGCCGGAACCTCGAGATGGCCAGAGCCGTGCGGCGCGCCGTGGGAGAGGGCTACCGGCTGATGTTCGACGCGTTCTGCGCCTGGACGGGACCCTACGCGACCCAGATGTGTCAGGCGCTGGAGGAGGTCAGCCCGTTCTGGGTCGAGGAGCCCCTCCCGCCCGAGGACCTGGCCTCCTGGGAGCGCCTCCGACGTTCCACGAGGGTTCCTCTGGCCGCCGGAGAGCATCTGCACAGCCGGCGAACGCTGCTGCCGTTCCTGCGGGAGGGTCTGCTGGATGTGCTGCAGTGCGACCCGGAGTGGGCCGGTGGCGTCACCGAGATGCAGGCCATCCTGCACACCGCGGGAGCGTTCGGCGTGCCGGTGTATCCGCACGGGCACACGCTCTTGCCGGCGATCCACCTCGCCGCCTCGCACCCGCCGTCGGTCCTGCCGATGGTGGAGCACCTTCTCAACATCCAGCCGGAGCGTTACGCGCTGTTCGCGGAGCCGCCGAAGGACGAGGGCGGGCGCTTCGCGCTGCCGACCAAGCCGGGGCTTGGAGTGGAGCTCGTGGGAAGCGCGGAAGCCTGATCCCCCTTAGCCGACGTGGTGGGCGGCGCCGAACGCGACGGCCCGCTCCAACACCCGTTGCCGCTGGTCCCGGTTGTCGCCCTCGACGCCGTGGCCGATGTTCGGCAGCAAGCACTCCTCTGCGTGCGAGCCGGCCTCGCGCCAGGCTGCCGAGGCCAGAGCCGCCTGGCGCGGATGCACGACGGCGTCCGTGGAGCCGTACACGAGCAGCGCGGGCGGAAGCGGCCCGCACTGGGCGTGCGTCAGCGGGCTGACCCAATGGTAGAGGGCCGGGTGGGCCGGAAATCCTCCGGGGCCGAAGATGTTCACCTCGGCGCCGGGACTCTGTCCATTGTCGTACCACCTCGCGACGAAGTCCAGCGGACCCCAGAACGCGTAGAGCGCGACCGGGCGTCCCTCGGCTCCCCGGACCAAAGGGCTGCCGACTGCGAGGTGCCCCGCGAGCAGACAGCCGGCGGACTCACCGGCCACCGCGAGCCGGCCCGGGTCCACGCCGAACTCCTTCGCCCGACCGCGAACGAGGTTCCAAGCGGCCACGGCGTCGCGGACGATGGCCTCGCCGGTGGGGTTGGCCTCGGTTCCGAGGCGGTACGAGGCTGAGACCGTCGCAACGCCGAGCGCAAGGGCCATGGCTTTGGCGAACGCGCCCATCCCGAAGGGATCTCCCATGCAGTACCCGCCCCCGTGGAAGGCCACAACCGCCGGCATGGGTTCCTGCACGGGTTCTTCGGGCGCGTAGAGCACGGCCGTCTGAGCGGGGCCCTCCTCGTCGCCGCCTATGTCGATCCCCGTGCGCAGGACGACGCCGGGGCACGGCTCGTGGCCTTCCCGGTTGAGGATCGCCGACCACAGATCTTCGGAGATCGGTCGCGGATGTGCCGCCATGGATCCATCTTGCCCGATCCGGACGACGCCGAGCTGACGGCGGTCATGGTTCCCCGGGGCGGAGAGGTCCATGATCGGGAAGATGGCTGTCAGGGGCGAAGCGTTGCGGGTGCTCTTGCCGGCGGACCACGGATCGTGGGCGTTGGTGGCCGCGCCGCTGGTTCTCGGGATCTTGCTGGCGCGCGGCGGCGGCCTGGCCTGTGCGGCCGGCGTCCTGGCGGCGTTTCTCCTGCGCCAGCCGGCGAGGCTCGCTTGGACCGATCTCCGCCGCGGGAGGGTCTATCCGCGGACCCGGTGGGCCATCGCCTGGACCGCGACGCTGGCTCCCGCGGCGCTGCTCGCGTGGTTCGCGGCCTCGCCGTTGGGATCTTGGGTCGCTTGGCTCGGCGCGGGACTGCTCTTCGGGGTGCCGCAGCTCTGCGCCGAGTTCCGCGGCCAGCGGGGCGACCTCTGGGCCGAGGCGCTCGCGGCCTTCGGAGCCGGGCTGCTGGGTGGCGCGGTGGGACTCGCGGGCGGGGCCGATCCGTTGAGGACTTCCTGGGCCGCGCCGTTGGCCGCGGTGGACGGGGCCGCCGCCGTGGCTTGGGTGCATGCCGTGCTGGGGAAGCCAATGGCCTCGCGGGCCCGGGCCGTCGCAGCGAGCTTGGCGCTGATCGGAGCAGTCGTCACCGTTCTCGGAGCTGGAGTCGGAGCGCTGGGCGCTTGGGCTGCCGTCGGCTACGCCGCGGTGCAGAGCCGTCTCGTTCCGGACACGCTGGCGCGGGGGCGGGCTCCGAGGCCGATCCGGCTGGGAATTCGAGAGTCGGTGGCCAGGCTGCTCGCTGCGGTTGCGCTGGCTCTGGGTTGACCGATCCTCGGTTTCCCGCGACTACAATGCAGGCGGGAGGTGCCGGCGTGTTCGCGGCTTGGTGCTTGTCGATGGCGATGGGTCAAACGTGGGATTGGAAGGCCCTGGTGGAGGCCGGGAAGGCCCAGGGCAACTCGGCGGAGCTGCGGGTGGATGGATCCGGCCTGAGGGTTCGGTTCTCGGCGGCGGACTGGCCGAACGCGTCGGTGCGCTTCGACCCGCCCGAGGATTGGTCGCAGAGAGGCCGTCTGGTGTTCACCTTGGAGAACCCCGGACCGAAGGCGGTGCCGTTCTCCATTCGCGTGGACGATGCTCCGGATTCCGACGGCGTGCGCAACTGCGCGTACGGCACCGGCTCCGTGGCGGCCAGGTCGAAGACGACGTTCTGGTTCGCCCTGGGCCGCACGCCGATGGACCACGGCATGAGGGCTTTCCCTCCGATCCCGGGAAGGACGGCGTTGGGCAACTCCTCCTCCGCGGGGATCGACTTTCGCAAGGTCCACCGGTGGCAGATCTTCCTGAACCACCCTTCGGAGCCGTGCGAGCTGGTGGTGGGGCCGCTGCGCTTCGAGCCTTGGGCGGCCGAGCTGAAGGGGATCTGCGACCGCTTCGGGCAGTTCGCCAAGGCCGACTGGCCCGGCAAGCTGAAGAGCGAGAGCGAGTTCGCCCAAGACCGGGAAAGGGAGGAGGCCGACCTGGCGCGCTCGCCCCAGATGCCGGAGAGGGACCGCTTCGGCGGATGGCTGGCCGGTCCGAAGCTCGAGGCGACCGGCCGGTTCCGAACCCAGAAGGTGGACGGCAAGTGGTGGCTGGTGGACCCGGAGGGCCGCCTCTTCTTCTCGTTCGGGTCGAACTGCGTCGGGATGGAGGAGCAGACCATGGTGACCGGCCGAGAGGAGTTCTTCCTGAACCTGCCCAAGGCCGGGGAGCCGTACTCTGAGTTCCTCCAACCGTCTTGGGCGGTGCTGTACGGCCCGACCAAGTCCGGCATCGCCTACTCGTTCGCCCCGGCGAACCTGAAGAGGAAGTACGGCGAGCGGTGGGAGGAGCGGTCGCACGAGACGGCGGTGGGGCGGCTCCGCGCCTGGGGAATGAACACGATCGGCAACTGGTCGCACGGCGGGACCTACCGCCACGGGATGCCGTTCGTCGCGACGTTCCACATCGAGGGCGACCACGCGCGGCTCTCGACCGGCGTGGACTACTGGGGCAAGATGCACGACGTGTTCGACGTCAGGTTCCCCGCATCCGTGCGGAGTTCGCTGGCCGAGCGGGCGAAGGGAGTGGCGGGAGACCCGCTGTGCATCGGCTGGTTCGTCGACAACGAGCTGAGCTGGGGAGGCTACGGCGAGGAGGGAGGCCGGTTCGGCATCGCGTACGGGGCGCTGAACGCCGGGTCCGATCAGCCGGCCAAGCGGGAGCTGTTGCGGCAGCTGCGCGAGAAGTACGGCTCGATCGGGCGGCTGAACGAGAAGTGGGGCACGGCGTTCGCCTCTTGGGCCGAGCTGGAGAAGCCCGTCCGTCTGCCGGCCGACTCCGATCCGGCGCGGCGGCGCGACGACCTGCTGGCGTTCTGCCGTTCGTTTCTGGAGCGCTACTTCCAGACAGTGCGCGACGAGGTCAGGGCCGCGGATCCGAAGGCGATGTACCTCGGCCCGAGGTTCGCCTGGCGAACGCCGGATGCGGTCGAGGTCTGCGCCAAGTACGCGGATTGCCTCAGTTTCAACATCTACGCTCCGTCCGTCCGGGCCGAGGAGTGGGCCGACGTGGCCAAGCTGGACAAGCCCATCCTCATCGGCGAGTTCCACATGGGGGCCACGGACCGCGGAATGTTCCACCCCGGGCTCGTGGGCGCCCCCGACCAGAAGGCGCGCGCGGAGATGTACGAGGCCTACGTGCGGTCGGTCCTCGACCATCCGAACTTCGTCGGCTGCCACTGGTTCCAGTACAGGGACCAGCCGCTCACGGGGCGGGTGCTCGACGGAGAGTGCTACAACATCGGCCTCCTGAGCGTGGTGGATCGGCCGTACCCGGAGATGGTGGAGGCAACCAAGAGGCTGGGTCGCGAGATGTACCGGCGCCGCTACGGACGGTAGACCCTTCCGGGTAACTTCCGACCCATGCGCCGTTCGATCGCAGGGGTTGGATTGCTGAGCTTGGCGGCTTGGGCTTGCTCCGAGCCGTTCGAGCACGTCGCCGGTGACCTGAGGGTTCAGGTCCTGTCGGTCGGCTTGGTGAGGTTGGAGCAGCGGGGGCCGGCCGGCTTCGAGGACCGACCGACGTTCACGGTGGCGCGGCGCGACTGGCCCGGCGCCGACGTGGTGGTCCGTCGCATCGGCGACGCCACGGTGCTGATCGCGCCGCGCTTCCGCGTCGTCCTGAGGGGCGATGGACTTCGGGGCGCCGAGGTTCAGGACCCCATGGGCAGGCGGCTGTACGCGTGGGACGGCCACCTCGACGGAAACGTCTGGCTCCCCTCGCCGGCGGAGCTGCAGCGGCGGAAGGTCTGGGCGATGTGCGACCACCCGCGGTTGGCCCGGGTGCGCGAGCGACTGTTCCCGGTCGTTCCCGGGCAGAAGCCGTTCGATGCCTCGAACGCGGCGCCGGACGTGTACGTCTTCGTGCCGGGTCCCGAGGGCTACCCGGGCCTCCGTCGGGACTTCCTGCGCTTGACCGGCCCAGTGCCGATGCCGCCGCTCTACCTGTTCGGGTTCATCGACAGCCGCTACCACGCGTACAGCGAGCGCACGGCGTGGGAAACGATCGACCTCTACCGCCGCAAGGGGTTCCCCCTGGACGTGTTCGTTGTGGACACCGACTGGCGGATCGGAGCTTCGCACGGCTACGCGCCGAACACCGACCTGTTTCCAGACATGCAGCGGTTCATCCGCGAGGCGTACCGGCGGCGCGTCCGGCTCATGTACAACGACCATCCGGAGCCGGTGGACCCCGACGCCCAAGGGGAGAAGGAGCTGCGGTACCGCTTCGAGGGGCTCGCCGGGCTGCTTCGCCAGGGCATGGACGTGTGGTGGTACGACCGCAACTGGGGCACGCACCTCGGCACGCCGGCCCAGGGGTTGCCGCTGGAGGTCTGGGGGATGCACCTCTACGCGGAGGCCACCCGGGCGGTGCGGCCGAGCCGGCGTCCCGCGATCATGTCCAACGTGTGGGGCATCGACAACGGCTGGTCCAGGGGATACACCCATCCGGCCGCGCACCGGTACCCGATCTGGTGGACTGGGGACACCCTCGCGCAGTGGCGCTTCCTGCGCATGGGGGTGGAGAACGGAGTGAACTTCGGCGTGCACGGGCTGCAGCCGTACGTGCACGAGGACCTGGGCGGGCACGCCGGCCAGCCGTCCCCCGAGCTGTACGTGCGCTTCCTTCAGTTCGGGTGCCTCAGCCCGATCACGCGGGTGCACTGCACCAAAGGCCAGGAACGGTACCCCTGGTCGTTCGGCCCCGAGGCGGAGCGGATCGTCCGGCGCTACGCCCTATTGCGCTACCGTCTGCTGCCGACGATCTATGCCGCCGCCCACCGCAGCTATTTGGACGGCACGCCGATGTTGAGGAGGTGCGATCTGGAGTGGCCCGAGGCGCCGGATCTCGCCGATCCCACGCAGTACCTCTTCGGCGACGACCTGCTGGTGGCGCCCATCGTGGAGGGAACAGGGGACGGAGACCCGGTGCCCGCCCGCCTGTTCCGAACCCCGGACGGCGGGCAGGGGCTGCGCGGGGAGTACTTCGACAATCCCGACCTGAAGGGCTCGCCCAAGGTCGTCCGCACCGACGCCTCCGTGGACTTCGACTTCGGCCTCCGGCCTCCGGCCGAGGGGCTTCCCCGAGAGAACTACTCCGTGCGCTGGACCGGAAAGATCGGTCCGTTTCCGAGGTCCGGCACGGTTCGATTCAGCCTGCTGTCGGACGACGGCGTGCGTCTGTGGATCGGCGGCAGACCGGTGATCGACCGCTGGGTTCCGCAGGCGAGCGTCTGGAACCGAGGGAACCTGAGGGTGACTGCGGGGCAGACGCTGGACTTTCGGCTGGAGTTCTACAACGGGGCGAACGAGGGCGTGTGTCGGCTCAACTGGTCGTTCCCGGAAGGGGAGCCGGAGGTCGCCCGGCGAACGGTCGTGCTGCCGCCGGGCCGGTGGCAGGACCTCTGGACGGGCGCCATCCAAGAGGGTCCGAGGAGGGTGGCCGTGCAGGCGCCGCTGGACGTCCTGCCCCTTTGGGTTCGGCGATCGGGCATCGTCCTGACCTGCCCTCAGGTGCGGAACACGCAAGACCTGCGCTGGGACAGGATCGTGGTCGACGCCTTCGCCGGGGACGGCGCGGTTCGGCGGGAGCTCTACGAAGACGACGGTCTGTCGCTGGGTTACGAGGAGGGCCGGTTCGCCCGGACGCCGGTTCGGCTGGTGCCCGGCGCCGGCGAGATCGCGCTGGAGATCGGCCCGGCGGAAGGCCGCTGGGAGGGGATGCCGTCTGTGCGCGAGTGGACCCTGCGGCTGCACCTCCCGCCCGGCAGGCGGGCCGTGGGAGCTACTTGGAACGGTCGGCCGGTGGCCTTCCGCGTATGGGAGGCGGACGGCCGGAGACCGGAGATTCCGCTGCTCGGAGCCGGCTCGCGGCCCGCTCCTCTCGAGCCGCCGGTCGTCGAGGCCAAGGTTCGGCTTTCCTCGCGGGACCGAGGGGTGCTGCGGGTGCGCCTCGCCGCGTCAGCCGATCCAGGCGGCGTCGTTCGCGTAGGAGCGCACAAAGCGGAACGTCAGCCGCACCAGCGGGCCGTGGCCGCCGGAGTCGATCGCTAGGAACCGGCCCCGGCCTTCGGCCGAACGGTCGAACTCGTAGCCGACCAGCAGGACGCTGTGCCCGTCGAACACCTGCTCGGCGGGCACCCACCGAACGACGGACGCCCCTGGGTCCAGGTTCTTCGGCCAGCGAGTGCCGAGCAGAACCGGCGTGCCGTGGGCCAGGGCCTCGAGGATCGCCCCGAACTCCCTCGCCGCCAAGCCCCTAGAGGCGTCCCACTCCTTGATCCAAGTCAGCTCGAGCCCCTCGTCTCGGATCTCCCTCGCCTCGTGAATGGCGTCCGGCGCGGGGTGCCAATCGGGGTTGTAGCGCTCGTGATACGGCGCCGCATCGTACGAGCAGACCCCGTGGGCGAGGAACCCGGCCCAGAGGTCCGCGAAGGTCCCGCCGTCTTCGCGCCGGTCGAGGGCGTCGTTCTTCGCCCAGTTGAGGAACTCCGGGCTGAGCTGCGTCGGGCGGTGCCTGCGGACCGCGAGAGCGAACTGGAGCGCGTGCACCATCGCGAACACGGAGCACGTGGGTCGCGCGCCCTGCATCATGGCCGCCAGCCCGAGACCGTTCCACAGGTCCGTGAGGTCGGTTCCGCGCTTGGAGCGCTTGGGTCGCGTCGGCGGTTGGGCCAGCTTCAGGGCCACCACACCGACTGCGACGACGGACGTCCAGACGAACGCGCGGAGCAGCCTGTTGTTCGGCATGCGTCGGGTTTACCCGATGAACGGCCGAGCCAAGCGGAGGATCCGCCTCTGCGGCGTGGGCAGGGCGAGCGCATCGAGTTGGTCCCGGCCGAACCATTGGCAGCCATCGATCGGGTTCGGGGCTTCCAGCCGCACCAGCCACGCCTCGACGGTGATCTTGTGGTGCGTCACCACGTGGCGGAACGATCCGAGCCGCTCCGGCCACGCGCCCGGGATCATGCCCCGCAAGGTGGCCTCGGCCCGGTCGCGATCCTCGGTGGCGTCGACGCGGGGGAACTCCCAAAGCCCTTCCCACCACTGCCCGGGCGGAATCCGGCGCAGCGCCAGGCGGCCGTCGGCCACCGGCACCCAGACAACGTGCAGAAGGTGCACCGACGCGGTCTTGCGCCGGCCGACGGGCAGCTCGGCCACGGTCCAGCTCTGCTTGGCCACGCAGCGCTCGGCCAGCGGGCAGGAGCCGCAGGCGGGGTCGCGGGGTGTGCAGACGGTGGCCCCCAGCTCCATCAGCGCCTGGTTCCAAGATCCGGGATCCTTGGCGAAGAGGTTGCGCCGCGCCCACTCCCAAGCCTGGCGTTTCAGCTCCGCTCCGCTCTCGCGGCAGCCGGTGAGGCGGGCGAAGACCCTCTCGACGTTGCCGTCCACCACGGGGACGGCCTCGCCGAACGCGATGGAGGCGATCGCGGCGGCGGTGTAGGCTCCGACGCCCGGCACGGAGCGCCACTCCGCCTCCGTCTGAGGCATGCCGTTCTCCAAGATCCACCGCGCGCCTTCCAGCAGCCGGCGGCATCGGCGGTAGTAGCCGAGCCCCTGCCACAGGGCGAGGGCCTCGTCCTCGGTGGCTCGGGCCAGGGCCAGCACGTTGGGGAACCTCTCCATCCACCGGAGGTAGTGGGGAACCACCGCCTCGACCCTCGTCTGCTGAAGCATCACCTCGCTGACCCACACGGCGTACGGGTCCTGGGTGCGCCTCCAAGGAAGGTCGCGCGCGCAGCGTCGGTACCAAGCCAGCAGCGGCCCGCCGTCAGGGCCACAGAGGGGGCCCGGCTTCGGAGGGCCGACCCTCAATGGGGGTGGCTCTCCGAGACGTCGAACCCGAGCGCCTCGAGCGCGACTTGGGGATCGAGGCAGTCGGTGAGGGCCCGGCCGATCACCAGATAGTCGGCCCCGTCCTGGAGCGCCGCCTGGGCCGTCCCCACCCGCACCTGGTCGTGCGTCTTGGCGCCCGCGGGCCGGATGCCGGGCACCACGATGATGCCCTCGTGCCCGAGGGCCCTCCGAACGGCGGCGACCTCCTGCGGCGAGCAGACCACGCCGTCGAGCCCGCAGTCCACCGCCAGCCGGGACAGGTAGACCAGATGCTCCTCGATCGTCCGTCGGATGCCGAGGTGGTCGGTGAGCACGTGCTGGTCGAGCGAGGTGAGCACCGACACCCCGACGAGAAGCGGCGGAACGTCGAAGGGGGATTGTTGAGCCTCCTCGACGGCCGCCGACATCATCGCCGGCCCGCCGGCGGTGTGCAGCGTCATCATCCAGACGCCGTACTTGACGGCCTGGCGCACGGCCAAGGCCACGGAGTTCGGGATGTCGTGGAATTTGAGGTCCAGGAAGATGCGGCTGGCGCCCACGTCCTGGAGCCGCTGGACGACGTCCAGCCCGTGGGGAAGCACGAGCGCGTGGCCGATCTTGAACGCCCCGACGTAGCCGCTCAGCCGCTGGACGATCGTGACCGCCTCCTTCAGGTCGCTGGTGTCGAGCGCGCAGATGACCTTGCGAACCATAGCCCTACCCCCCGGCCCATGCGGGCCGTCGTTCCCCCTCGCTTCCATTGTCCTTCAGATTCCCGGAATTGAGAAGCCGTCGCCCCCATAATTCTGCCGGGTGGCCAAGATGTACCACTTGGGAAGCAGGATCGGCAAGGAATCGCTCGGCGTCCCGACGGAGGCGCGGTCTCCTTGGGACGGGTCGGTGGTCGGCACGTACGGCTTGGTCGGTTGGCCGGAGATGGACCGAGCCCTGCAGTTGGCGGCGTCGGCGTTTCCGTCCGTGCGGTCGACGCCCCGCCGCGAGCGGCGCGGGCTGCTCCTGAGCGTCGCCGGCACCGTGCGGGCCAGACGGAGCGAGCTGGCTGGACTCCTGGTGCGGGAGATCGGCAAGCCCGTGGCTTGGGCCGAGGCGGAGGTCGATCGGTTTGCGCTCACGTTCGAGTTGGCCGCAGACCTTCTCTCGGCACCGTGCGGCACGATCCATCCTCTGGACCTGGATCCGCGCGGAGACGGGCATGTGGGGCGGGTGGAGCGGTTCCCGGTCGGCCCGGTGCTCGCCATCGTGCCATACAACTGGCCGTTCAACCTGGCTGCGCACAAGCTGGCGCCGGCGATCGCCGCGGGCAACCCGGTGATCCTGAAGCCGGCGAGGCAGGCGGCTCTCTCCACGCTGACCCTGGCGGAGATCGTTCTGGAGGCCGGCGCGCCCGAGGGAGCGCTGCAGGCTGTGGCGTGCCCTCCGGACGTCGCCGAGCGTGCGGCAACAGACCCGCGGGTGGCCATGGTCAGCTTTACCGGCTCCCCCGCGGTCGGGTGGAGGCTGAAGGAGCTCGCCGCGCGCAAGCGGGTGTCCCTCGAGCTGGGCGGCGACGCGGCCGCCGTGGTGCTGGACGACGCGGACCTGGACTGGGCGGTCCGGCGGATCGTCGCCGGAGGCTACGGCTACGCCGGCCAGGTGTGCATCGCCGTGCAGCGGGTGCTCGCCTCGCGGCGGGTGTTCGCGGAGCTGCGGGAGCGCCTGACGGAGGCCACGCGGAGCTGCCCGTTCGGCGACCCTTCCCGGCGCGAGACCGTGTGCGGCCCGCTGATCGACGAACCGTCCGCCCGGAAGGTCGAGGAGTGGATCGGGGAGGCCGTGGACGGAGGCGCGCGCCTGCTGTGCGGAGGCCGGCGGAGCGGCGCGGTCGTGGAGCCGACGCTGTTGGAGGACGTTCCGCCGGGCTGCAGGCTCGCGCAGGAGGAGGTCTTCGGGCCGGTGTTGACCCTGCAGGCCGTGGAGGACGCCGCAGAGGCGATCCGGCGCGTGAACGCCTCCCGGTACGGCATCCATGTAGGGGTGTTCACGCGGGACCTCGCGACCGCGGAACGGTTCTACCGGGAGTCGGAGGTCGGAGGGGTGGTCGTTGGCGACTACCCCACCCTGCGCTTCGACAACATGCCCTACGGCGGGGTCAAGCAGAGCGGCTTCGGACGGGAGGGCGTAGCCTATGCGTACGAGGAGATGACCGAGCCCAAGGCGCTCGTGGTCCGGGCTCTGTAGCCCCGCCGGGGTATACTTCGAACCTGAGGCGGCAGCTCCCCGCCGCTCACGGACGACCCATGCCAGACCACGATCGCCAGGACGAGCCCATCCAAGAACCGACGCCGGAGACCTCTGCAGAGCTGGTCGAGGGCTCCTACAACGCGGACAGCATCCAGGTGCTGGAGGGCCTCGAGGCCGTGCGCCGGCGCCCCGGGATGTACGTGGGCGACAACGGCAAGCGGGGCCTGCACCAGATGTTCAAGGAGGTCTTGGACAACTCGGTCGACGAGGCCTTGGCCGGCTACTGCACGCTGATCCGCACTACCCTGTACGCCGACCAGTCGATGTCCGTGGAGGACAACGGGCGCGGCATCCCGGTGGACGTCCACGAGAAGTACGGTGTGTCGGCGCTGGAGATCGTCATGACCAAGCTGCACGCCGGGGGCAAGTTCGGCGGCGGTGGCTACAAGACGTCCGGAGGCCTGCACGGCGTCGGCGTGAGCTGCACCAACGCCCTCTCCGAGTGGTGCGTGGTCGAGGTGAAGCGCGACGGCAAGCTGCACCGCCAGCGCTACGAGCGCGGGGTGCCGGTGACTCCCGTCGAGGTGGTCGGGGAGGCGGAAGGCACCGGCACGCGCACTCACTGGAAGCCGGACCCGACGGTCCTGACCGAGACGAAGCACGACGTGCACGTGATCAAGAGCCGGCTACGGGAGCTGGCCTACCTCAACCCGCAGGTCGTGTTCGAGTTCGTCTGCGAGCCGGACCCGGAGCAGTCGGAGACGTTCCACTACAGCCGCGGCATCCCGCAGCTGGTGGAGGACCTCAACGAGGGCAAGGAGGCGCTCCACCCGGTCATCTACTTCCGCGCGCGCCGGGACACGACGGAGGTCGAGGTCGCGCTGCAGTACCACTCCGGCTACAACCAGACGGTGATGGCGTTCTCGAACAACATCCACCAGCCGGATGGGGGAACGCACGTCTCCGGATTCAGCCAGGCCCTCACGAGGGTCGTGAACGCCTACGCGCGCAAGCAGGGCATCCTCAAGGAGAAGGATTCGAACTTCACCTCGGACGACCTGTGGGACGGCCTGACCGCCGTGATCTCCCTGCGCCTGGAGAACCCGAGCTACAACAGCCAGGACAAGGTGAAGCTGGTCACCCCCGAGGTCCAGGGCCTGACGGCCTCGATGGTGGGCGAGTCGCTCGGCACCTACCTGGACGAGAACCCCTCGATCGCCAAGCGCATCGTGGAGAAGGCGCTGATCGCCCAGCGCGCCCGCGAGGCCGCCCGCAAGGCCGCCGAGGCCGTCAAACGGTCGTCGGCGATGGACACCTTCGGTCTGCCCGGCAAGCTCTCCGACTGCGTGAGCAAGGACCCCTCGAAGTGCGAGCTGTTCCTCGTGGAGGGCCAGTCCGCCGGAGGCTCCGCCAAGGGCGCCCGCGACCGCATGACGCAGGCCGTCCTTCCGCTCCGCGGCAAGATCCTGAACGTCGAGAGGGCGCGCATCGACAAGGCGCTGGACAACGAGGAGATCAAGTCGCTGATCGCCGCGCTGGGCGTGGGGATCGACGTGAACGTGGGTAGGAAGGGCGCCGACGACTCAGAGAACGGAAACGGCAACGGCAAGGACACCAACTTCGACCTCTCCAAGCTGCGCTACCACAAGGTGATCATCATGACCGACGCGGACGTGGACGGAGAGCACATCCGCACGCTTCTCCTCACGTTCTTCTTC
>CALGMO010000111.1 GCA_937961665.1 uncultured Fimbriimonadaceae bacterium
GCGGGGACGACGTCTACGTCGGACGCCCGGGAGCGGGCATGGCCGGCGTCGGCCTCGCGATCGATCTCGGGGGCTCCGACCAGTTCGACCTGGGGGACTTCGGAGGAGGCGCGGGCGTGCTGGGCGTTGGCGCGCTTTGGGACGTCGGTGGCCACGACCGGTTCTTCGGCCGGACGCTGACGTTCGGCGCGGCGTTGGGCGGGTTCGGAACGCTGTGGAAGGACGGCGGGCACGATTCCTACCGGTCCCTCGCGCTCTCGCAGGGCTTCGGGATGTTCGGCGTGGGACTCCTGCAGGACACCCGCGGGGACGACCGCTACCACGTGGGCCTGTTCGGCCAGGGAGCCGCTCGCACGGCGGGAGTCGGGGTGCTGAGCGACCTTTCGGGGAACGACGTGTACACGGCCGGCGGAGTCGAGAGCGGCGCGCCGCTCGTTCCCCAGAGCTGGCAGTGCTTCGCGCAGGGCGCGGCGTGCGGGTACCGGGAGGACTCCGGCGGTGCGAGCGGAGGCATCGGGCTGCTGGTGGACGCCGCTGGGGACGACGCCTACTCGGCGGGGACCTACTCGCAGGGCGCGAGCTACTGGTTCTCGATCGGCGTGCTGTGGGACAAGGCCGGCCACGACTCCTACTCCGCGCACTACTACTCCCAGGCGAGCGCGATGCACCTGTGCGCCGCCTACCTGGTGGACGAGGCGGGTAACGACGCTTACACGGTCCGCACCGGGGCGATGCACGCGATCGGCCACGACTATGGCCTGGCGGTGCTGCTCGACCGGTCGGGGAACGACGTGTACGCGGGCTCGGACAGTCGGCCGGGGATCGGCAGCGCGAACGGCGTGGGCCTCTTCGTTGACGCCGCCGGCGACGACCGCTACCAAGGGCCGCCTGCAGTGGCCTCCGCCGCGCGCGATTCCGGCTCGGTCGGTCTGTTCGCCGATCTCGGGGGTCAGGACCTGTACGCGCGGGGCCTCTCAGACGGCTCCGTTCGGCTGGAACCCCAGTGGGCGGCGGCGCTGGACGCCGAGGGCGTCGCAGCGGCATCGCCGGCGGCCCAGGCCCCGGAGCGGCTCAAGCCCGGCAGCAAGCCGGATCCGGGTCCAGAGGAGCTGGAGAGGCTGTTCCGCGCCGCCAGCGGCTGGGGGGTCGGAACGCAGGCGGACGCCGTGCGCCAGGCGACCGACGAGCTCATCGCCATCGGCAAGCCGGCCCTGGAGTGGATGCTCCGCGAGAAGCTGGCATCGGCGGACCGCCTGTCCCTGAGGGCTTTCGAGGCGGTCATCGGCGCGCTGAAGCCGGCGGGCGGGGCGATGCTGGCTCCGTACCTGTCTTCCGCCAAGAGCACCGAGCGTGAGAACGCCTGGCGCCTGGCCCGCTCGCAAGCGGTTCCGGAGGCCGCCACGGCGCTGGATGCCGGGCTCGCCGACCCCAAGACGAGGCTCTCGGCCGTCGGTTGGGCCGGTGCGACGAAGGCCGAGGCCGCCGTGCCGCGGCTCGTGGAGTGGGCCGGCGGAGACGACCGCACGCTCGCTCTGGCCTGCTTGGCCGCACTCCGGTCCATCGGTTCGCCTGAGGCGATCCCCGCGCTCCGGAAGCTCGCGGTCGCCGAGGATCTGGGCCTGCGGAAGGCCGCGGTGGCCGCACTCGCCCGCTTCCCAGACGAGGCACTGTCGCTCGGCACGGCGCTGCAGCAGAGGGGGATTCGGGAGCAGCGCATCGGCATCGAGCTCCTGGCCGCCGCGGGAACCGACGCCGCGCTGGCGCTGGTCGTATCGGCGCTGGACTCGGCCAAGCCCGAGCTCCGCCTGGAGGCCCTTCGCTGCCTGGCCGAGGTGGACCCCGCCCGCTACCGCGCGCAGATCGCCAAGCTGGCCGAGGACCCCGACCCGGACGTCCGGCTCGCCGTGCGCTGGGCCCTCGGCAAGACCTCCGGTCGTTAGCCTCGGGACGGCACGTACACCTTGTAGGTGTAGGTGCGCTCGAGGCTGCCCGCCGGCGCGACGTTCTCGGTCCACTCGAGTCGGGCAGTCGGGTTGGCGTCGCGGATGCCCTTGGCCGTCTTGGTCACGCGCACCGAGCCGGTGGTCTGCTCCACCTCTCCCGTGAGCTCCTTGCGGATCCGCAGGCGGATCTCCTGGGGCTTGGCGTTGATCACGGAGAGCGTGCCCTTCACGGTGACGAGGTCGAAGATCGGGTTGCCGGCGGAGTTGCGGATGGCGCCCCGCTCGCGGGAGACCTCCTCCTCTCGAACCTGGGCGCGGACGTCGAGCGCCTTGGTGATGCGCACGAGCGCCTCGGCGTCCCGGCCGGTGTAGCGCATCGTGTCCTGGCCGAGGATCTGGCCGTCGCGGAGCACCGTGGCCGGCGCGGTCGTCCAAGGCTGGCCGCTCTTGTTGGCGAACTTCAGGCAGTTCCAGACCTCTCCCGCCTCGTCCGGCAGGCGCTCCGGCTCGGGCCGCCCGACCATAGGGTCCGCCACGTCCCAGGTGTACAGATGCTCGTAGTCCGACTCGGAGGCCAGCAGGTAATAGAGGCCGCGGTCTCCCTTGGCGAGCTCCACCCCGGGGAGGCGGTAGAAGAACAGGTCCTCGAGCTGCTCTCCGGGCGGGGCGGAGGGCACGTCGAAGGCGGCGCCGAAGTCCATGCGGTCCGCTGCGACGGCGTTCTGCGTAAGCATCATGCCCTCTCTTCGGGCGACCTCCGGGGTGCCGGCGCGAAGCAGCGAGGCCACCACCTGGTCCGCGGTGGTGCCGGCCGTGAGCGGCTCGTCGATCGCCGCGAAGGGGACGTTGGGAAAGCCGGTGATCAGCCGCAGATCGGCCTGCCGGAGGTCCGCCAGGTCGTTCACGAGGGTGGCCTTGCAGAGCACCTTCAGACGCTTGGGGTCGGAGACGTCGATCGCGTACGACGGCGACCAGAGCAGGCCGCGCTCGAGCGACACCATCAGCACCTTGCCGGACGGCGCGCCTTGGGTCTCGATCCGCACCACCCGCTTCGTCGTCTCGACCTCCTTCTGCCACTTCAGGGTGCCGGATGCGGAGAGCACCGAGCGGATCGCCGCCTTCGGCAGCGCCACCGTGCCGGCGGCCGTGCGCAGGACCAGGAGCTGGCCCTCGGCGGATACGATGCGCCCGGTCTGCGCCTTGCCGAGCGCGGGGTCCTCGGTCGCGAAGGCGACCTGGACGCTTTGGCCGACGTTCGCCGCGAGGACCTCCTCCAGCGACGAGAGCGGCGCAGGCGTCTTGGTCTTCACGACCGAGCTGACGACCGACCGGAGCTGGGCGCCCTCCGCCGGGACGAACCAGAGCGTTCCGAGCGCGGCGCGGGGGACCTCGCCGACCGTCGCCTTGCCGTCCGTCACGGGAATCTCGCGCACGACGACGGCATAGCCGTTCTTGAAGAGCGAGGCCGCTACGACGCGACCCCCGGTGGGGGTCGGCGCGGCGGCAGAGAAGAGAACCGTTGCGGCTGCGAGCGGAACGAGCATGGGTTACCTCCTTTGCCTGAGACAAACGATAGACGTGCGAAGTCCAAAGCAGGCACCCCTCGCTCGCAGAAGCCCTCCAGCGCACGGCGCTCTGCCTGAAAATGGGTCTTTCGACCCCCCCCCCCATCGGGATGGGTACTGTGACGCAAAGGAGGCTGTAGGATGAGACTGTGGATCCAATCCCTGTTGGCGGCCGTACTTGCGGTCTTGGTGGTCGTTGGGACGGTGCAGGCGAGCCTGGTGCGGGGCGCTCTGGTGGCGTTCCCGCCCTGCTGCTGGTACGTCGGCACCAGCGGGCGGGCGAGTGGACCCTGCGACGCCTGCCAGACCTTGGAATGCTGTCTGACCGGCTGCGCGGGATACTGTTCGGGGTTGGCGTATGAAGCCTGCAAGAGAGCCTGCTGGATCAAGTTCGCGCCCTAGGTGGTCGCCGGTGGCCGTGGCCGTCGGCCTCCTGGTGGGTCTGGCGGCTTCGTTCTGGGTGGTTCGATCGTGCAGCGTGGACCCGAAGAAGCTCCGGGATGCTCGCGAGCTAGGCTACAGCAGCCTCGCCGACTACGACTCGTACTGGGCGCTGGTGCACAAGGTCAGTGAGAAGCAACTCTTGAACGGCGACGAGATTGCGGAGATCGAGCGCCTGCTGCAGGCGAACCCGGAGGACAAGACGGGGATCGGGGGTCTGCTCGGCTACCAGGCCCGCGGCCCGCACCGGCAACGCTGCATCGAGCTGACCAAGGCCTACCTCCTGAACGACCCTCGTCCGAGGGTACAGACGTTCGCCCTGCTCAACCTGAAGCGGCTGAACGCGCCGGATTGGCGGCAGCAGTGCGAGGCTCGGCTGAACAGCCAGGACGAGGACCTCCGGTCGTTCGCCAAGGAGCTTCTGGATGGCACGATTCGATAGCCCTCCGCGGAGCGTCCGGCTCGGCTTCACGCTCGTGGAGCTGCTCGTGGTCGTGGCGATCCTCGTCCTGTTGGCCGCACTGCTCTTCCCGGTCCTGTCCAAGGCCCGGGAGAGGGGAAAGGACGCGGGGTGCATCTCGAACCTCGCTCAGATCGGCAAGTCGATGGCTCTGTACGCCGCGGACCACGACGACTGCCTGCCTTACGGACCTTCCGCGGTGGCGAAGTACCAGCACCTGGACGGGCCCTCCCCCGACCCGTTCTTCGCTCTGCCGACGGCAGAGTCCTTGCTCGCGCCGTACGGCGCTTCGAAGAGCCTGATGAGGTGCCCGCGGGACGCCTTCTACATGGGGCCGGACCCGAACACGCAGAACCGGGAGTTCGTGCACGACCGGTCGTCCAGCTTCTTCGGCAGGGTCGGCTCCAGCTACCTTCTGCTTACTTCCGCGCCCGGCGGGTTGCGGAGGCTGTCCGACGCTGCGTCCCCCTCCGAGAACGCCCTCGGGATGGACGCCGCCCCCTTCCACGGGGACGAGGATCGCTTCGGCGTGGTGTACCGCGATCTCCATGCGAAGATCGAGCCTTGGTCGAAGAGGGGCGATCTGATCGGCGCTTGGTGACGCGCCTCGCGCGGGAAGAAGCCCCGAGCGCGTAGGTAATCTGGCGCCATGGCAAAGAGCGCGCTGATCGTTTGGGGCGGCTGGGACGGCCACGAGCCGGACAAGGTCGCCGACCTGTTCCGAGAGATTCTCGTCGGCGAGGGGTTCGAGGTCGAGGTGGCGGACACCCTGGATGCGTTCCGGGACGCTGAGAAGCTGGCCGGCCTGAGCCTGATCATCCCCGTGTGGACCATGGGGAGCATCCAGCCCGAGCAGGAGCAGCCGGTGCTGCGGGCCGTCGCGGACCACGGAGTCGGCATCGCGGGTTGCCACGGGGGGATGTGCGACGCGTTCCGTCTGAACACCGAGTGGCAGTTCATGACCGGCGGCCAGTGGGTCGCGCACCCCGGCAACGACGGCGTGCGGTACACGGTGAATATCAACCGCTCGAACCCGCACCCGATCACCGACGGCCTGCCCGACTTCGAGGTGGTCAGCGAGCAGTACTACCTGCACGTCGACCCGGCCGTGAACGTCCTCGCCACGACGGACTTCCCGACGCCCGGTGTGGACGGGCCGCACGTGGGCAACCCGTGCAAGATGCCCCAGGTGTGGACGAAGACCTACGGCAAGGGGCGCGTGTTCTACACCGCGTTGGGCCACCACCGCGACGTGCTGGAGCCCGAGACGCCTCGGGAGATCTGCCGCCGCGGCTTCCTTTGGGCCGCCAAGGGCGTGGGCCTGTAGGCGTCAGCGCTCGGGCTGGAGCCGCCGCCGGAGCCACTCGTACCAGCGCTCCAGCCCGAGGCCCGTCTTCGCGCTGACCTCCAGCACGTCGGCCTGGGGGGCGACGCCGCGCACCGCCTCCAGAGCCTCGTCCCGCCGGAACTCCACGGCCTCGGCGAGGTCGATCTTCGTGACGAGAACCAGATCGGCGGTCTTGAACAGCGTCGGATACTTGAGCGGCTTGTCCTCGCCCTCGGTGACGCTGAACAGCACCACACGGGCGTGCTCGCCCAGGTCGTGGGTGGCCGGGCAGACGAGGTTGCCCACGTTCTCCACGATCAGCAGCCGCAAGCCGTCGAGCCCGAGCGCATCGAGGGCCGCTCGGACCATGTTCGCCTCGAGGTGGCAGTAGCCGTCCGTGGTCACCTGCACGACGCGCGCGCCCTTGCCCCTCAGCCGGGCGGCGTCGTTGTCGGTGGCAAGGTCGCCGACCACCACGCCGATCGGCACTTCGCCGGCGAGGTCGCTCAGCGTGCGCTCCAGCAGCGCCGTCTTGCCGGCCCCGGGGGAGGACATCACGTTCAGGCAGAACACGCCCAGCCGATCGAAGTCGGCGCGCAGGGTGGCGGCCATGCGGTCGTTTTCGGCCAGCACGGCCTGAGCGATGTCCACGATCTTGCGCTCTTCCATGGTCACTCCAACTCGATCTGCGCCAGTTCCAGCTCCCGCCCGCTCACGATCTTCGCGGAGGGGCGGCCGCAGGTCGGGCAGGCATACACCGCCGCCTTCGGCTCGAACTCCGCCTCGCAGGATGCGCACAGGCAGCGCACCGGCACGTGCTCGACCTCCAGCCTCGATCCCTCCGCGAGCGTCCCTCGGCACACGACGGGGTACGCGAACTCCATCGCCTCCGGCACAACGCCTGCGAGCGCGCCGATCCGGAGCCTCAGCACTGCGATGCGGCGGCCGCCCAGCTCCCTAGCTTTGGCCTCGGCGGCGCGCACGGCCGCGGCGCAGATCGACACCTCGTGCACGGCCCATTGTAGACCAGGCCCACCGGACGGCGTGACCGGGGCCATAATGCGCCATGGTTCGCATCCGAGCTTTCGCCGTCGCGGCGCTGGCGGCCCTCTCCGCGGTCGCGGCATACGCGCAATCGTTGGCTCCCGGCGACCCGGCCCCGCCGATCCAGGTGGCGTCGTGGGTCAAGGGCACTCCCGTCAACTCGCTCGAGCCGGGCAGGTTCTACGTGATCGAGTTCTGGGCCACATGGTGCGGCCCTTGCCGTCAGAGCATTCCGCACCTGACCGAGCTGGCGCGCAAGTACGCCGGCAAGGTCACGTTCATCGGAGTGGACGCCTACGAGCGCGGCGAGAGCACCGAGGCCATCCAGGCGAACGTGAAGAAGTTCGTCGAGGAGATGGGCGACAAGATGGACTACAACGTCGCCATGGACCAGCC
>CALGMO010000112.1 GCA_937961665.1 uncultured Fimbriimonadaceae bacterium
AGTCCGACGCGTTCGATCAGCTCGTCGGCCCGGGGATCCACGCCGCGCATCGCGCCGGCCAGCTCCAGGTGCTCGCGGACCGAGAGCGCCGCGTACAGCTGCTGGTCGATCGCGGACACCGCCAGGGTTCTGCGGGGGTCGCCCTCGGGCATCCGCACGCTGCCCTCGGTCGGCGTCGCCAAGCCGGCGAGCGCGCGCAGGAGCGTGGACTTTCCGGAGCCGTTCGATCCGGAGACCAGCAGGCCGTCTCCCGGCTCGAGCTGGAAGCTCAGGCGCCGAAAAACCCACCGGCTGCCGAACCGCACTCCGAGGTTGTCGGCCGCCAACACGCCACCGATTATGGCGGACCCGCGGAGCCGAAACGTGCACTATACTGAAGTCATGGCGAGATCGAGGGTCGCTGCGGGCGTGCTGCAGATCGTGCTGCCCGGCGTGGGCCGGATGTACGCGGGATACTGGGCGCTGGGGGTGATCCAGCTGCTGGTGGCGATCGGGACGGCCTGGATCGGAGCCCTGTGGTCGTTCGTCGACGGCATCCTGATCCTGACGGGCCAGGTGAGGAACGACGCCGACGGCTGGCCGATGGTCTGACGCGCCCGATCCGGCGCAGCGTGTACACTGACCGTCGGTTCGCGAGGGTCCCTGTGGCGGAGTGGCACTACATCGGCAACTACGGTCAGATCGGCCCGATCGGCGACGCCCAAGTGCGCGAGCTGATCTCGGTGGGCGGCATCACGCCGGACACGCTCGTCTGGCGGCCCGGACTCTCCGATTGGGTTCGCGCCAAGGATCTGCCCGAGCTGGCCTCGCAGTTTCCCCAGCCGATCGTTCCCCCCGTTCCCGCCGCTCCTCCCGGCTACTCGCCGGCGATGAGGCCGGACTACGCGCCCGTCTCCTCCGCGCCGCGCAAGAGCCGGCTGGCCGCCGGTGTGCTGCAGCTGTTCTTTCCCGGGGTGGGAAGGATGTACGCCGGCCATGTGGGAATGGGTTTGGCGCAGCTGATCGTGGCGGTCGCCACGTGCGGCTGGGGCGCGGTCTGGTCGTTCGTGGACGGCATCCTGATCCTCACGGGCAGCGTCCAGACGGACGGCGAGGGGCGGCCCTTCCGCGATTGACTCTGGGACCGGGGTCCCGACTGGCGGGGTTCAACCTCCGTTGAGTTGACGGCAGTGCCAAACTACGCCTTGTGCCTCTTGGGAAGGGGATCACGATCGTTCATACGGCCGATCTCCACGGGTCGCTGGACTACGAGCTGGCGGACCGGCTCGCCTCGCTGAAGCCCGAGGACGGACTGCACCTCAACTGCGGCGACTCGGTGAAGTCCGGGAACCTGGCCTTTCCGCTGAAGGCGGACCGCGCCTGGGCGCTCCTCTCCCGCGCGAAGTGCGACGTCGGCGTGCCCGGCAACCGGGAGATCCACATCACCGAGGCGGGCTTCCACGCCAAGCTCCGGGGCTGTCTGCACACGCTCGTGTGCGCCAACCTCTTCGACCGCGAGGGGAGGCTGGCGCTGCCCCCCAGCGCGCAGATCGAGGTGGCCGGGCTGCGCGTCGGGATCGTCGGCGCGATGGTGCCGTTCCTCACGCGGCACATGAGGATGTATCGGACCAGCCGCTACGTTTGGGAGCAGCCGGTCGAATGCGCCGTGCGGGAGGCGGAGTCCATCCGCGACCAGGTCGACTGCCTGATCGCACTCACGCACACCGGCCTGCACACGGACCGCGAGCTGGCTGCGGCGTACCCGGGCTTCGATCTGATCGTGGGCGGGCACTCCCACACCAAGATGACCGAGCCTCTGGTGGTGAGCGGCGTGCCCATCCTGCACACGGGCGCCCACGGGCACCTGGCCGGCGTCTACCGATGGGTACTGGGCGAGGGCCTGACCGACGCCCGGTGGGAGACGCTGAAGGAGCCGGTCCGCAGAAGCGTCTGAAAGTGAGAAGGAGGGCCCCTCGATGGCCCCCCTTCCCGCGCTCCTCCGGCTCAGCGCTCGTCGATCGGAACGAACGGCACCCCGCGCGGGGGACCCTCGTAGATCACCTTCGGGCGGATCAGGCGGTTGTTGTCCAGCTGCTCGATGGCGTGCGCGCTCCATCCCGCGACCCTGGCCATCACGAAGATCGGCGTGTAGAGGCTGATCGGGATGCCCAGCAGGTAGTAGAGGTAGGCGGCGGGGAAGTCCACGTTGGGGTACAGGCCCTTCTCCTCGAGCATGACCTTCTCGAGGATGTCGCCGATCTTCGACCAGATCGTGTAGCCCTTGGCCTTTCCGACCTCTTTGGCCAGCTTCGTGAGGATTCTCGCCCGAGGGTCTCCGTGCTTGTACTCGCGGTGCCCGAAGCCCATCACCTTGCGCTTGGTCTCGATGGCGTTCCGCACCCACTTCTCCGCGTTGGCGGGGGTTCCGATCTCGAGGAGCATCTTCATCGCCTCCTCGTTCGCCCCGCCGTGCAGCGGGCCTTTGAGCGCCCCGATGCCGGACACGATCCCGCTGTAGATGTCGCTGAGCGTGGAGACGGTCACCCGGCAGGCGAAGGTGCTGGCGTTGAACCCGTGCTCGGCGTAGAGGATCAGCGAGGTGTTGAACGCCTGGTCCGAGAGCTCGTCCGGCTTCTCGCCCGACAGCATGTACAGGAAGTTGGCCGACGTGCGGAGGTTCGGGTCCGGCGGGATCGGCTCCTTGCCGGACCGGAGCCGATAGGCCGCGGCCACGAGCACCGGGGCGCGGGCGATGATGTGGATCGCCTTGCGGACGTTGCCGCCGTGGCTGTCGTCGGCGTAGTCCGGGTCGAATGGGGCGGTCATCGCGAAGCCAGCCCGCACCATGTCCATCAGGTTGGTGGTCTTGGGCATCAGCCGCAGGCCCGCGACGACCTCGGCCGGCAGGTAGCGCGACCGGTTCAGGACGTCCAGGAAGTTGGCGAGCTCCTCCCTGTTGGGGAGCTTCTCGTAGAGCAGGAGGTAGGCCGTCTCCTCGTAGGAGGCGTGCGCGGCGAGGTCGTTCACGTCGATGCCGCGGTAGATCAGGTAGCTGGGGTCGTCGTGGACCTCGCTGATGGTCGTGACGCCGGCGTACACGCCTTCGAGGCCCGGGCTGTAGTTCGCGTAGGGATCGGTGCTCATGGAACGCCCTCTGTTCGGTAGGTGTGTTCGAATCTACTCCAAAGATTCAGCGGATATCAGCCTTTCTGGCCTCTTCAGCCCATCGGGCGTCGGATCGGACCGCCTGGTCGTACCCCAGCAGGCGATAGAGCTCTTGGCGGCCGACCATGCGATCGATCAGCGGGGCCTGCGTGCCCTCGCTCAGGAGCGTCCGATAGGCCTCGCCGACGCACCGCAGCATCACCCGGAACGCGGTCATCGGGTAGATCACGGCCTGGTACCCCAGCTCGCGGAACCGAGGGAACGGGATCAGCGGCGTGACGCCGAACTCCGTCATGTTCGCCACGAGAGGCCCCGGCACGGCCCGGCGGAACGCGGCGAACTCGTCCTCGCTCTGCAGGCCCTCGGGGAACACGGCGTCGGCGCCGGCCTCTCGGTAGATTCCTGCACGCTCGATGGCCGCCTCCAGCCCCTCGGGCCCGCGGGCGTCGGTCCGGGCCACGATCACGAACGCGGGGTCTCGGCGCGCCTCCGCCGCCGCCCGGACCCTCGCGGCCATCTCCCCGGCCGGCACCAGCTCCTTGCCCTCCAGGTGCCCGCACCGCTTGGGGTTCCGCTGGTCCTCCAGGTGCAGGCCCGCCAACCCCGCCTCCTCGAAAAGCCGCACCGTGCGGGCCACGCCCAGGGGCTCTCCGTAGCCCGTGTCGGCGTCGCTCAGCACCGGCAGGCCGACCGCGCGAACGACCCGGCGCGCCTGCTCGGCCATCTCCCCGCGGTCGATCAGCCCTACGTCCGGCAGGCCGAACGCTCCGTTGGCCACTCCCGCGCCACTGAGGTAGAGCGCGGCCGCGCCGGCGTCCTTGGCCAGCAGGGCGCCGATCGGGTCGTACACGCCGGGCAGCAGGAGGCACCCCTCGGTCCACAGCTCCCGCAGCCTCGCGCCCATCGAGTCGGAAACCGCCATGGCGGGAGCGTACCTTGACCATCTCAGACGACTTCTGGGATATCCTGAAAGGCATGGAATCGGGTGCAGTGGACATCGGAAGCCTGTTGGTCTTTCTGGCGATCGGGCTGGCGCTGGGCGCGGTCGGCATGTTCCTGGCGCTGAGACAGCGGATCGGCGCGTTGGCAGGCCAACTGTCGGCCGCGGAGACGGAGCGGAACCAAGCCCGCGCGGAGCTGCAGGCCGCCCACGCCGAGCGCGAGAGGCTTGCGGTGGAGGCGGCGGCCCTGAGGGTCCAGGTTCAGGGCCTCCAGGATCAGCTGGACGCGATGACCGAGGAGCGCGATCTTGCGAGGGACGAGGCCCGAAGCGTCCGGGAGCAGAACGAACAGGCGCAGAAGGAGGCGGCGTCCGCCGCGTCTCGCGCGCAGGCCGCCGAGGAGCAGGCCGAGCGCATGCAGGCCGAGCTGGAGGAGCTGCGCCGCGAGTACCAAGCCCTGCGCGCCAACCACCAGGCTCTCGAGGCCCAGATGACCGAGCGGGAGCGCAGCCTGCAGGAGCAGATCGCGGAGTTCCAGAAAATCAAGGAGAAGTGGTCGCAGGAGTTCGCCAAGCTCGCGCAGGAGGCGCTCGGCCAGAACTCCGAGATGTTCCTGAAGCTGGCCAACGAGAACCTGCAGAAGCCCGTGCAGCAGGTCGGAGAGGTGGTCAAGCCGGTCCAAGAGCAGCTGAAGAAGCTGGAGGAGCACAACCGGGAGCTGGAGAACCGTCGCACCGAGGCCTACGCCAAGCTCCAGCAGCAGGTCGAGCAGCTGGCCAACCAGAACCAGATGCTGCAGAAGGAGGCCAGCAACCTGGTGAAGGCCCTGCGCGCGCCCCAGCAGCGCGGCCGCTGGGGAGAGATCCAGCTGCGGCGCGTGGTGGAGCTGGCCGGCATGGTGAACTACTGCGACTTCGAGGAGCAGTCCACCACCGGAGAGGGCCTGCGACCGGACATGGTGGTGCACATGCCCAACGGCCGCAAGGTGGTGGTGGACAGCAAGGTGCCGCTGGCCGCCTATCTGGAGGCCATCGAGGCCCAGGACGAGGACGCGAAGGCCGAGCGGCTGAAGGCCCACGCCCGCCACGTGCGCGAGCACATCCAGAAGCTCTCGGACAAGCGGTACTGGGAGCAGGTGGGCGCCGTGGACTTCGTGGTGCTGTTCCTGCCGAGCGAGCCGATCCTCGGGGCGGCCTTGGAGCAGGACCCGTCGCTGGTGGAGCTGGGGGTCGACCGCAAGGTGCTCCTGGCCACCCCGATGACGCTGATCAGCCTCCTGCGGGCCGTGAGCTTCGGGTGGCAGAGCCAGCAGCTGGCGGAGAACGCGCAGAGGATCGCTGAGGCGGGCAAGGAGCTGTACCAGCGCGTGGCCAAGCTGGGCGAGCACTTCTCCAAGCTGGGTCGGAGCCTCGATTCGGCGGTCGACCATTACAACGCCACGGTCGGAACGCTCGAGGCGCGCGTGCTGCCCTCGGCGCGGAAGATCCGGGAGCTACGGGGCGACCAGGCCAAGGAGATCGAGGTCCAGCCGCTGGAGCACCAGACGCGGCGGCTGTCCGCGCCGGAGTTCGAACGATCCGCCCTCCCAGAGTCGAGCGAGACCGAGTTCGGGAGCCTCCTCGAGCTGGCGCAACTCGACGAGGACTCGGACGAGGATCCCGAGACGATGTGAGCGCTCCGCCCCGTCAGGACCGTCGCCGACGCCGGAGGAGCGCGGCGGCGAACGCCCCGCCCGCCAACAGCAGGGTGGTCGGCTCCGGGACCGCGTCCGGAGGGATCGAGGTGCCGCCCTTGCCTCCGCCCCCGCCGAGCAGGGGAGGGATGCCCAGGCCGGGAAGCCAGCCGAGGCCGGGGCCGCCGGGGTTCAGCGGCACCACCGTCGGTCCGCCGCCCGGAAGCGGCGTCTCCGGCAGGATCACCGTGTCCGGCGTGCCGGTCGTCAGCCCCGCCTCCAACTCCTGCAGCTCGGGCTCGGTGTAGTCCGCGAGGGTCCACTCGGCGACCGGCTCCGGGAGATCCGACTCCAGCGCGACGAGCTCCTCCTTCGGCGCGGACCACAGGCCGTCCGCCTCGGGATTCAGAGCCTCCGCCTTCCGCGGGCCGCGCGAGAGCGGGTTCGCGCACACGGCGACCAGCTGCGGCGTGCCGTTCGGATCGACGTACACGGCCGTGCCCTTTCGGAGCGTGGCCAGCCGGCCCTTGATGCGCCCGTCCGGCGGGACGCTGTAGACCTCGAACAGGCCGCCGGACTGCAGGCGCGCCGGCCTGAGGGTGCGCAGGAACGCCACCACCTCCGGGGCGCTCATCGCGTAGTGCCGAACGAACCGGTCCCGCACCGCGGCGTCGCTCTGCACCTGCCGAATCACGTCCTGGATCGAATCGGCGCGCCGGTTCAGGAAGGCGTTCCGATCCGGCCGGGCCTCCAGCGAGGCCGCGGCGAACAGGATGGTCAGGGCGAGGACGATTCTGCGCATGCTCGGGAACTCTCCCTGCATGGGACAGGCCATCCCGTCCGCGTGTTCGGCCCTCCCTGCAAACCCAGCAAGGATGCGTGGGCCGTTAGTCCAGCTCGAGGTCCTTCTCGGCGAATTCGCGGGCCCTCCGCGAGCCCTCGATCAGTTCCAGCGCGTCCTTGGCGGCCTGCTGCTCGGCCTCCTTCTTGGAGCGTCCCCAGCCGTCCCCCAGGGCCTCCCGGCTGACGAACACCTGCACGTGGAAACGCCGGTCGTGCGCCGTCCCCGATTCCGAGACCACCTTGTACACGGGCGTCTGCTGCCACGTGGCCTGCACGACCTCCTGCAGCTTCGACTTGAAGTCGTACGGGTTCACGTCCCCCGTGTCCACGTGGCTCAGGTAGGGGTCGAGCTGTTCCAAGACGAACCAGCGCGCGACCTCCAGCCCCGACTCCAGGTAGATCGCGCCGATCACGGCCTCGAACACGTCGGCGAGGATCGAGGGCCGGCGCCGCCCGCCCGTCGCCTCCTCCCCGGGGCTCAGCTCGAGCGACTTGTCGAAGCCGAGGGCCAGGGCCCGCTCCGCCAGCGGAGCCTCCTGCACCACGCTCGACTTGGCCTTGCTCAGCATCCCTTGGTCCCAGTCGGGATGGTTCTCGTACAGGTACTGCGCCACGACGAGTCCCAACACCGAGTCGCCGAAGAACTCCAGGCGCTCGTAGCTGTCGGTCACCGAGTTGTCCGCCGCGGACCGATGGCGCATCGCCAACCGGAAGAGCCTTTCGTCGCGCAACGGAACGGACTTAGGGATCATGGAGCGATCTTCGCCAGGGCCTCGGCGATGCGGGCCACACCCTCCTCGATGTCTCTGCGGCCGGTGGCGTAGCTCAGCCGCAGGTGCCCCGGTCCCTCGAACACCGAGCCGGGGACGGTCGCCACGCGGGCCTCCTCGAGCAGGTGTTCGCAAAGGGCCGCGTCGTCCGGGAAACGCCCGCCCAGGTAGGCGGACACGTTCGGGAAGGCGTAGAACGCGCCGTCGGGCTTGGGCACCTTCAGCCCGGGGATCTGCCGCAGCAGGCCGACGATCAGGTCCCTCCGCGCCTCGAACTCCGCGCGCATGGTCTCCACGGCCTCCTCCGGCAGGTGGAAGGCGGCCACGGCGCCCTTCTGGGCGAACGACGTCGGGTTGCTGGTCACCTGGTCCTGGAAGTTCGACATCGCCGCCGCCACGGCCTTGGGCGCCGCGGCGAAGCCGATCCGCCAGCCGGTCATCGCGTAGCTCTTGCTGCAGCCGTTGATCGTGACCGTGCGCTCGTAGACCTCCTGCGAGAGCGACGCGGGGCTGACGGCGCGCACGCCGTACACCAGCCGCTCGTAGATCTCGTCGCTCACGATCCAAAGGTTGTGGCGCAGGGCCAGCTCGGCCAATCCCTCGACCACCGGGCGGGGGAACACGGCGCCGGTGGGGTTGCTGGGGCTGTTCAGGACGATCGCCCGGGTGCGCGGGGTGACCGCCGCCGCGACGGCCTCGAGGTCCGGCACGAAGCCGTGGTCGCCCTCGGTGCGGACCACCACGGGCACTCCGCCGGCCAGGGCGATCTGCTCGGCGTAGGTCATCCAGTACGGCGCGAACAGCAGCACCTCGTCGCCGGGATCGAGCAGCACCATCAGCGCGTTGTACAGCGAGTGCTTGGCGCCGCACGAGGCGACGATCTGCGAGGGCTCGTAGCGCAGGCCGTTCTCGCGCAGCAGCTTGGCGCAGATCGCCTCCTTCAGCTCGGGCGTTCCGCTGCTGGCGGTGTACTTGGTGAACCCGGCCTGCAGGGCCTCGGTGGCGGCGCGGCAGATCGGCTCGGGCGTGTTGAAGTCCGGCTCGCCGGCGGCGAAGCTCAGCACGTCGATCCCCTGCGCCTTCATCGCGCGCGCCTTGGCCGTGATCGAGAGCGTGGGCGAGGGCTTCAGGGCCGCGGCACGGGCGGAGAGGGACGACCGATTCACGCCCGAAGGATACCCGCGGGGCTATAATCGGCGGAGTGGCAGACGCTCCGCCGTCGCCCCGACGCTTCCCCTGGCGCCCGCTCGCTTGGCTGACGCTGGCGCTGGCGATCGCCCTGCTGGCGCACATCGGCCTCGGCAGCTCCATGCGCCTGGCCCCGTGGGACGTGCTGCGCGAGGTTCTGGCCGGCGACCGGGGCGAGGGGGGAGCGAACGCCGTCGTGTGGCGCATCCGCCTTCCCCGGGCCGTGGGCTGCGCGCTGGTCGGGGCTCTTCTCGGGATGGTCGGGTCGGCCTTCCAGGCGCTGTTCCGAAACCCCTTGGCCGAGCCGTACATCGTGGGCGTGTCGAGCGGCGCGGCCGTGGGAGGGGCCTTCGCGCTGGTGCTGGGCTTCGGCGCCTGGGCGGCGGGTCTGGGCACGGTCCTCTCGGCGTTCGTCACCGGCCTGCTGGCGCTGGCTCTGGTGTTCGGGCTCGCCAAGCGCCGAGGGGTGGTGCAGGTGCAGACGCTGCTGCTCTCGGGCGTCGTGGTCGGCTCGCTGCTCTCGGCGGTGCTCTCGCTCGTGCTGCTGGCAGCCGGCGAGGACACCAACCAGGTGCTCCGTTGGCTGCTGGGCAGCACCACGCCGATGTATTGGAACCGGGTGGCCATTCTGGCCGTGCTGCTCGCGGTGGGCTCGGTGGTGCTGGTCGGCGAGAGCAAGCGGCTGAACGCCTTCGCGATCGGCGAGGAGACCGCCCAGAGGCTGGGGGTGCACACCGGCCGGCTGAAGCGGCGCGTGCTGGTGACCGGCACGGCCATGGCCGCGGGCGCCGTGGGGGCGACCGGCATCATCGGGTTCCTCGGGCTGGTGGCCCCGCACATCGGGCGCAGGCTGGTCGGGGTGGATTGGAGGTTCTCGCTGCCCGGTTCGGGCCTCACGGGCGCCGCCCTGCTTCTGATGGCCGACATCGCGGCCCAGCGCGCGGTCCCGGGCGCGGAGATCCCGGTGGGCATCGTCACCGCCCTGCTCGGCGCGCCGTTCCTGCTGGTGCTGATGCGCAGGCGGGACTGAGGCCGCCGAGTCGGGATAGACTGGCGCCATGCCGATCCTAGCCGCCACGCTCGCGCTCGCGGCCGCTCCCGCGGGCCTGACCGTCGAGAACCTGGAGCCGGGTCTGGTGCTGCGCAGCCCGGTGGCCGTCCTCCGGGGCGCCGCTCCCGGGCAGGCGGTGCGCTACCGCAACGGCGATTCCCGCGATCCGGACGCCGAGGGCGAGGCCCCGGTGGCCCAAGGACGCTACGTCGCGCTCGTGCCGCTGCGCCCGGGAACCAACCGCATCCGGCTGGAGGCCGCCGGAGCGAGCCGCACCGTGGAGATCGGCTACCGCCCGGCCACCACCCCCTACAGGGTGCGGGTCGTGTACGTTACCGGCCAGGAGGGCGACGAGAGCTTCGAGACCCCGAACCCGCAGGACCGGGACTACCGCTCGCGCCTGGACGTCGCCGCCCGGCTGATGCAGGCGTTCACCGCCGAGCAGATGCGCGCCCACGGCTACGGCCCCAAGACGTTCGCCCTGGACCTGGACCGCGGCGGCCGCGTGAGGGTCGAGACCCTGGCCTATCCGTTGCCCGCCGAGGAGCTGCGCAAGAAGGACGGCGGCGAGCTGTGGGGGATGTTCTACGGCTGGCTGGACAAGCGATTCCCCTTCTCCCGCAACAAGTGCCTGGTGATCATGGGCTTCACCGGATACGACCGCAAGGAGCGCAAGGCTCTGGCCCACACGGCGCTGGGCGGGGGAGGCGAGGCGCTGTTCGGCGGAGCGACCATCCACAGCTGGCCTCGCAGCCTCCGGGAGGTCTCCCGCGCGTTTCTGGACGCCACGCCGGTGGACCCCGCGCTGATGCTCGACGACTCGGCCTATCGCGGCACGATGTGGGGCCTCGCCGCCACCACGATCGGCGCGTGCCTGCACGAGCTGGGCCACACGTTCGGCCTGCCGCACATCGACGATCCGCTGGACATCATGTCGCGCGGCTTCGACCGGATCAACCGGTTTTTCGCGCCGTACGAGCCGCCCAGCGGCCGCAACAAGGAGCCGATCTTCTTCGAGCCGGACCAGACGGCGCGGTGGTCTCCCTACTACGCCGCGCAGCTGTCGGTGAGCCGCTGGTTCCAGCCGGACGCGCGCGCCTTCCGCGACGCCGACCCGCCCAAGGTGGAGGCCAAGGACGGCAGGGTGTCGATCGAGGCGAAGAACGGCTTGGCCCTGGTCTGCGCCCAGCAGGGCGACCCCGTCGGGCCGAGGTGGTTCCGGGCCGTCTCCGGAGACAGGCTGGAGCTGCCCGCGAAGGGCCTGCGGGCCAAGATGGGGGCGCAGGCGGGCCCGATCCGGGTGCTGGCGTTCGACCGGCAGGGCAACTCGGCGTCGGTCGAGGTTCCCTAGGTCCGGTCTCCGTTCCGGCCGAACGCCGCCGCGGCGCCGATCAGCGCCAGGCCGGTGATGCCGAGCGGAGCGAGGGCGGGCGGTTGCTCCTCGTCGCCCTCCTCCTCGTGCTCGGCTTCGCGCTCGTGGCCGTCGTCGGCCCGGGCGACGGTCGGCGAGGGCTCGAACAGTCGCAGAAACGCGGACGGCCGGAACTTGGTGTGGTAGTAGACGCCGAGCAGCCCGGCGAGCGCCACCACGGCCAGCACCCCTCCGGAGATGCGGCGCGACAGTCCCCCGCCCAGCGCGGCCAGCGAGGCCGTCGCGGCCACCGCGGACGACACGGTGGGGATCCATGCGGCGGCGTACTCGCGGACAACGCCGCGGTGGAGGAAGCGGACCTCGATCAGCGTCGTCAGGAAGCCGAGGGCGACCAGGATCAGGATCAGCTTGGCGTTGCGCATCGCTGAGGCGATTCTGCCTCAGGCGTGCGGGGGGGCTGGGCCCCGGCTGGTCCTCTTCGGCCGTTGGGAGAACACGGCGGGGCCGCCGGCGCGGATCCGAGCCCGGCGCTGGTCCGGGCGGGGCGTCCGCTCCGGCGGCCCCGCGGTTTCAACTCATGGCCCCGGGGGGTTGCCCCGAGACGTGGCGGGATTGGGCGGAAGGCATCACGGACCCGGGTGCGGGTTTCAACTCATGGCCCCGGGGGGTTGCCCCGAGACGAGATGGCGCCCATGGAGAAGCTCGAGACCCCCGACTGGGCGTTTCAACTCATGGCCCCGGGGGGTTGCCCCGAGACGCTGGTGAGCGGAATCGAAGCGGACCTTGAGGCCCTTGTTTCAACTCATGGCCCCGG
>CALGMO010000113.1 GCA_937961665.1 uncultured Fimbriimonadaceae bacterium
GCAGGGCGAACAGGCTGAAGAAGGCGACTCTGGCCGCGTCCTGCTCCGGCGAGAAGACGCCTACGACCCCGCACTCCTCCTTCGGGTGGTCGTCCGCGGTGGGCGCATGGGGATCCTGCACTGCCCGATTATAGACGCTGGCGGGTCAACGCGGGTTGAGGGCCGATCGGACCGCCAGGAGGCGCAGCAGCAGCAGGGAGTCCGGCACCCGTGGCCCCTTCCGCGCGGTCCGCGCCAGCCCGCACCGGATGCGGAGGCTGCGGGGAACCGCGGCCTTGAGCCTCTGGACCCACCCCGGAGGAGCCCCCTGCGAGGCGACCCGCCCGAGCAGCGCGGCGATCCGCTCGGGCGGAACCCAGGCGTCCAAGGGGCTGTCCCGGCGCAGGGAGTCCAGGATCGCCGGAGCCGCGCCTCGGATCTCCGCAGCCAGGTCGAGCTCGTTCGCCTGCGCCATGGCGCGGGGCGTCCGGAACAGCTCGGGGTATCGGGCCGCAACCGTCTCGCGGAACAGCCGCTTGCCCAGACGCAGCTCCGGCGGCAGAGCCTCGGCGAGGTCCAGCATCCGCCTGGTGAGGAACGGGTTCCTCACCGCGAGCGCGTCTCCCGGGAACCAGCGTCGCATCGGCATGTGGAAGCAGCGGAGCCGCTGCTCGAGGAAGAGCAGCTCGCGCAGGCCGAGGAGGTCTCCGCAGCGCCCGCGGGCCTCGGCGACGAGCGCCCGCCGCTCCTCCTCCAGCGCCTCACCCAGCATCCTCCACCGCTCGCCCGGGGGATCGGCCAGCGCGCCGCAGCGGTCCAGGCCGAACATCTGCAGGCGATCCAGCACCTCGTCCTCGTCCCTGGGAACGGTCTCCGAGCGCATCCCGAACCACTCGTCGCCGAGCAGCGCGGCAGCCCCCTCGTGCTCCTCGGCGACGGCGAGCCACGCGTCGGCCTCCACGATCGGCTCCCGCTGGCAGGACAGGCGACCGACGTTGAGCGCCAGCCACCGGTCCAAAGGGCCGGCGTAGCTCTCGAAGATCTCGTGGGGCAGACCGAGAACCGCCGCCTGCCGTTGGGCGACCATGGCGTCGCTGTCGGACGGGAAGGGCGGCACTCCGTAGCTGAAGGCGCGGGCTCGGCGGCCCATCGCCACCACCTCGGCGGCGATCGTCGTCGCGTCCCAGCCCCCGCTGAGGGCGATCAGCGTCTCTCGGTCGTCCAGGCAGACCCGCACCGACTCCCGGATGGCCTCGGCGAGACGCACCTTGGCCCCTTGCGCCAATCCCTCGGCGGCCCTCGCCGCTCCGAGCCGGGGCAGTTTGGGCCTCCACTGCGCTTCGATGCGAAGACCGTCGGGGGTGGCGCGGCCCTCCGCGCCCGGCGGAACCGAGCGCACGCCCTCCCAAAGCGAGCGGCCGCCGTAGATCGCGGGAGAGGCCAGCGCCCAGGCGAGGCCGACCGGGTCCACCGCGGCGCCCAGCGCGGCCAGAGCCTCCGGACGGTCCGAGAGGAACACGCCTCCGGCCCCCTCGCGCCAGAAGAACCGCCGCGAGCCGAGCCGGTCCGTCGCCCAGAGGACCTCCCCGCCCTCCTCGGCGACCAGGGCGAGGAAGAAGCCGTCGAGGTTCCGGAGGCTGGCGGCGCCGCCCGACTCGGCGGCCTCGGCCAGCGCCTCGGCGGAGCGGCCCCACCTCGGCTGCAGCACCTCGCCCGAGAGGATCGCCATAGCCCGGCCCGAGGTTCCTTCGGCCACGGAGCAGGACCCCGCCCGCCAAACCAGCCACCCCTCTTCGAGCCGCATCCTGCCGTCCGGCGCGCCGAACGCGGCGGGCCACGCGCCCTCCTCTCGGACCACGGCGACCAGCGTCGCTCCCGCTCTCCCGGCAGACCCGGACATCGGCGGCAGTATAGCCCCGGCTCCGGGCGGCACCCCGGCCTAGTTCTTCATTCCGGTGGTCGCGATGCCCGAGAGGATGTACCGCTGACCGATCAGGAACAGCGTGGCGACGGGGATCATCGCCAGCACCGCGCCGGTCATCAGGAGGTGCCGGTTGTCGACGTAGGGCGACCGGAAGAACTCCAGGCCGAGGGTCACGGTGCGGTGCGCGGGGTTGTCCAGGTAGATCAGCGGACCCATCACGTCCTGCCACGTTCCGACGAACGTGAACAAGCCGACCACGATCAGCACCGACGCGCAGTTGGGCAGCACCACGCTGCGGTAGATGCGCCAAGGCGAGGCCCCGTCGATCATCGCCGACTCATCCAGCTCCCTCGGGATCGTGAGGAGGAACTGCCGGATCAGGAACACGTTGAACGCTCCGGCCGTGAAGTGGGGCACGATCAGCGGGAGGAACGTGTCGATCCAGCCGATCGACTTGTAGATGCCGAACAACGGGATGGTGGTCACCGCGCCGGGGATCATCAGCGTGGCCAGCAGGAGAACGAACAGCAGCTCGCGACCCTTGAACTGCAGCCGCGCGAAGCCGAACGCCACCATGCTGCTGCTGAGGATCTGCCCCAGCACCGCCATCGAGCTGATGAACAGGCTGTTGCGGAGGAACAGCAGGAACCCCTGGCTCTGCCCGCCGATGGTCGCTTCCGGGCCCTTCAGCGCCTCGGGGTAGTTCTGCCACCTGGGCCGGAAGACGCGGACCTCCCGGTGCGGGGCGTTGGCCTCCAGGCGCACGACCTCCAGCCGCCGTGCCGTGCGGGGAACGGTGAACAGCAGCTCGTCGAACCCGCCGTCCTCCTTCTGCCGCACGACCTTGGCGACGAGCAGCCTCTCCTCGTCGCCGAACCGGTGCACCCGGACGTCCTCGAACGTGACCGGGCCGGCGTCCTTGGCCGGGCGGATGGCCCCGAGGGGGAACCAAGCCACCAGCTGCGTGGGCTTGCCGCCCTCGAGGCGAAGCAGGTAGGCGCCGGGCCCCGTCCCTCCCGCCAGCACGTCGGGCGACTCCGCGAGGAGCAGCCACTGCTGGCCGTCGGCCTCGACCACCCGGTCCGCGCCGGCCTCCAGACGATCGGTGGCGGCCTCGGCCGGGTACAGCGCGGGCGGCTTGAGGTCCATTCCCGCCGGCGACTTGAGCGAGGAGATCACCACCCAGTAGAACGGGAACAGGAACAGGATCGAGACCGCCGTGAGGGCGGCGTAGGCCGGCAGGAGGCGGAAGCGGTAGAGCATCAGGCACCCTCCGTGTGGACGAACCGGCGCGAGAGCTTCATCTGGGCCATCGTGATGCAGAAGATGATCAGGAACAGCACGAGCGCGTAGGTGCAGGCGTTGCCCATGCGCAGGTTGTTGAACGCCTCGTCGTAGATGTTCACGGCGTAGAACCGCAGCGCGTCGCCGGGCTCGCCGATCGACGCCGAGGAGCCCGCGAAGAACAGCGCGGGAGTGAACACCTGGAACGCGCCGATGGTGGTCATCACGACCATGAACAGGATCACCGGCGAGAGCATCGGAATGGTGACGCTGAAGAACTTGCGGAGGGGGCCGGCGCCGTCCAGCTCGGCGGCCTCGTACAGCGCCGCCGGAATCTGCTTCATCCCGGCGTAGTAGATGATCATCGCGCCGCCGATCCAGAACACGTTCATCAGGATCACGGAGTAGAACGCGTGCGCCTCGTCCATCCAGTTGATGGGCTGGACGCCGAACCAGCTCAGCACGTAGTTCAGCACCCCGTACTCCTTGTTCAGCATGTTCACCCACAGCACCGCGGCCTCCGCGCCGGTGAACAGCGCCGGGAAGTACAGGATCGCCTTGAAGGTGTCCGCGCCCTTGATCCGCGTAGTGAGCAGGCCGGCCGTCAGCAACCCCCCGAACAGCGAGATGGGGATCACGAACGCGGCGTACAGGAGAGTGTTCTTGAGGCCGATTCGGAAGCGCTCGTCCTGCACGAGCCCGAGGTAGTTCTCGAACCCCACCCAGTTGGGCGGGGCGATCATGTTCCACTTGGTGAACGACAGGAAGATCGAGGCCAGGATGGGGCCGAGCACGAAGCACAGGAACCCGAACAGCCACGGCGAGACGAACAGGTACCCGGCGAGGTTGTTCTGCCGGAGGCCGCCGCCCACGGGCTTGCTGTTCCTCCGGACCCACCGCACGTAGCCCACCGCCCCGGCCAGGAATCCGGCGAACACCAGCGCCGGCAGCACGTAGCGCACGAAGGGGCCGTACTCCTTGGGGGCGGCCCGCTCGAAGGCGTCGCGGAGCGCGGCGTCCAGCTCCGGCCAGGCCTCCTCCACGGACTGCCGGACGAAACGGTCCATGCTCCGTACGAAGGCGGCGTGCTCCGCGTTGGTGAGCGCCTTGCGGCCGCCGCGGGCCTCGTTCAGCCTTCGGTCGTACTCGCTGTCGAGCTTCTGCTCCAGCTTGCTCCACCACTTGTCGTAGGCGCTCTGCAGATAGGTGTTGTCGGTGGTGAGCATGGGCTGGGCCACGTCGAGGTCGTGCAGGTAGGCCTCGCAGCCCTCGATGCCGTAGATGTTGCGGACGAGGCTGTCGGCCGCCTCCTTGAGCGCGGGCACGCCCTTCAGGTTCGACCCGAAGATCCTCTGGATCTCGGGGGTCACCATGAAGCGCACCAGCTTCCAGGCCGCCTCGGGGTCCTTCGTGAAGGCGTTGATGCCCACGCCGTTGGCGTTGGCCTCCTGGATCGGCACCAAGTTGCGGGGCATCGGGGTCAGACCGATCCTGGCCTTCTGGTCCGCGAGCGGCTTGAGAGCCCAGGGCCCGACGACCGACATCGCGAACCGGTTGGTGGCCAGAAGCATGTCGTGGCTGCTGGCGAACGACCCGGCGTTCAGCGGGACGGCTCCCAGCGTCCAGCGGTCGGCGTACTGGCTGAGCAGCAGTTCGGTGACGGCGCGCTTCAGCGGCTCGTTCCCGATCACCGTCGGCCGGGTGGGCTGGATGCGGCGGTCGGCGAAGTACCCGCCGTACATGCCGATCATGACGCGGTTCCAGTTGTTGCCCGCGGACATTCCGTACTGGGCGAACGTGCCGTCCGGTCTGCGCAGGGTGAGCCTCTTGGCGAGAGCCCGGAACTCTTCCCAGCTGAGCGGCTTGTTGGGCTTGGGCCACTGCGAGCGGGGGATGCCGCTCTCCTCGAGCCGGTCCTTGTTGTAGGCCAGCGTCCAGATCGGAAGCTCGAGCGGCATGCAGTAGAGCCTGCCGTTCCACGTCATGTTGCGCAGGGCGACGGTGTGGAACTCCTCCTTTCGGATGCCGGAGCCCTCGAGGAAACGGTCCAGCGGGAGGAGCGCGCCGCGCGAGGCCCACACGCCGACCGCCCCGCTGTAGAACGACATCACGTCCGGCGCGATGCCGCCGGCGGTCTGGGTCTGGATCTTGGCCCAGTACTGGCCCCACGGATAGACCGACACGTCGACCCGGATGTCCGGGTGCGCCTTGACGAACTTGCGGCAGATCTCTCGGGCGTACTTCACCTCGCCGGCCCCACCCCACATCGCGTAGGTGACGGTGGTCTTCGGGCCGGTGTAGGCCGCGTTCTCGATGATCTCGCTGCCGACGGCGCCGGCCGAGGTCAGGGCGAGCAGCCACGCCGTTCCGAGCCTTGCAGGAACGCTCCGCACAGCACCATCTTGGCACAGGGTCGGGGCTTCACGAACCCGGCGCGGCGCGGTGGACCGACCAAGCCGGCCGCCAGCCCAGCATCCGCTCCGCCTTGGAGCAATCCACGAACGACGCGTGGCCGTCCAAGCCCGGGGGAAGCTCGAGGTGCGGCCAGATCGCGCCCAGGTACTCCCGCGTGGGCACCAGGTTGAACAGGTCCTCGGCGAACACGTTGTAGGCCTCGAAGCCCGCGGGGGTCTTCTCGAGCGCGAGGCAGAACGCCTCCGCCGCGTCCTGGACGTGCACGTAGGTGCAGAAGCCGTCCCGGGGCTCGCGGCGCTCGCGCAGCCTGGAGACGGTTTCCTCCCACGACCCCCAGGATCCCATCACCCAGGGGAAGCGCAGGGCGGCCAGCGACAGGCCGGGGTTGGTCGCCGCGAGCATCCCCAGGTAGGCCTCGTTGGCCACCTTGCTCGCGGCGTAGGCGTTGCGGGGACGGAGAGGGTGCGACTCATCCACCGGCAGCCGCTCGGGAGGCAGGGGTTCGTCGGACCCCCAGGACCCGTACACCTGCGCCGAGCTGGCGTAGAGCACGCACCGAGCGCCCAGCGACACGGCCGTCTGGAACACCGTGGACGCGATGCGCGCGTTGGCCGCGTAGATCTCGTCCGGCGGCCATGGCCCCCACACGAAGGTGAACTCCCCGAGGTGGACCACCGCCCGCGCCCCGTCCAGGTGGCGCATGACGTGCTCGCGGTCGGAGAGGTCCGCGTAGGCCCAAGGGAACCGGCGGTCCCGCGGCGGCTTCCGGTCCAAGCCCAGCACGTCGTAGCCCAGCTCCGCCAGTCGCGCCACCAAGCGGGAGCCGATGCCTCCCGAAGCGCCCGTCACCACAACCCGATCAGCCATCGGCGTCATTTTGACGCCCCGCGTCCGACGATCGCAGGTTCCTCAGGTTCGCCCGCGCGTTCCTTAACAGGCCCTTGTGGCCGGCCCTCCTCACCGGCGACCCGCGCGTGGCCAAGTCCCACCGCTCGAGCGTCCATTCGGCGATCTCCTCCAAGCTCGGCCAATCGCGGACGGCGAGGAAGTCGGGGACGTCGGTCGTCCGCGCCCTTTCCGGCTGGCTTGGGCGGGTCTGGTTGAAGGGGCAGACCTCCTGGCACACGTCGCAGCCGAACGTCCAGTCGCCCACGGCCTCCTCCTCCCAAGGCTCGAACGGCCTTCGCAGCTCGATGGTCAGGGTGCTGACGCACCGCCCGGCGTCCACGGCCCAGCGATCTCCGAGCCGCACGATGGCCCCGGTCGGGCAGGCCTCGACGCACCGCGCGCACGTTCCGCACCCGCCCTCGGCGGGAGCGTCCGGCTCCAGCTCGAGCGTCGTCGCCAGGCCGCCGATCAAGAACCAGCTGCCGAAGCGCGAGTCGATGAGGCACGTGTTCTTGCCGAACCAACCCAGGCCGGCGGCGTGCGCCCAGGCCCTCTCCAAGACCGGCGCGGAGTCGACGAACGGCCGGAACCGGGCCCCTGGAAACTCCGCCTCAGCCCGGGCGGCCACGCGGCGCAGCATGGAGCGGACCACCTTGTGGTAGTCGCGGCCGAGCGCGTAGCGGGCAACCCGCGGCCAGCCCGGCCGAACGCGCACCGGCTGGGAGTAACCGAGCGCGACCATCAGAGCGGAGCGCGCGCCCGGCAGGATCGCTTCCAGGCTCCGCCGCTCCTCGCTCCGCGCCGCCATGTAGCCCAGCGGCCCCTGCAGGCCCTGGGACAGCCACTCCCGGTAGGCGGCCCAGGCCTCCGGCGGGAACGAGACCGCCACGCCCGCGCGGTCGAAGCCCTCCTCCAGAGCGAGGGCCCTCAACCGCTCGGTGCGGGACTTTGTGCCCTGATCCGCGCAAGATCCCATCGCCGTTCAGCCCCTTCCCCTATACTGTTGCTTGGATCGGCAACGTGGGCCGATCTGGCGAGGAAGCCCGGAACCTGCTGCTCGGAGCAGGTCTGCGGGGGAGCCTTCCCAGCCTTTCGTTGATGGGCCTCAATGGCCGTGCGATTCGAAAGTCGAGGTTGAAAAGATGATGATTCGAAGTATGGGCGTGCTCGCCCTGATCTCCGTTGCCGGAGTGGCGGCCGCCGCTCCCTATGTCTCGTTGTTCGAGCAGGACGTCAAGTCCTACCTCAAGGACGTCACCATCGAGCGCGACGGCCCCACGTTCGCCGCGACCGACTGGGTGTACGGCCGCGTGATCGTGGACGAGGGCGACACCACATCCCCGGCCCCGCAGGACTACCTGACCCAGGTGGCCCGTCTGAAGGCTCTCGAGGACGGCGTGCTGAACACCAACTTCCTCTGCGTCGAGGTGAACCAAGGCCTCGTTCCGGGGCCGGTGCCGTACTCCAAGTTCTACGCCCATGGGCGGGCCGGCTACCTGGTGAACCTGGTGCGCGACCCGATGCTGCGCGACGACCGCGACGCGATGGCCGGCCTGCAGCTCGCGCTGTGGGAGGTCGCGTACGACGACACCAACGGCAACACGGACAACCTGCTCTCCGACCGTTTCCGGCTCTATTCGAGCGGACAGTTCAACGCCACCGCGCGCGGGTGGGCGAACACGTTCCTCTCCTGGAGCGTCGGGCAGTCGGCCGGCTACTACTACTACAAGTCTCCGTCGGTGCGCGACAACCAGGGCGTGGCCCATCAGGACCTCGTCTCCACCGTTCCGTCGCCCGCCGCCTTCCTGCCGTTCGCCGTGGGCCTCGTGTCGGCCATGCGCCGACGCCGCAAGTAGGCACCGCAAGGAATCCCGGTCATTGAGGCCGGTCGCCCCGCCACGTTCGGGGAGGCCGGCTTCTCATTTTCGGCTCGCCGACTGCTGGGCGCGGCGCTCCAGAGCGGCCGCCACGAGCCCGCGGAAGAGAGGGTGCGGACGGTTCGGGCGGCTCCGAAACTCGGGGTGAGCCTGCGTCGCCAGAAAGAACGGGTGCGACGGCAGCTCGATCATCTCCACCAGCCTGTAGTCCGGCGAAACGCCCGAGACCACCATCCCGTGCTGGATCAGCGTCTCGCGGTAGTCGTTGTTGACCTCGTACCGGTGCCGGTGGCGCTCGGCGATGCGGTTGGCGCCGTACAGCTTGGCGGCCTTGGTGCCGTGCACGAGGTTGCAGGGGTAGGAGCCCAGGCGCATCGTGGCCCCCTTGGCCTTCACGTGCTTCTGCTCGGGCAGCAGGTGGATGACCGGATGGGGCGTCTCCTCGTCCATCTCCTCGCTGTTGGCGCCCAGCAGGCCGCAGACGTTGCGGGCGAACTCGATCACCGCCATCTGCAGGCCCAGGCAGATGCCGAGGAACGGCAGGCCGGTCTCCCGGGCGTGGCGGATCGCTTGGATCTTGCCCTCGATGCCCCGGCCGCCGAACCCTGGCGCCACCACCAGGCCGTCCATGCCGGCCAGCGCGTCGGCTGGCGACACGCCGCTCTCCAGCGAGTCGCTCTCGATCCACTCGACCCTCACGCGGGCGTCGTTCGGGATGCCGGCGTGCACCAACGCCTCGCCGATCGACTTGTAGGCGTCGCCGTTGCTCGTGTACTTGCCGACCACGGCGATGCGGCACTCCCGCTTCGGGCTCTTCAGGATCTTCACGAGCTTGCGCCACTCGCCCATCGAAGGCTCGCGCTTCTCCAGGCCCAGACGGTCGGCGACGAACTCCCCCAGCCCGGCGTCCTCGTACACCAGCGGAACCTCGTAGATCGTCTCCGCGTTCAGCGACTCCACGATCGCCTGCGTGGGCACGTCGCAGAACAGGCTGATCTTCTCCTTGACGTCCGGCGGGATCGGCGCCTCGCTCCGGCAGACCAGGACGTCGGGCGTGATGCCGATCTCGCGCAGCTTGTGGACGCTGTGCTGGGTGGGCTTGGTCTTGATCTCGCGCCAAGGCCCGACGGTGGGGACCAGCGTGACGTGGACGAACAGCGTGTGCTGCCAGCCGACGTCCTTGCGCATCTGCCGGATGGCCTCCAGGAACGGCAGGCTCTCGATGTCTCCGACGGTCCCGCCGATCTCCGCCAGCACCACGTCGGCCGACGTGCGCTCGCCCACCTCGACGATCGAGCGCTTGATCTCGTTGGTGACGTGGGGGATCACTTGGACCGTGCCGCCCAGGTAGTCGCCGCGCCGCTCGGCCTCGATCACGGCCCGGTACACCTTGCCGGTGGTGACCGACGAGAGGCTGGAGCAGTTCACGTCGATGAACCGCTCGTAGTGCCCCAGGTCCAAGTCCGTCTCCGCGCCGTCCTCGGTGACGAACACCTCGCCGTGCTGGTAGGGGTTCATGGTGCCGGCGTCGACGTTGATGTAGGGGTCCAGCTTCATCGGGGCGACGGTGAAGCCCCTGTTCCGGAGCAGCCTCCCCAGGCTCGCGGCGGCGATGCCTTTGCCGATCGAGCTCACGACGCCGCCCGTCACGAAGATGTACTTGACCATCGCCTCCCGCTCCCTCGTGCCCCGCTTTCCCCCGCCGGGCACGCCGAGGCGGTCGCGCCGAAGCGCGGCGGTGCACCGGGGGCACGCTCCATTATACGGGACGGGACCCTGGCGCCGTTTGGCCCATAATGCGCGCATGTCGCTGAGGCCGTTCCGCCTGTTCGCCGCGGCGCTCGCCCTGGTCGCCGCGCTGCCCACGCTCGCCGCCACCCTCGAGGACCGCATCGTCGACGAGGCCGAGAACCGCAGCCAGGCGATGCGGCACCTGAGCCACCTGTGCGAGAAGATCGGTCCGCGCCTGACGGGCTCCGAGAACCTGGACAAGGCCTCCCGCTGGGCCATGGAGCGTTTCCGCGCCTGGGGTCTCAAGAACGTGCGCTTCGAGCAGTACGGCGCGATGCCCGGCTTCGACCGAGAGCCCGGCGCCTCCGCGCGGATGGTCGCCCCCGTCCGGCGCGATCTGGAGTTCACGGCGATGGCGTGGACCGTCGGCACGAACGGCCCGGTTCGCGGCCCGGCCGTCGTGGCGCCGACGACCATGGACGAGCTGATGGCCGTGAAGGACCGCCTGCGCGGCGCTTGGGTGGTGTACCGCGAGCCGGCGGGCGGCGGGCGGAGCGCCGCGGCGAGCCGGGCGAACACCGAGGTCGAGGAGCTGCTGGACAAGGCCGGGATCGCGGGGCGCGTGCGCGCGGCCTCCAGCGAGCGGGTGCAGACGCACGGCCGACCTGGCCGGCCGGACCCGGACAAGCCGCAGAAGCCGTGGTTCCTCGTGCGGGCCTCGGACCGGGACGCGATCCTCGACTTCCTGGCCCTCGGGACTCCCGTGATCCTGGAGTTCGACAGCCGGCACCGCTTCTCCAAGGAGGATCGGCCGATCGGCAACGTGATCGCCGAGATCCCGGGCCGAGAGAGGCCGGAGGAGGTCGTGATCCTGTCCGCGCACCTGGATAGCTGGGACGGACCGGGCTCGCAGGGCTGCCAGGACAACGGCACCGGGTCGAGCATCGTGCTGGAGGTCGCCCGCGTGCTGTCCCGCCTCCCCGAGCGGCCGAAGCGCACCATCCGCTTCATCCTGTGGTCCGGCGAGGAGCAGGGTCTGCTCGGCTCCAGCGCCTACGTGCGCGCCAACGAGGCCTCGCTAGACAAGATCAGCGCCGTGTTCGTGGAGGACGCCGGCGGTGGGTACGACGCGGGCGTGACCTGCACCGAGAAGCAGGCGGCGTTCTTCCGGCCCGTCTTCGACCGCATCGCGAGGGAGTTTCCCGAGATGGTGCCGACGGTGCGCGTCGTCGAGCGCATGCCGACCCGCGGCGGAGGGAGCGACCACGCGCCGTTCGTAGCCCGGGGCGTGCCCGCCTTCTTCTGGCGCAAGGGCGGCAGCCTGAGTTACGGGCTGATCTGGCACACGCAGTACGACCGGATCGACCAGGTGCGGCCGGAGTATCTGGTGCAGGCCTGCACCACCAACGCGCTGACCGTCTGGACGCTGGCGAACGCGCCGACCCTGCTTCCGCGCGAGTAGCCTCCGATCGGCAGCCCCAAGGTGGAAGAAACCCCTTGGAATGGCACCGAGGATGGACCCGTCGGAGGCCCTCGCACGGTTGCTCGAGGGCAACAGGAGGTACCTGGAGGGGAGGCTGAGGCCGGTTCTGCACGCCAACCCGGAACACAGGCCGTACGCCGCCGTGCTGGGCTGCTGCGACTCCCGCGTGCCGCCCGAGCTGCTGTTCGACGCGATGCCGGGCGACCTGCTGGTGCTGCGCACGCCGGCGCACATCGCCGAGCCGACGGTGGTCGGGGCGCTGGAGCACGCCGTGCAGGCCGACGGCGTGCCGCTGATCGCCGTGCTGGGCCACACCGGCTGCCGCCTGCTCGGCGCGGCGGTCGAGCTGCACCTGAAGGGGCTGACCGAGGCGCAGGGCCCCAACGTGCACGCGGTGCTGCGGCTGATCCAGCCCAGCGTGCTGCAGGCGTTCGGCAGCCACTCGATCGATCCGCGGAAGGTGCCCAGGCTGCACCTGGAGGCCACGCTGCGCACGCTGCGCAAGAGCTTCACGCTGTCGCGCGCGCTGCAGTCCGGCCGGCTTCAGATCGTGCCGCTGATGTGCGAGGTGGCCACCGGCAGGGTGGACCCGGCCTGGGAGTCGCTGGGCGCGATCGCGGCCTGAGGGTGAGGCGCCGCGGACGGGCCCGGCCCCCTCAGGGCGTCTCGGACCGGCCCGCCTGGAACAGCTTCTGCAGGCCGATGAACGCCAGCAGGAGCAGGCCCACGGCGATGCGCGTCCACCAGGAGCTGAGCGTGCCCTCGAACGAGATCACCGTCTGGATCGTGCCCAGGATCAGCACACCCAGCAGCGTGCCGAACAGGTGCCCCACTCCGCCCGTGAGCAGCGTCCCGCCGATCACCGCCGCGGCGATCGCGTCCAGCTCCAGCGTCATCCCCGAGTTGGCGTTGCCCGACAGCGTGTAGAAGGCGAACACCACGCCGCCCAGCGACGAGCAGAAGCCGCTCAGCGCGTACACCAGCACCTTGGTGCGGCGGACCGGCAGGCCCATCAGCAGCGCCGACTGCTCGTTGCCGCCAACCGCATAGACCGCCCGCCCGAACGGACGGAAGTTCGCCAGGTACACGCCCAGCAGCAGCACCGCGAGCAGCAGCCCCGGCGCGACCCACTTGGAATGGCCCAAGGCTTGGAACAGGGGGTCGTCGATGCGCAGCGCCTCCATGCTGATGACCAGCGCCATCCCGCGCAGGAGAAACATCCCTGCCAAGGTCACCAGGAACGGCGGCAGATCGAAGAACGCCACCAGCGACCCCATGCCCAGCCCGACGAGCGTGCCGAGCGCCACGGCCAGCGCGATCGCCGCCCAGCCCGGGACGCCCGCGTTCATCAGCGTCGCGCAGAACACGCCCACGAAGCCGATCATCGCGCCGACCGACAGGTCGATCCCGCCCGAGAGGATCACGAACGTGACGCCGATCGCCGCCAGCCCCAGGAACGCGTTGTCGCGCAGCAGGTTCAGGAACACGTCGAAGCTGAAGAAGTGCTCGTAGCGCAGAGACGCCGCCGTCACCGCCAGCACGAACACCGCCAAGGTCGCCCAGACCGGAAGGTTGGACCTGCGGAACGCCTTCACGCCGCCAACCTCCTCGCCAGCACCGTCCGCCGGAACTGGTCGGACTGGAGCAGACAGACCGCGAGCACCGCCACCGCCTTGACCACGAGGGTCCACTGCACCGGCACGCCCTTGGTCAGGATCGTTGTGGTGAGCGTCTGCAGGATCAGCGCGCCCACCACCGTGCCCACCAGCGTGAACCGCCCGCCGGTCATCGCCGTGCCGCCCGCGACCACAGCCAGGATCGCGTCCAGCTCCAGGTAGAGGCCGGCGTTGTTCGCGTCCGCCGCCTTGGTGTAGCTGCACACGATCAGACCGGCGATCGCGGATCCCACTCCGCACACCGCGTAGGCGCCCAGCTTGACCCAGCGCGTAGGGACCCCGGCCAGGTGCGCGGCCCTCTCGTTGTCGCCGACCGCCTCGACCATCGTGCCGAACGCCGTCCAGCGCGCCAGAGCCGCCACCACGGCCAGCCCGCACGCCGCGACGACAACCGGGTTGGGCAGACCCAGCAGCGAGCCGCCCGCGACGGAGGCCAAGCCCGGATCCTGGAACGTGATGATCTGGCCGTCGGTGAGCAGCTGGGCGATGCCCCGGCCGCTGACCATCAGCACCAGCGTCGCCACCATCGGCTGGATGCCGAACACCGAAACGAGCAGACCGTTCCACAGGCCCAGAGCCAGCCCGACGCCGACCGAGACCGCCACGACCGTCGGCAGCGGCGCCTGGCCCTTGGTGACCATCAGCGCGGCCACCGCGCCGGAGATCGCCACCACGGAGCCGACCGACAGGTCCACCCCCTTCGTGGCGATCACCAGGGTCATGCCCAGCGCCGCCAGCAGCACGGGCGAGCTGTGGTTCAGCACGTCGATCAGGCTGCCGTAGAAGCGTCCGTCGCGCACTTCCACCGAGAAGAAGCCCGGGGTGAAGGCCAGGTTGACCGCCAGCAGCAGCAGCCAGGCGAGGAACGCCCAGACGGTCGGGTGCAGCGACCTACGCATCCTCCCCTCCCCCCGCGATGGTGCGCAGGATGGCGCCCGCGTCGACCCGGTCGCCCTCGAGGAGACCCACCTGGCGCCGGTCGCGCAGCACGCATACCCGGTGGCAGTTGCGGACCACCTCCTCCAGCTCGGACGAGACGAACAGGATCGCCAGCCCCTCCTTCCGCAGGTCGGCCATCAGCCGCTCGATCTCCGCCTTCGAGCCGACGTCGATGCCCCTGGTCGGCTCGTCGAGGATCAGGAAGCGCGGCTCGCTGGCCAGCCACCGGGCCAGGATGACCTTCTGCTGGTTTCCTCCGCTGAGCGTGCCCACCGGCTTCTCGGCGTCCGGGGTGGCGATGCCGAGCGCCCGGATGAACCGGTCGGCGATCTCCCTCTGCCGCCTGAGGCTCAGACGCCGGAGCCAGCCCCGGCGCGCCTGCAGCGCCAGGACGATGTTCTCGCGCACGCTCAGGTTCGGCACGATGCCGGAGCTCTTGCGGTCCTCGGGGCAGAACCCGAAGCGCAGGCGGAGCGCGTGCCGAGGGGACCGCACGCGGACTCTGCGCCCGTCCAGCCTCAGCTCGCCGCGATCGGCGCGGTCGGCGCCGAACAGCAGCCTCGCAGACTCGGTGCGGCCGCTCCCCAGCAGCCCCGCCAGGCCGACGGTCTCGCCGGGGGCCACGGAGAACCCCAAGCCCTCGACCGAGCCCCGCCGGCCGAGAGCCCGGGCCTCCACCATCGGCGGCGCAGGCGCGGCGGGCTCCGGCCTCTTGGCGAGCGTCTCCTCGTCCACTTCGCGGCCGAGCATCAGGGAGACCAGCTGGAGCCGGGTGGTCCCCCTGGCCGGAAGCTCGCCGACCAGCCTGCCGTTGCGCAGCACGGTGAACCGGTCGCTGACGGCGAACACCTGGTCCAGGAAGTGCGAGACGAACAGGATGCCCAGGCCCTCGGCGCGCAGGCGGCGCATGACCTCGAACAGCCGCTCCACCTCGCGGGCGTCGAGGCTGGACGTCGGCTCGTCCAGCACCAGGATGCGGGCGTTCTGGTCCAAGGCCCTCGCGATGGCCACCATCTGCTGGACCGCCAGCGAGTGGGAGCCGAGCGACGAGGCCGGGTCCACCCGCACCTCCAGGCGCGCGAGCGCCTCGGCCGCGCGCCGGTTGGCCTCCCGCCAGTCGATCCTTCCGAGCCTCCGCGGCTCCCTTCCGAGCACGAAGTTCTCCGCCACGCTGAGGTAGGGCACCAGGTTGACCTCTTGGTACACGGTGCTGATGCCCAAGGCCACGGCGTCGTGGGCCGAGCGCGGGCGGATCGGCCTGCCGTCCAGCTCGATCGTGCCGGAGTCGGGCGCGTGCACGCCCGTGAGCACCTTGATCAGCGTGGACTTGCCGGCGCCGTTCTCGCCCATGAGCGCGTGGATCTCGCCCGCGCGGAGCGTGAAGTCCACGCCGTCCAGAGCCAGGACGCCCGGAAACTCCTTGCGGATGCCCCTCATGCGCAACAGCTCGGGCCCGGAATCGGCCGGACGATCCCGGTTCAGCGCATCCTCTGCCATCGGTTCGCTTTTACTCCAAACCGAAGGCGGAAGTCCCGCGCCGAAGCTCGCCGATCCCGCGTCCGCCGTGTGCCAAGATGGCCCTTGGAGGAAGAAGATGCCGCTCATCGACATGCCGCTGGAGGAGCTTCGGGTCTACCAAGGCCGCAATCCGCGTCCGGACGACTTCGACGCCTACTGGGACGCCGCCCTGGCGGAGCTGGACGCCGTCGACCCGCAGATCGAGATCGTCCCGACGGACTTCCAACCCGCCTACGCGCAGTTCGCGCACCTCTGGTTCACCGGAGTGGGCGGGGCGCGGGTGCACGCGCTGTACGTGAAGCCGAGGGGCGTGGAGGAGCCGCATCCCGCGATCGTCCAGTTCCACGGCTACAGCGGCAGCGCGGGCTCGCTGGCCGGCCTGGCGCAGTGGGTCGCCCTTGGCTTCTCCGCCCTCGCTCTGGACGTCCGCGGCCAAGGGGGCCTGAGCGAGGATCCCACCCCCAGGCCCGGCATGACCCTCCGGGGGCACATCGTCCGCGGCCTTTCCGGCAAGCCGGAGGACCTCTTCTACCGGTCCGTGTTTCTGGACTGCGCCCAGCTGGCGCGCATCGCGATGGGCCTGCCCGAGGTGGATCCGGACCGCGTCGGCGCCACCGGCGGTTCGCAGGGGGGCGCTCTCACCCTGGCCTGCGCCGCCCTCGAGCCCCGCGTCCGGCGGATCGTGTCGGTCGTACCGTTCCTGTGCGACTACCAGCGCGTGTGGGAGATGGACCTGGCCCAGGACGCCTACGACGAGCTGAAGTACTACTTCCGGAGCTTCGATCCGGCGCACGAGCGGGAACGGGAGATCTTCACGCGCCTCGGGTACATCGACTGCCAGCACCTGGCCCCTCGGATCCGGGCGAAGACCGCGTTCGTCACCGGCCTGATGGACACGATCTGCCCGCCGTCCACCCAGTTCGCGGCGTACAACAAGATCGCCGCGCCGAAGGAGATCTGGATCTACCCGGACTACGGCCACGAGACGCCCGCGGAGGCCGCGGACAGGACGTTCCAGTTCCTCGCCGGGCTGTGAGGGGGCAACCGTGCTGCCGTCGCTCTGGATCCCGACCGACTCCGCGCCGCCCAGAGACGAGCCTCTGCGGCCGCAGTTCCACTTCACCGCGCCGGCGGGCTGGCTGAACGACCCCAACGGACTGGTCTACCTGGCGGGCGAGTGGCACCTGTTCTACCAGTGGCGGCCACGGCCGGAGGACGGCCCCGACAAGCACTGGGGGCACGCCGTCAGCCGGGATCTGCTGCACTGGACGGACCTTCCGGTCGCCCTGTCGCCGGACGAGAACGGCAGCGTGTGGAGCGGCTCGGCCATCGTGGACGCCCGCAACGCGCTGGGCCTCCGCAAGGGGCGCACGCCGGTTCTCGCGGCGTTCTACACGGCGGCCGGGGGCATCACGCCCGAGAGCGCGGGCAAGCCGTTCACGCAGTTCCTCGCCGTGAGCTCCGACCGCGGCAGGACGTGGGCCCGGCATCCTAGCAACCCCGTGTTGCCGCACGTGGCGGACCAGAACCGCGACCCGAAGGTCGTGTTCCACGCCCCGACCGGCCGATGGATCATGGCCCTGTATCTGACCGGATCGACCTTCGGCCTGTTCGCCTCGGCGGACCTGCTGCGGTGGGAGGAGATCCAGCGCCTCGAGATTCCCGGATGCTGGGAGTGCCCCGACTTCTTCGAGATGCCGGTGGCGGGCGAGCCGGGCCAGAGGCGCTGGGTGTTCACCGCGGCCAACGGCTGGTACCTCGTGGGCTCGTTCGACGGCCGCCGCTTCCGCCCGGAGGCCGGGCCCACGCCGCAGGACGCCGGGCCGAACCACTACGCCGTGCAGACCTTCAGCGGCGTGCCGCCGAGCGACGGCCGAACGATCCAGATCGCGTGGATGGCCGGCGGGCAGTACCCGGGGATGCCGTTCACGCAACAGATGGGCATCCCCTCCGAGCTCACGCTGCGGCGGGACCCCGCCGGCTCCGGATGGAGGCTGCACCGGACGCCTGTCCGTGAGCTGCGGAGGCTGCGGGGCGCGCCGGTGCGCCGCGCGTCCTTCGTTCTGAGGGAGGGCGGCCGGCCAGCGGACGTCCGCGGGGAGCTGTTGGATCTGGAGCTGGAGGCCGAGGTGCCCGCGGGAGCGGCGGTGGAGCTGGACCTGCGCGGCCTGCCGCTCCGTCTGGACGGCACCAAACGGACCGCGAGCCTCGCCGGCAGGAGCGCGCCGCTCGGACCCGGCCCGATGACCCGTCTCCGGGTTCTGCTCGACCGGACCTCCGTCGAGGCGTTCGTGGACGACGGGTACTCCACGCTCTCGGCGTGCTTCCTGCCCCGTCCGGACGACCGATCCGAGCTCCGGGCCGTCCGAGGAGAGGCTCGGGTGCGCAGACTCGCGGTCTGGCCGTTGCGGAGCGTCTGGCGCTAGCCGGCGCCGGACTGCAGCGCCACGCGGAACTGCTCGTTGTACAGGTTCGCGTACACGCCGCCGTGCTCGAGCAGCTCCGCGTGCGTGCCCTTCTCCACGATCCTGCCCTGCTCGAGCACGACGATCTGGTCGGCCTTGACGATCGTGGAGAGCCGGTGCGCGATCACGAAGCTGGTCCGGCCCTTCAGGAGGTTGTCCAGCGCGGCCTGCAGCAGAGCCTCGGTCTGCGAGTCGAGGGCCGACGTGGCCTCGTCCAAGATCAGGATCTTCGGGTCCGCGAGCAGGGCCCGGGCGATCGCCAGCCGCTGCTTCTCGCCGACCGAGAGCTTGACGCCGTCCTCGCCGATGCGCGTCTCGTATCCGTCCGGGAGCGAGAGGATGGCGTCGTGGATGTTGGCCGCCTTGGCCGCGGCGTGCACCTCCTCCTCGGTGGCGTCCATGCGGCCGTAGCGGATGTTCTCCAGGATCGTGGTGTTGAACAGGATCGACTCCTGCATCACGACGCCGAGCTGGCGCCGGTAGCTGAGCAGCTGGGTGTCGCGCAGGTCGATCCCGTCCACGAGGATGCGGCCCTCCTTGGGGTCGTAGTGCCGCAGCAGCAGGCTGATCATGGTGGTCTTGCCGCTGCCGCTGAAGCCGACGAGCGCGACCATCTGCCCCGGCTCGACGTGCAGGTCGATGCCCTTGAGCACCGGCTGACCGGGCTCGTACTCGAACCACACGTTCTCGAAGTCCACCTGGCCGCGGATGGGCGGCATCGGCTTGGCGTCGGGCTTGTCGGCGACGGTGTTCGGCGTGTCCAGCGTTCGGAAGATGCGGTTGAGCGCCGCCTGGGTGCGCGCGATCGGGTCGATGACGATCAGGAAGCGCACGATGGGGCCGTAGACGTAGCCGATCGAGTAGATCAGGAACATCACGAGCGTGCCGGCCTCCATGCGGCCCGCCAGCACCTCCCGGCCGCCGTACCACAGCACGAGGCCCTGGCCGATGCCGCACAGCGCGTCGGCGATGGTCCATAGACCGCCGCCCAGCGCGGCCTGCAGCACGTTCAGGTTCATGAGGGCCCGGGTGGTGCCCATGAACGTGCGGGCCTCCCACCGCTCTTGCCCGAAGCCCTTCACCACCTGGATGCCGACCAGCTTCTCCTGCATGTCGCCGTACATCACGTCGCGCTTGGCGCGGATGCTCTCGGACGTCTTCTGCAGCGGCCTGCGGAACCGGAGGAAGTTCCAGATGTACAGGGGCGCGATGGAGAGGCTGAGCAGCGCCAGCACGGGGTGGATCCAGAAGAGCACGACCAGCACCAGCACGAGCTGCACGAAGTCGCTCAGCATCGTGTTCAGGTTGCCGGTGATCAGGTTCTGGACCGTGGCCGCGTCGTTGATGACGTTGCTGATGAGCTTGCCGGTCTGGTTCTTCTCGAAGAAAGCCAGCGGCAGGGACTGCATGTGGCGGTAGAGCTTCTGCCGGGTGGCGATCAGAAAGCGCTGGCCCAGCGTCGCTGTCGACACGCCCAGCGCGTAGCCGAGCAGACCCTGGCCCACCGCGAAGCCCACCACCCACAGCAGATACGCGACCGCGTTGATCGGCTCTCCGCGCTGCAGCTGGTTGACGATGTCGCCGAGGATCTTGGGAGGGATGAAGCCGAACGCCGACTGGGCGATGGTCAGGAAGGCGCACAGAAGCTGCAGCCCGAGGAACGGCCTCAGCTCGGGCCACAGCCTGCGCAGCGACGCCCGTCGACGGTAGGCCTCGCTCTGCGTTTCGTCCGCGGCGTCCGTTTGGCGCGCCATGCGGACCTAGTGTACGGGAAACCGACCCCGGAGGGGAACCTTTCGGGGGTCCGTTTGTTGTAGTCTTGCGGGAACCATGCCATCGTTCCGACCAGCCTTCGACGCCGAGCTCACCGAACTGAAGGCGCGGGTGCTCCGCACCGGCGCCGAGGTGATCGACATGATCTCGGCGGCGGTCGAATCGGCCCTGAAGGACGACCCCGGGCCCGCCAACCGGGTGATCGCTCAGGACGACGACGTCGACCGCGCCGAGCGCGAGGTGCTGCTGACCGCGGCCAAGCTCATCATGAAAGAGCAGCCGGTCGCGGCGGACCTGCGGCGGCTCCTCGCCACGCTCGGCATCATGGGCGAGATCGAGCGCGTGGCCGACGACGCCGTGAAGCTGGCCAAGCGGGCGCTCAAGGTCTCGGGCCACTTCCCCGGAGAGCTGAAGCTGGCCCTGCAGGAGATGGCGGAGATGGTCAAGCACACCTTCGCCGCCTCGCTCCGCCTGTACTCCGAGTTCGACGTGGACCTGTGC
>CALGMO010000114.1 GCA_937961665.1 uncultured Fimbriimonadaceae bacterium
CATCCGTTCGCCGGCGACTCGGCGGCCGTCAGGCTGTTCCGGTTTCTGACGGAGGTGGCGCCGGAGTCGGCCCGCGAGCCGTATTCCAGGGCGCTGCAGACGGGACACCTGTCGGGCGTGGGCCTGGGCATCCACGGGTCCGACGAGCCGAGCGGAGACCTGACCTGCAACCTCGGCATCGTGAGCTGCGACGGAGCGCGGGTGTCGTTCTGGTTCAACGTGCGCTATCCCGTGACCTGGAACGCCGACGAGATCCGCGAGCGGGTGCTGCGGCAGATCGGGCGGTACGGCGCGGACTGGAGCCTCGACCGCTTCGACGACTCGCCGCCGCTCTACTTCCCCCTGGATCATCCGATGGTGTCGGCGCTGCGCGAGGTCGTCCGAGAGGAGCTGGGAATCGAGGACCCACCGATCGTGATGGGCGGCGGCACCTACGCCAGGGTGGTTCCGAACACCGTCAGCGTGGGGGCCTCTCTGCCCGGGGACGGCGCCGCCCACGAGTCGGACGAGCGGATCCACACGGACCATCTGCTCAAACTGGCCGAGGTGTACGCCCACATGATGCTGCGTCTCGCCACCTTGGCCGGTTCCGGAGCGTAGGTAGATTCATGGTGCGGAAGCTTGGGATCATCGCGTCGGTGCTGGCCGTCTCGGCCGTGGGATTCGCCTTCTTCGGCCCCCCGAACAAGGACCCCCAGAACGTCTACGCGTTCAAGGCCAAGGACATCGACGGCAAGGAGCGGTCGCTCTCCGAGTTCCGCGGGAAGGTCCTCCTGATCGTGAACACCGCCAGCTTCTGCGGCTACACCAAACAGTACGAGGGGCTGGAGAAGCTGTACCGGGACCACAAGAGTGCCGGCCTGCTCGTCCTCGGATTCCCCTGCAACCAGTTCGGCAACCAGGAGCCGAACAGCGAGGCCGAGATCAAGCAGTTCTGCACGCAGAAGTTCGACGTCACGTTCCCGATGTTCTCGAAGATCGACGTGAACGGACCCAACGCGCATCCGCTGTACAAATGGCTGAAGGCGCAGACCAAGGACACGTCCGAGATCCAGTGGAACTTCACCAAGTTCCTCGTGGGTCGCGACGGTCGCGTGGTGGCCCGCTTCCCGTCGAACGTGGCTCCCGACAGCAAGGAGCTTCAGGACGCCGTGAAGAAGGCCCTGATCCGGCGCTAGGTTCGACCCAGGCCCGAAGACCCTGACGGTGGGCGACCCGCGGGTAGCGTGCCCGCCGGATGGAAACCTTCGCACCCGCCTACCCGTTCGCCGACACGCCGATCGGTCGCGCCTTCGCCGAGCAGGGCTACTTCGTCGCCAGGGGCGTGTATTCGCCCGACGAGGTCCGCGACCTGGAGGAGGACTTCGACCGGATCGTCGCCCAGCTCCTGTCCTCCGGCGAGAACGTGAATGCCAGGTGGACCGGCCCGGAGATGGACCGTCTGGGAGCCCAGGCCACGACGGTGGTGCACACGCACAACGTGCAGCGTTATTCCGCGCGGTGGCTCCGGGCGCTTCTCGCGCCGCGCCTGCTGGAGCACCTGACGGCGATCCTCGGGCCCGACGTGGTGCTGCACCACACGAAGCTCTTTCAGAAACCCAGCGAGACCGGCGCCCCGTTTCCGATGCACCAAGACTGGAGCTACTTCCCGACGGAGAAGGACTCGATGCTCGCGGGAATCATCCACGTGAGCGAGGCCACGGACGAGATGGGATGCCTGCGCGTGGTGCCCGGCTCGCACCGCCTGGGCCGCGTGGAGGGCACCTCCGGCCAGACCGAATCCGAGCTCCTGGCCCGGTATCCGCTGGCAGAGGCCGTTCCCTTGGAGGCCGAGCCGGGCGACGTGGTGTTCTTCCACTACTTCACGCTCCACGGCTCGATGCCGAACCGTTCCGACCGCGTGCGCAAGACGGTTCTCGTGCAGGTTTACGCCGGCGACGACAAGGTGGAGGACGGCAACCTGCATCCGGACGAGCGCCTGGTGCTGGCGGGCTGGAACCACCGCGCCTCGCGGTCGCGCGCGGACACGCTCAAGTAGCGGCCTCTACGGTCGGCCGGCGAGGATGTCGTCCCTCGTCTTGAAGTGCAGCTTGGCGACCTGACCCAGGTTGGCCTCGCCGTGGCGGCGCACGAACTCGCGCCCGGCGTCCAGCACGTTGCGGCCGCAGCCCTTGGGCAGCTGGATCCCCCACTCCTTCGAGAGGTCGCCCAGCTGCCACAGGAACTTCGCGCGGGCGAGCACCGAGGCCGCGGCGACCGCGAGGTCGCTCTCGGCTTTGGTCCGCGACACCACGTTGGCCTGCCGACCGAGGGCCTGCAGCCGGGACCGCAGGAGCTCCGGCGTGGCGAACTGGTCCGATACGATCAAGTTTGCGTCCTGTTTCTGCAACAGATTCTCGATCGCGCGGCCGTGGGCCCAAGCCAGCAGGCGGTTCAGGTTGCGGATCTTGCCGTACAGCTCGTTGTACTTGGCCGGGGGGATGGTCACGACCGCGTTGGGGCAAGTGCGAAGGATGCGGCGGGCCAGCTGGTCGGCCTGCTTGTCGGTGAGCTTCTTGCTGTCGCGGACCCCTTCGAGCTCGGCGAGGTGTTCCGGCCCGACGTAGCAGGCGGCTACCACCAGCGGCCCGAAGAAGTCGCCCTTGCCGCTCTCGTCGACGCCGATCCGCCCCTCGTCCATGGCCGGCAGAGTGTACCCATGCAGGTATCCTTTGCCCCGGGGGTGGCGTTGAGGGGCTTGCAGCTGGCGATCAAGCGGTTGGCCGACGTGGTGTTCTCGGTCTTGGTCTTGGTGGCGCTCTCGCCGCTGCTGCTGCTGATCGCCCTGGGCATCAAGCTGGCTTCGCCCGGTCCGGTGTTCTATCGGCAGCGGCGCCTCGGGCTGAACGGTCGGCCGTTCGGCATCTTCAAGTTCCGGACGATGCATCCCAACGCTCCCGTCCTGAAGAATCCCGACGGATCGATGTACACGGGCGCGGACGACCCGCGCGTGTTTCCGCTGGGCAGGGTGCTCCGCAAGCTCAGCCTGGACGAGCTGCCCCAGTTCTTGAACGTGCTGCTCGGCGACATGAGCGTGGTCGGCCCCCGGCCCGATCCTGTGGGCTTCGAGGAGCTGTACGAGGGCGACGAGCGCGCGAAACTGGACCTGCGGCCGGGCATCACGGGCTGGGCGATGGTCAACGGCCGCAACTCGATCCCATGGAAGAAGCGGGTGGAGCTGGACGCCTGGTACGTGCGGCACTATTCGCTGTGGCTGGACGTGAAGATCTTCCTCCTGACGATCCCGCTGGTGCTCCTCGGCAGAGGCGTTCACCAACAGGGTTCCGCATCGGAGGGCCGTGGTGCCTGAGCAACCGTGGTGGGGGGTCCCCGGCGCGGCCGGGTCGTTGGAGGTGGAGGCGGCGGGCGCGCGGGCTTGGATGAGGCTCGACGCCTTCGACACCGACTGCTTCGGCATCCCGATGGCCAAGGTGGAAGCGGCCTCCGGAGACCGGTCCCAGGCGGAGGCCCTGTTCCAGGCCTGCGTCCGCTCTGCGGGCGAGGAGGGCTGGATGCACCTCGCGGCCCGCGTTCCGAGCGCGGAGGCCGACCTGGTGCGCGCGCTGGAGGGCGCGGGGTTCTACTGGGTGGATGCCACGGTGATCTTCGGCCGCCGTTTGGAGGACACGACGGGCCCCGGAGAGGTTCCGATCGGGATCGCGCTGCCCGAGGACCTGCCGGTCCTCCAATCCCTGGCCCGGGGCGCCTTCCGCCAGAGCCGGTACCTCATGGATCCCCATCTCAGCCCCGCGGGGAAGGAGCGGCTCACGGACCAGTGGGTGGCCAACGCGCTGAACGGCCGGGCCGACCGCGTGTTCGTCGCGGAGCCTAAGAATCCGGTCGGCTTCGCGGCCTGTCGGCTGGACCGCCGAGAGAGGCTGGCGACCATCGACCTCATCGCCGTGTCGGAGGAAAGCCGGGGGCGCGGGATCGGGAGGAGTCTCGTGGAGGCCGTCTGTCGCCACTACGAGCCGATCGCCGAGGTTCTGGAGGTCGGCACCCAGCTGGCGAACACGGCGGCCGCACGCCTCTACGAGGCCGCGGGCTGCCGGCTCGTGCGCTCGTACGTCACCCTGCACTGGGCATCGCCGGAATTGCGGACCGGAAGGTAACCTGCGGCGCGGAGGGAGGTCCGCCCGCGATGGACAGAGAGAATCACCTTGACATCCGCATCGGCACGATGGCCAGCATGGCCTCGGGTCCGGAGTACATCGCCAAGATCATCGACCACGGCTTCGAGTCGTTCGAGCCGAACTGCTGGCAGTACATCGGCAACATCGACCTGGAGGAGTACGCCAAGCGCGTGCTCGACATTTGCGGCGACCGGGCCGTGATCAACGCGATCGGCATCTACGGCAACCCGTTGCAGGACGAGCAGACCCGCAAGGACTGGGAGCGCATGATCAAGGCCGCCAAGCTGTTCGGTGCCAAGGCGGTGTGCGGCTTCGCCGGCGCCGTCGAGGACCGTTCGGTGGACGGCAACATGGAGCGGTTCAAGGAGGTGTGGACGCCGCTGGCCAAGCTCGCCGAGGACGAGGGCGTGAAGATCGGCTTCGAGAACTGCGACATGGGCGGCACGTGGGAGCGCCCGAAGTACAACATCGCCCACAGCCCGAGGGCTTGGGAGATGATGTTCAACGAGGTTCCCAGCGACGCGCTCGGGCTGGAGTGGGAGCCGTGCCACCAGATGGTGAGCCTGGCCGACCCGATCCGCCAGCTCCGCAAGTGGGCCCGCAGAGTGGTGCATCTGCATGGAAAGGACGCCACGGTGAACTGGGACCTCATCGAGGACTACGGGATCCGCAGCGGCCTGCCGATCGTCTACCACCGCACTCCCGGCTTCGGCGACACGAACTGGTCGGACGTGATCTCGATCCTTCGGCTGGCGGGATTCCGCGGGTCGATCGACATCGAGGGCTGGCACGACCCGGTGTACCGCGAGGAGCTGGAGATGACCGGCCAGGTGCACGCGCTGGACTATCTGAAGAGCTGCCGGGGCGGGGAGTACGTCCCGAACCCCTAGCGGGCGAACGTTCCGGTGAAGAGGGGGTGGCGGGCTCCGCCCGCCACCCCCGTGCGTTCGCCCGCCGAACCCTGTGCCAAACTGCGGGCATGGTTCCGTTCAGCTGGGAGAACCCGCGACACCTCCATCGCAACCGGCTTCCGTCCCGCGCCTACTTCTTCCACGCGCCCCCCGGGAGGGCCGTCCTGCCGCTGGAGAGGGAGCTTTCGCCTTGGGTGCTGAACCTCGGCGGAGCGTGGGACTTCGTCCTTCGGGACACCCCGCTCGACGACCCGTTCGGTTTCGGCACCACCTGGCCCTCCATCGCCGACGACACCGGCCCGGAGGAGGACCGACCGCAGCTGGTCCCCGTCCCCTCCATCTGGCAGACCTACACCGACGACCGGCCGCACTACACCAACGTGCAGTACCCGTTCCCGCTGGATCCGCCCAGGGTGCCCAGCGAGAACCCGACCGGCTACTTCTCGTGCCGCTTCCTGGTGCCCGAGGGCTGGGAGGGCATGCGCAAGGTTCTGAGGTTCGAAGGCGTCGACTCCTGCTTCACGGTGTGGCTGAACGGGGTGGAGGTCGGAGCGAGCAAGGGGAGCCGGCTTCCGGCGGAGTTCGACGTGACCGATGCGATCTCCGACACCGAGGAGAACGTGCTCGCGGTCAAGGTGATCAAGTGGTCCGACGCCAGCTACCTGGAGGACCAGGACATGTGGTGGCTGAGCGGGATCTTCCGCGACGTTCTGCTGCAGGCGGTTCCGTCCGCGTCCATCCGCGACTTCTTCGCGCGGGCGACGCTGGCAGAGGGCGGCAGGGGCGTGCTGGAGCTGGACGCGGAGTTCGAGGGAGCCACCGACGGCGACGCCCTCGTAGTGAGCCTGCTGGATCCGGCCGGAGGTCAGGCCGCATCCGGCAGGACGCGCATCGAGGGTGGCCGAGCGAGCGTGAGGCTGGAGGTGGAGGGCGTTCGACCGTGGAGCGCCGAGGAGCCGAACCTGTACCGCCTGAACCTGGACCTGGTGGCGGCGAGGGGCGAGCCGATCGAGTCAACCGCCGTGCGCGTGGGCTTCCGTACGGTGGAGATCCGCGACTCGCTGCTGCTGATCAACGGCCGGCCGGTCAAGTTCAAGGGGGTCAACCGGCACGAGCACCACCCGCGCACGGGCAGGACGCTCAGCCTGGAGACCATGGAGCGCGACATCCGGCTGATGAAGGCGCACAACGTGGACTCCGTCCGAACGTCGCACTACCCGGACGACCCGAGGTGGTACGAGCTGTGCGACGAAGCCGGCCTGTACGTGATCGACGAGTGCGACCTGGAGACCCACGGCTTCGGCCTGGGGCGCCAGCCGCACCCGACCGCCGACCCGGTGTGGCGCGAGGCGTTCCTGGACCGGATGCGCCGCATGGTCGACCGCGACAAGAATCACCCGTGCGTGGTGATCTGGTCGCTCGGCAACGAGTCCGGCTACGGCGAGAACCACGCCGCCATGGCGGAGCTGGCCCGATCCATGGATCCGACGCGGCCCATCCACTACGAGGGCGACTACCAGGGCGAAACGGCCGACGTGATGAGCCGGATGTACCCGGACCTGGACACCGTGCACCGCATCGGCCGGGGTGAGGACATCGAGGGCTGGGTCAAGACGCCCGCCGAGCGCCACGCCCACAAGCCTTGGATCTTCTGCGAGTACGCCCACGCGATGGGCAACGGCCCCGGCGGGCTGAAGGACTATTGGGACGCCTTCTGGCAGTACCCGAGGATCCAGGGGGCGTTCGTCTGGGAGTGGATCGACCACGGCTGGGAGGCGCGCACCGGGGACGGGCGGGTCTACCACCTTTACGGCGGGGATTTCGGCGACGAGCCGAACGACGGCAACTTCATCTGCGACGGGCTGCTGTTCCCGGACCGCCGGCCCTCGCCCGGGCTGACCGAGCTGAAGCAGGTCTACGCGCCGGTTCGTGTGTCGGCCGTCGACGCCCAGCGCGGATGGCTGAGGGTGAGAAACCTCCGCTGGTTCCGCGACCTGACCGACCTCGTGGGCTCGTGGACCGTCGAGGCGGACGGGAGGGTCGTGGCCTCGGGGGGGATCGACCTGCCGGAGACCGGTCCGCAGGAGGAGTCCGACCTGCTGCTGCCGATCCCCGATCTGTCGCGGCACCGGGGAGAGGGCACGCTGACGGTCCGGCTGCGAACCAAGGTGGAGAGTGAATGGCTGCCCGCCGGCCACGAGGTCGGGTTCGCCCAGTTTCCTCTGCGCCTGCCCGAGCCGGAGGCCGATCCTCTTCCCGCCATCGCTCCTCTGCAGAGCCTGGAGGAGGGCACGGGCCTGACGGTGTACTCCGGGCTGTGGGAGGCGAACCTGGAGCCCGGCTTCGGCGAGCTCACGGGGCTGTTCGATCTGCCCGACGGGTTCGCCGTGGAGCGGCCGAGGCTGAACCTGTGGCGCGCTCCGACGGACAACGACGTGCACTGGGCGGCCAAGTGGCGCGAGCACGGCCTCGATCGGCTGCAGCACCGGTTCGACGGCATCGACGTTGTGGAGCGCGACGGGCGGGTCAGGGTCGTGGTGCGGATGACCGTGGCGCCTCCGGTTCACGATCGGTTCGTTCGGTGCCGCTACGAGTGGACGTTCGATCCCTCCCGCGCCGTGCGCCTGGAGGTTGCGGGCCGGTTCGAGGGCGACTGGCCGGAGTCGCTTCCGCGCATCGGGCTGCAGGTGGACGTTCCGAACGCCCTGCGCCGCGTGGCCTACTTCGGCCTCGGGCCGGGCGAGAACTACCCGGACAGCCGCGAGGCCGCGTGGCTGGGCCTGCACCGAACGACGGTCGACGAGATGTTCGTGCCCTACGTGCGGCCGCAGGAGTACGGCAACCGGATGGATGTCCGCTGGCTCCGCCTGACGAACGACTACGGCCAGGGCGTGATGGTCGTGGGCATGCCGACCTTCAGCTTCAGCGTGCACCCGTTCGAGCTGGGCAATCTCACGTCGGCGCGGCACCTGCCCGACCTGAGGGAGTCGCCGACGCTCCGCCTGTACCTCGACCTTGCCCAGATGGGCCTTGGGAGCAACAGCTGCGGCCCCGGCCCTGGTCCGGAGTACTGGGTGCGGCCGGAGCCGTTCCGGTTCGCGGTGGCTTTCCTGCAGACCACCGACGACGAGCGGTGCGCGGCGGACTTGGCGCGGAGGGTCCGCGCCACGTTCGCCAAGTGAGCCCGCGGGGTCCCGGCCCGGCGCGGCCGGGGCCCCGAGCCTCCGGGGCGGTATCCTTAAGGCCGTCCCATGCCCTCCTCCATCCGCAACGTCGGCATCATCGCGCACGTCGATCACGGCAAGACGACCCTCGTGGACGCGATCTTCAAGCAGGCCGGCATCTTCCGCGAAAACCAAGCCGTGCAGGAGCGGGTGCTGGACAGCAACGAGCTGGAGCGCGAGAAGGGCATCACGATCCTCTCGAAGGTGGCCTCCGTCCGATACAAGGGCTACAAGATCAACATCGTCGACACGCCCGGGCACGTGGACTTCGGCGGCGAGGTGGAGCGGGTCCTCTCCATGGTCGACGGCGTGCTGCTGGTGGTCGACGCGTGCGAGGGGCCGATGCCCCAGACGCGCTTCGTGCTGAAGAAGGCGCTGGAGAACGGCCTGAAGCCGATCGTGTGCATCAACAAGATCGACCGCGAGGGCGCCCGGCCCCTGGAGGCGTACGACAAGACCATCGACCTGTTCATCGACCTCGGGGCCAGCGAGGACGACCTGTTCTTCCCGCACCTGTACACCTCCGGCGCGGCGGGTTTCGCCCGAGTGTCGCCGGACGGCGGCGAGCGGGACATGCGCGAGCTGTTCGAGATGATCGTCAACGCCGTGCCGCCCCCGTCGGTCGAGACGGACGGCCCGTTCCTGCTGCAGGTGAACAACCTGGACTACTCCGACTACCTCGGCAGGATGTTCGGGGGGAAGGTGCTGCGGGGCAGGGTCTCCGTCGGCGACCGCCTGGCGGTGTGCCGGGAGGGCAAGGTTCGGCCGTTCCAGGTCACCAAGCTGTGGGTCTACGAGGGGATCTCGATGCGCGAGGTGGAGTCCGTCTCGGCGGGCGAGATCGCGATGCTGTCCGGCTTGGACGGGGTGCTGATCAGCGACACGGTGTGCGACGCCTCGCAGCCGGTGGAGCTGCCGCCGATTTCCGTCGAGCCTTCGACGCTCACGATGAACTTCTACGCGAACAACTCGCCCCTGGCGGGCAAGGACGGCGGGAAGTTCCTGACGATCCACAAGATCCGCGAGCGGCTGGAGAAGGAGGAGGCGGTCAGCGTCTCCTTGAAGATCGATCGGGACGCTCCGGCGGACACCGTCAAGGTGGCGGCCCGGGGCGAGCTTCAGCTCGCAATCCTCATCGAGACGATGCGACGCGAGGGCTACGAGATGCAGATCTCGCGGCCGCAGGTGATCTTCCGGCGCGACGAGGAGGGCCGCCTGACCGAGCCTTTCGAGACGCTCGCGCTCGAGGTGCCCGAGGACGCGCTGGGACCGGTGATGGAGGAGCTGAGCCGCCGCAAGGGCGAGATGACGCACATGGAGCCGTTGCCCGGCGGGAAGGTCAAGGTCGAGTACAGCATCCCGACGAGGGGGTTCATCGGCTTCCGCTCGATCTATCTCACCCTCACGCGCGGCCTGGGGCTCTTGAACACGCTGTTCGAGGGCTACAAGCCGGCCAAGGGCGACATGGAGACCCGCACGCAGGGATCTCTCATCGCCAAGGACTCGGGCAGGATCACCCGTTACGCGTACGAGGACATCCAGGAGCGGGGCACCCTGTTCTACGAGGTCGGCACGGAGGTGTACGGGGGCATGATCGTGGGGGCCTGCAGCCGGGACGAGGACATGGTGGTGAACATCACCAAGACCAAGGCCGCGACCAACATCCGGTCCTCCACGGCGGAGGCCACCACCGTCTTGGACCCTCACCGGGAGTTCTCTTTGGAGCAGGCGCTGGCATGGTTGCGGGAGGACGAGCTGCTGGAGGTGACGCCCAAGCAGCTGCGGTTCCGCAAGAAGATCCTGGACCACAGCGAGCGTCGGGTCGCGGAGCGTCGGAGCACGGTACCGGTGTAGCGGAGCCCGGCGGGTAACCTGCCCGCATGCCGGAAGTGTTCTTCGACCGCTACTACCGCTACGACGACCTCACCGCGATCCTGAAGGGATTCGCCGAGGAGTACCCCGGTCTGGTCCGCCTGGAGTCGATCGGCAAGTCGTACGAGGGGCGGGACATCTGGATGGCCACGGTGACCGACTTCTCCACCGGACCGGCCGAGGACAAGCCCGCGTTCTTCTGCGACGGCAACATCCACGCCACCGAGGTGAGCGCTTCCAGCGCCGTGCTGTACCTGCTCCACCGCCTGTGCACCGGCTACGGGAAGGACGACAAGGTGACGCACGTGCTTCGGACGCGCGCCCTGTACCTGATCCCGCGCCTGAACCCGGACGGGGCGGAGTGGGCGCTGGCGGACAAGCCCAGGATCATCCGGTCGTCGGTTCGGCCGTGGCCGTTCGACGAGGAGGACCCCTACGGTCTGGAGCGGATGGACGTGGACGGCGACGGCCGCATCCTCAACATGAGGGTTCCGGACCCCAACGGCCCGTGGAAGGTCTACGACAAGAACCCTCGGCTGATGGTGCGCCGCGAGCCGGGCGAGGTGGGTGGCGCCTACTATCGGCTGCTGCCCGAGGGTCTGTTCCACAACTTCGACGGGCTGCGCATCCGCGGACGGAGGAACAAGGAGGGCCTGGACATGAACCGCAACTACCCCTCCGGCTGGCGCGTCGAGAGCGAGCAGCACGGCGCGGGGCCGTTCCCCACCAGCGAGCCGGAGGTGCGGGCCGAGGTGGAGGCGATCGTGAAGCGCCCCAACATCTGCGGCGCGATCACCTTCCACACGTTCAGCGGAGTGCACCTGAGGCCGCCCAGCGCCAAGCCCGACGACGACCTTCCGGCCGAGGACGTGTGGACCTACAAGAAGATCGGGCAGGTGGGCACCGACCTGACCGGGTACCCGGCCATCGCGGTGTACCACGAGTTCCGCTACCACCCCAAGGAGGTCATCACCGGGGTTTTCGACGACTGGATGTACGAACACCGGGGCGTGTACGCCTGGACCACCGAGATCTGGTCGCCCCAGCGTCAGGCGGGCATCACGGACTACAAGTACATCGATTGGTTCCGAGACCACCCGGTGGAGGACGACGAGAAGATCCTCGCGTGGATCGACGAGAAGCTGGGTGGGAAGGGATACGTGGACTGGTACCCGTTCGAGCATCCCCAGCTCGGTCCGGTGGAGCTCGGAGGCCTCGACGCGCAGTACTGCTTCCGCAACCCTCCGCCCGAGTTCCTGGAGGCGGAGATCGCGCCTTTCAGCGACTGGGTGCTGTGGCAGGCCGCGGCCTCGCCGAAGCTGGAGGTTCGGAAGTTCGTCGCGGACCGCTTGGAGCCGGACGTGTGGCGACTCAGGCTGGCTGTGCAGAACACCGGCTGGCTTCCCACCAACGTGACCAAGCTCGCCGCCGACAAGCGCCTCGTGCGCGGGGTGGTGGGCGAGATCGCCAAGGAGGGTTCCGAGGTCGGCGGGCCGGGCTCGATGGAGCCGGAGTGGCTGGTCGCGGGCACACTGCGGCAGGACATCGGGCAGCTGGCTGGCTGGAACCACGTGTCGGCGGGAGGCTTCGGCAGCCAGCTGAACTCCACGGACGACGTGGGCGTGTTCGAGTGGGTGGTCCGAGGAACCGGCGTGTACCGGATCGAGGTCCGGCACGAGCGGGCGGGCCGCCTCTCCTACGAGTTCCGCGCCGAGTCAGAGTAGGCCGAGCGCTCGGCCGAGGGCGAGCCACTGGCCCTCGGACAGCTGGTGGGGGCGGACGCCGGTCGGGACTCCGGCGTCCGCCAGCGCCTTCTCCACGGTCTGCCGATCCCACCTGCCCGCGGCCGAAAGGTTGTTGGCCAGCGTCTTGCGGGGTTGGGCGAACCCAGCCCGCACCAGCGGCTCGGCGCGCCGGTCCATCGGGTCCTCGCGGGGCACCAGGCGCAGCACCGTGCTCGCCACCTTGGGCGGGGGCAGGAAGGCGCCGGGCGGCACGTCCAGGACCTTCGCGATCCGGAAGACTCCCTGCAGGTGGACCGACAGCGAACCCCTCTCGGAGTCGCCCGCCGGGGCCGTCACCCGGCGAGCCACCTCGCGCTGCATCATGAGCACCGCCAGGTCGATCCTTTTGGCCGCGTCCGCCGTCTTCTGCAGCAGCGGAGCGGTGATGTAGTAGGGAAGGTTCGACACGATCGCGCGGGGGCGCGGAAGGCGATCGAGAATCTCGGACCAGTCGGTCTGGAGGGCGTCCGCCAGAAGCACCTCGGCTCGGGGGGCCGTCTCGGCGAGCGTCTCCGCCATCCGCGGATCGAGCTCGATGGCGACCACCGTTCGCGGCGGCGCGGCGAGGCCGGCCGTGAGGATCCCCGGTCCCGGTCCGATCTCCAGGACTCCGGCGGCCTCGGCGCAGGCGCCGAGGATTCCGCGGATCGCCGACTGGGAGACCAGGAAGTGCTGACCGAGGCCCTTGGAAGCCCAAAGGCCCCGCCTCTTCAGCAGGGCCTTCCAACCTTCCGGATCCAGCGGCTCCAAGCTACCTCAGAACGTGCACCCGCACCCTCTGGCGGCCGAAGCCCAGGGCCTGGTGCCGACGGTTGAAGCACAGGTCGATGCGGTTGCCTTTGATCGCCCGTCCGGTGTCGGCGGCGATCGCGTAACCGTAGCCCTCGACGTACAGGAGAGAGCCGAGAGGGATCACCCTGGGGTCGACCGCGGCCACGCCGAACACGGCCCGGATTCCCGTCGCGGTTCGGCCCGTAGCCCTCGGGCCGATCGTGCGCGGGCTCGGGTCGTAGGCGGTGGCCTCCATCTCGAGAACCCTGCCGCGATGGAACGCGCCGCGGCTGGCCACGTAGCCGGCCCGACCCATGTGGTAGACGGCCGGGATCGGCTCCGCGCGGCGCTCGCGGACCAACTTCTTCTCGACGGCCCCGTCGCTCCGGCGGACGATGCGGTATTCCCGCACCAGCTCGCCCGGCTTGCCGTCCTGGACTTTCACCAGCCGCCCGGCGCCCACCGCGCGGCTGAACTCGTAGCGGACCTCGTAGGGGATCTCCTTTCGCTCCACACGGGTCTCCGTCTTCGGCTGTGGGGCGCTGGGGGCGGCCATCCCGATCATCCCGATCGTAAGGCTCAGGCCCACGGCCCATGCTGTCTTCGCGCAGTCGCGCATTCGGAACCTCCTCTTGCGTTGGGCTGTCGCAGGACACCGTTGTACCAGCGCCCTAGGACGGATGGCAACGCCGGCGATCCGGCGCCATTTGGGCTTCTCGGGGGGATATCCGGAAATATGGAACGGATCCTTCCTTTTCCTTTCTCCCGATTTCTTTGAAAATCGGGACCTTTCTGCGAAGAAGGCCTAGGCGGCGGACTGCAGGCGGCTGGCCTCGCGAAGGTGCTTGCGCGCTCCGGCGATGCTGAACATCTCGTCCCTCAGCAGCCTCTTGATGAGGAAGATGGTCCGGATGTCCGAGGGGCGGTACCTCCTCTGGCCGCCCGGCGTGCGCTCCGGCTGCAGGAACTCCTCGAACTCCCTCTCCCAGTAGCGCAGGGTGTGGACCTCCACGCCGGTGATCTCCCCCGCCACGCCGATGCTGACGGTCTGTTCTCCGCCTCGATTCTGCCGACTCTTCGCCATGCTGATCGGTGGGTGCTCCAGTGGAATGGGGCCGTCGGCCCCTTCCACTCATCGGCAGATTCCCCGCGAATTTGCAGGGTGGCGCAGGTTCAATCCTCGACCAGGTACTCCGCCAGCAGGAGCGCCGTGTCGTGGAGCGCGTCGCGGTGCGTCCGCTCGTAGCCGTGGCTCGTGTCGACTCCCGGGCCGAACAGGGCGACCTGGGCGCGCCCTCCCGACCGCCAGTAGACGGTGCCGTCGGACGTGTAGAACGGGTACACGTCGGTGCGGAGCTCGATGCCCGCCTGGTCGGCGATCGTGCGCAGCTTCTCGTTGAGCGCGGAGCTGTAAGGACCGCCGGAGTCCATCATGCACAGCGAGCAGTGGAACTCGTCGCCCTGCAGGCCGTCGCCCACGGCCGCCATGTCCAGCACGACCATCTCGGCGATGTCCTCGGGGATGCCGTCGCGCCCTCCGTGCGAGACCTCCTCGTGGACGCTGAACAGCAGCGTGGTCTGCTGCGCGGGGGTGATGCCGTTGTCGCGCAGGGCCTTGAGCGCCGCGAGGGCGGCTGCCACGCAGGCCTTGTCGTCGAGGAACCTGGAGCGCACGAAGCCCGCGTCTCCGACCTCCACCCTCGGGTCGAACGACACGGAGTCGCCCACCTCGATGCCCAGCACGCGGGTCTCCTCCGCCGATGCGGTCCGCTCGTCCAGACGGACTTCCAGCGTGTCGGCGTTGCGCTCCTTGGTGCGGGCCTCGCGGTTGACGTGCGCCGAGCCGTTGGCGAGCACGATGCTGCCGCGGATCTGCCTGCCTTGGCGGGTGGAGACCCAGACGCCCTCGCTCTCCACCGTGGGCCACACCACGCCGTTGAGAGCCGCGAGCTTCAGTCGGCCGTTCGGCTTGATCTGGGCCACCATGGCGCCGAGGGTGTCGAGGTGCGCCGTGACCGCGCGCGGACGGTCTCGGCGAAGGCCCTCGAGGGTCGCCACGAGCGCGCCCTTGGGGGTCCGCTCGCTCGGGATGCCGAGTGCCTCCAGCTCCTGCTGGACGAAGCCGACCGCCCAGTCGGTGGAGCCGGTCGGGCTCGGCGTGTTCAGCAGGTCGACGAGAAAACGGACGAGGTAGTCGAGATCGATCTGGAATCGCGCCACGGAATCCCCCTTCGCACTTCCTGACCGTACTGTTTACCCGCTCGGGCGCGATTCACTCGCCGATCCGGTCGAACCCTCCGGGATAGTAGACGAAACGGACCAGGCTCTCGCCGACCGGCTGGAAGTCGGTGCGCTTGAAGAATGCGCCCCTCGGGCCGATCTGCCATCCCCAGGCGGGCTTCGCCTCGTAGGTCTGGAAGACGACGGCGGGAGTGTAGCGGATCGCGAAGTTGAACTGCGGGATCGGACCCCAGTCGTTCGCTCCGGCCGTTTCGAAGACGACGTACCGCAGCATCCCGTCCAGGCCGCCCTTGCCGATCGGCGCCTGCCACCTGAGGCGCAGCGCGTGCGTCGCGTTGGCCTTGAAGACGACCCGGACGCCGTGCGTCCTCTCGCGCCGGGCGTAGGGAACCTTGTTCCGCGTGCCGACCAGCAGGTCCGGTTCCGAAACGGACTGATCCGAGAGGGCGGGCACGACCGGTGCGGGCGCCTTGTCCCAGGTCGCCTCGAACCGGACGTCGTAGCCGCGTCCCAGCACCGGGTTCTGTGCGACGACCGGGAGGAGCAGGGTGGCCGGCACGTCCGCCGCCGTCGAGTTCTTGAACCAACAGAGGAGCTCGAAGGCCGCGTTCTCCCGGTCCAAGGTGGCCGAGACGCTCAGTCCCTGCATGCGCACGACCCCGCTGGCCTCTTTGCAGGCCGGGATTCCGGTGTAGACGACGGCGACGTCCTTCGGGAGGCTGGGCCCGCTCTGGGCGGCGACGAGAAGAGCGAACGCTGCGAGACTCATGACCCTCCTTACGGCCGAAGCCGCTCCGCGGTTGTGTCGTCGGTTTCTTAACAGTTTCTTAACATTGCGACGGTACCTTTCAGGCACGGAATCGAACGGGAGGAGAGGCGAGATCATGAGCATCTGGAGAAGCGTCGTTGTTGCCGGCGGCATCGTTGTCGCCGCGATCGGGTGCGGCGGCCCGAAGGAGGGGGCAGGCTCGGCCGCCGACGGTTCCGCGGGCCAGGAGCTGAAGGGGGCTGTGAACGTCGACGGCTCGAGCACCGTGTTCCCGATCTCCCAGGCGCTGGCCGAGGAGTTCATGAACGTGACCCCGGGGGTCAACGTGACGGTGGCCGAGAGCGGCACCGGCGGCGGCTTCAAGAAGTTCGGGCGGGGCGAGATCGACATCACGGGCGCCTCGCGCCCGATCGAGCCCTCGGAGGACGAGGTCTGCAAGAAGAACGGCGTGGAGTACATCGAGCTGCCGATCGCGTTCGACGGCCTCACCGTCGTGGTCAACCCGAAGAACAACTGGGCCGACTCGCTCACGGTGGCGGAGCTGAAGAGGATCTGGGAGCCGGGCAGCAAGATCGACAACTGGTCGCAGGTTCGCGCGGGCTTTCCCGACAAGCCGCTCAAGCTTTACGGCCCGGGAACGGACTCCGGCACGTTCGACTACTTCTGCGAGGCGATCACCGGCGGCAAGGGGAAGAGCCGGTCGGACTACACCGCCAGCGAGGACGACAACGTGCTGGTGCAGGGCGTCGCGGGCGACGAGGGGGCCCTGGGCTACTTCGGCATCGCCTACTACGAGGAGAACAAGGACAAGATCCGGGCCCTGAAGATCGACGGCGGGGACGGGCCGGTGGAGCCGAGTCCGGAGACGGTCCGATCCGGGTTGTACAAGCCGCTGTCGCGCCCGCTGTTCCTCTACGTGAACGCGAAGTCGCTGGAGAAGCCGCAGGTGAAGGCTTTCGTGGACTTCTGCCTGGACCATGCCGAGAAGCTGGTGTCGCAGGTGGGCTACGTTCCGTTGCCCGCCGAGGCCTATGGGGCCGGGAAGAAGATTGTGGCCGAGAAGAGGACGGGCTCCCGGTTCATGGGCGAGACCGCGAAGGGCCTGAAGATCGAGGATATCCTCGCCAAGGAGAAATGATCCCGGCGCGAGCGTCCGAGGCGGAGCGCATGGTCCGGAGGGGGGTGGATCGCTTCCGTCGCCCTCCGGGGCCGGGCTGGATGCTGGAGACCGCCATCCGGTGGCTGTGCTTCGGCGCGGCCGCGGCGTCGATCCTCACCACGGTCGGCATCGTGTTCGTCCTGGTCAAGGAGGCCTTCCTGTTCTTCCGCCAGGTCTCGCCGGTGGAGTTCTTCACCGGCACGCGGTGGGCGCCGCTGTTCCAGCCTCGCAGCTTCGGGGTGATCCCGCTCATCGTCGGCACGCTGATGATCACCGTGGGCGCCGGACTGATCGCCATTCCGCTGGGCACACTGGTCGGCCTCTATCTCAGCGAGTACGCCTCGCTGCGCGTCCGGGCCGTCGTCAAGCCGGCCCTGGAGATCCTGGCGGGCATCCCGACCGTGGTGTACGGCTACTTCGGCGTGTTCATCGTGACGCCCCTGTTGCGGGTGTTCTTCCCGCAGGTGGAGGTGTTCAACGCGGCGAGCGGCGCCATCGTGGTGGGCATCATGATCCTGCCGCTGGTGAGCTCGCTGTGCGAGGACGCCTTGACGGCGGTTCCGCGCAGCCTGCGCGAGGGCGCGTACGCGCTCGGCGCGACGAAGTTCGAGGTCAGCTGGCGCACGGTGTTTCCGGCGGCGCTTTCGGGGATCATGGCCTCGTTCGTCCTGGCGCTGTCGAGGGCGATCGGCGAGACGATGGCCGTCACGCTGGCCGCGGGAATGTCGCCCAAGCTGACCTTCAATCCGGCGGAGAGCATCCAGACGATGACCGCCTACATCGTGCAGATCAGCCGCGGCGACACGCCGGCCGGCACGGTGGAGTACCAGACGATCTTCGCCGTGGGCATCACGCTGTTCGCGTTCACGATGGTCATGAACATCCTCGCCATCCGGCTGGTCAAGCGCTTCCGGCAGGTGTACTCGTGAGCATCGAGCGGTACCGCAAGAGGTTGACGGCGCGCGGGGTCAAGGACCTGCTGTTCACGAACCTCTGCTTCGTGGCGACGCTGGTCGGCATTTTCCTTCTGGTCGTGCTGCTGTACAGCGTGTTCCGCGACGGTCGGCAGAGGCTGAGCTGGGAGTTCCTCAACTCGTTCCCCTCGAGGTTCCCGGAGAAGGCGGGCATCAAGTCGGCGCTGTTCGGCTCCCTATGGGTGGTGGTTCTGACCGGCGCGATCGCGGTGCCGACGGGCATCGCCGCCGCCATCTACCTGGAGGAGTTCCAGCGTCGGCGCACGTGGCTCACGGAGCTGATCCAAGTGAACATCAGCAACCTGGCGGGCGTGCCGTCCATCGTGTACGGCCTGCTCGGTCTGGCGGTGTTCGTTCGGTGGATGTCGCTCGACCGCAGCGTGATCTCCGGGGCGCTGACGATGGCGCTGCTCATCCTGCCGATGCTGATCACCGTCTCCCAGGAGGCCCTCAAGGCGGTTCCGGACTCCTATCGCGAAGGCAGCCTCGCGCTCGGCGCGACGCAGTGGCAGACGATCTACCGCCAGGTGCTGCCGGCCGCTCTGCCCGGCATCCTGACCGGTGTCATCCTCAGCCTGTCCCGAGCGCTGGGCGAGACCGCCCCGCTGATCCTGATCGGCGCCGTGTCGTTCGTGCGGTTCGTTCCGGAGAACCTGGGATCGTCGTTCACCGTGCTGCCGATCCAGATCTTCAACTGGACCTCGCAGCCGCAGAAGGGCTTCCAGGAGGCCGCCGCCGCCGGGATCATCGTGCTGCTCGTGGTTCTGCTCAGCCTGAACGCCGCGGCGATCTACCTGCGGCACCGGGCCAGCCGCCACGCCTGAGCGTGGCATCTGCCAAACTCGGGCGGTATGCGAGCTGAGTCCCTGGAATTCCTGAGAGAGATCGTCGACACCCCGTCCCCGTCGGGCTACGAGGAGCGCGCCGCCGAGGTGTACCGGCGGTACACGAAGCCGTTCGCCGACCTGGTGCACACCGACGTCCACGGCAACGTGTGGGCCGCGCTGAACCCGGACGCCGAGATGCGCGTCATGCTGGCCGGCCACATGGACGAGATCGGCTTCATCATCCACCACATCGACGACAGCGGGCTGCTGTACTTCAGCGGCATCGGCGGCCACGACAGCGTCATCCCGGTCGGGCAGCGCGTCTGGGTGCACGGCAAGCGCCGGGTGCCCGGCGTGATCGGCCGGAAGCCGATCCACCTGCTGGACGAGGAGGAGCGCAAGCGCAAGCCGAACCTGCACGACCTGTGGATCGACATCGGCGCGTCGAACCGGCAGGAGGCCGAGGAGCTGGTCTCGCTGGGGGACGTCGTCACGTACCAGGTGGAGTTCCAGCAGCTGCTGGGAGACCGTGCCACGGCGCGCGGCTTCGACAACAAGATGGGCTCGTTCATCGTGGCCGAGGCCCTGCGCCTTCTGAAGGAGGAGGGCGGGCTCGACCCGAACGTGGGCGTCTACGCCGTGGCCACGGTGCAGGAGGAGATCGGCCTGCGGGGGGCGAAGACCTCGGCGTTCACGATCGCGGCCCAGTCGGGGCTGTGCGTCGACGTGAACCACGCGGTGGACTATCCCGGCGTCAGCGCCTCGCGCTACGGCAGGCTGGATGTGGGCAAGGGACCCTCGGTCATGCGCGGAGCGAACGCCAACCCGATCGTGTTCCGCATGGTGCGGCAGGCCGCGGAGGAGGACGGGATCCCCTATCAGGTGGACGTCGCGCCCGGCGGGACCGGCACCGACGGCAACGCGATGCAGATCAACCGCGGGGGAATGGCCGTCGGCATCCTG
>CALGMO010000115.1 GCA_937961665.1 uncultured Fimbriimonadaceae bacterium
CCGTCGGCGGGGTGGACCACCGCCAGCCGGCCGTCCGGCAGCACGTCGATGCCGAACGCTCGGAAGTCCTTTTGGAAGTCGTCGGGGCTGTCGGTCTTGTACCGCAGCAGCATCGCCCCCAGCGACCCGGCGCCGGACGACAGGCACGCGAACTGGATGAAGCCGACCGAAACGTAGCCGGTGTCGTAGGTGTTGACCGAGTCGAAGCCGCCCTCGAGGAGCGACACGGCCTGCATCACCCGCTGCACCTTCGGCGGGATGCCCGCCCGCCGGAACAGCGCGTCGAGGTCGGTCCGAGGCATCGTCCGCACGCTCGTTCCGGCGGACATCACGCCCTGGGGGAACCGGTAGTAGGCGTAGCGCGCCCGCATCGGAGTGTGGTTGGACAGCTTCAGCGCGGTGCCGTCCTCGAAGCGCACGGTGGCTTGGACGGGTCGCACCGCCTCGGCCAGGCGGGGCGCCGATCCCAGCTGGTCTAGCAGCTCCGGAGGCTGGGGACCGGGCTGCGCGGGGGCCTGGTCCGGCACCAGCCCGAAGGTCCTGCCGGTCTCCGCCAGGTTGTTGCGCTCGGCGTCGATCGCCGCGAGGTAGCGGTCGTAGTCGACCTTGGCTTGGATCCAAGCCTCCCAAGCGGCTTGGCGATCGTTCTGGGCCTTGGGGTCTTGGCTCGGCGGCAGCTTGCCCGGGGCGATCATCCGGTTGTAGGCCCACAGCCACTTGGAGCCCTCGACGGTGAGGTTCACCCGCCAAGGCCCGGAGGCCGCCGCCTGCGGGGGCAGGTCGTACTCGAGACGCCCGGGGGCGTTCCAGAAGGCCACCACGGCTTGGCGCTCGGCGTCCGTGAAGGCGGGCGGAGGCTCGGGTTGCTGGACGTCCTGCCGTCCGCCGAGCAACAGGCTCGCTCCAACCACCATCACCGATCGCCAACCCATACCGCGCATTATGGACAGCCGCGCGACGTTCCGGAGGGGGCTGAGGGCGCCCCCTCCCGTCGCAGAACCGAGTCTAGCGGTACAGCTCCACGACCGGCACCGGCACGTTGGGCTTGATCACCGGCAGGCGCAGGGTCAGGGTGTCGCCGCGCGCTGCCATCGCCACCTCGCTGGCGTCGTGCAGCAGTTGGGCGTAGGCGACCTTGCCAGCGAACCCGTCCAGGTGGAGGTCCTGGATCGGCCAATGCAGGATGTGCAGGTACAGGCGATCCAGACCGGGGTTGTAGGTGAGGCGGCAGCCGTCCGGGGCTACGAAACCGGCGGGCGCGGGGCCGCAGCCGTAGATCGCCCGGCCGTGGCGGCGCATCCACTCCCCCAAAGCCGACAGGCGGCTCAGGGCCCTGTCGTCGAACTCGCCGCGGGCCGTCGGGCCGACGTTCAGGAGCAGGTTGCCGCCCTTGGACACGGTGTCGATCAGCAGGTAGAGGAGCTGCTCCACCGACTTCCAGGTGGCCTCGTCGCGGTGGTAGCCCCAGGATCCGGAGAACGTCTGGCAGGTCTCCCACAGGATCGGCCTGCCGTTGTGCCGGAGCGGCTCCCTCACCATGACCTGTTCGGGCGTCTTCACGTCCCAGCCGCCCTGCTCGTCGAGGTCCAGCCGGTCGTTGACGAGGATGCCGGGCTGCAGCTCGCGGCACATCTTGAGGAGCTCCTCCGACCCCCAGTCGTCGCGGCCCTTGCCGTCGGGTCCCGGGTAGCTGAAGTCGAACCAGATGTAGTCGACCCTTCCGTAGTTCGTCAGGAGCTCCCGGACCTGGCCGTGGAGGTACTCCCGGTAACGCCTGAAGTCGCGGTGGGCGTTGGCCGCGCGGGCTTCGGGATCGTCGCGGAGCGGGTGCATCTGGTCGACCGTGTAGTCCGGGTGGTGCCAGTCGATCAGCGAGTGGTAGAAGCCGACCTTCAGGCCCTCCTCGCGGAACGCCTCGACCATCGGGCGCAGCAGGTCCCGGCCGCAGGGGGTGTTCGGGGCCTTGTAGTCGGTCAGCTGCGAATCGAACAGGCAGAAGCCCTCGTGGTGCTTGGTCGTGACGACGAAGTAGCGCATCCCCGCGGCCTTGGCGGCCTTGGCCCAAGCCTTGGGGTCGTAGAGGTCGGGATCGAAGCGGTCGAAGTACTTCTGATAATCCTCGTCGCGGATCCGCTCGTGGTTCTTCACCCACTCGTGGCGCGCAGGCAGGGCGTACAGACCCCAGTGGATGAACAGCCCGAAGCGGCCCTCGGCGAACCAGCGGAAGGAGTCGGGGACGTTGTCGGCATCGATGGGCATGGACGGGACACCTCCGCTCGCTGGTATACCTCTCGGCCCGGGGCATCAGCCGCCCAGCGCAGCCAGGCCTCTGCGGGCGGCGGCGTGCCCAGGGTCGCGCGCCAGCACCTCGCCGTAGGCCCAGCGGGCGAGGTCGGTCCTTCCGGCTTGGTGCGCCGCCAGCGCGAGGTTCAAGTAGAGCGGCACGCCCACCATGTCCGGGTGGTACGGCAGGTCCTCGCGGATGGTCTTGCGGCGGACGTTGGCTGCCAGGGTCTGCAGCGCCTCGCAGGCCGCGTCGTGCCGGCCGAGCTTGGCGAACAGCTCGGCGACGCGCCAGGCGACCATCGGAGCGTTGCCGTACCAGCGGAGCGCGAGCCGAGCGGTCCTCCCCGTGATCGGGCGCCCTTGGAAGGCCCCCTGCAGCAGGGCGAGGAACACCGAGCCGAAGTCGGGATGGGGAGACTCGGTCTCCTCGTGATGCGAGCGGATCCGTTCCTCCAACCGGTCGAGGATCGCGTACGCCTCCTCCGTCTCTCCCAGGTCCAGCAGGTGGGACGCCAGCTTGGAGGCGCTGTAGGCGTCCGACGGGTCGTCTTGGAGCGACAGCCGCAACGCGCCAACGTTCCTTGCCAATTTCGGTGCCTTGTCCTGCACATATCCGTCGTGCCAGAACCACACCTCGGAGTGGCGTATCCGCACGGAGGGTGGAAAGGGGATGTGCTCGTGGATGCGGCGGACGAAACGATGGTGGTCGCTCGCCCTCCAGAGCCGCGGCACCGAGTGCACGCTCTCGAGGTCGCCGTGGCGGCCCAAGTCCCTCCGCAGCAGCCACACCACGTCCTTGTTCGGCGCGCAGAGCCTGCGCAGCTTCGAGGCCTGCTCCTCCTCGAACCACTCGTCGGCGTCGAGCCACAGCACCCAGCCCTCGGGGATCCGGTCCAGCGCTTGGTTCCTCGCATCGGCCCACGAGTCGTTCCAGACCACCTCGTGGGTTTCGGCGCCGGCGTCGCGGGCCACGTCCCAGGAGGCGTCGGTGGACTGGGAATCCACCAGGACCACCATCCGGTCGACGTGGTTCCGGACCGAGGCCAGACAGCGACGGAGCCGATCGGCGTCGTCCTTGACGATCAGGGCCAGGGTGAGCATCCGCCTAAGATATCCGATTCACGGGGCGAGGGGGCGGATCGCCTCGGGAACGTCGAAGCGGGGGTTGCCGACGCGTCGGTCGACGGGATGGACGACCATGTCCGGCCAGGGCGCCGGCGCGAGGAGGTCCGCCAGCAGCTCCGGCTTCTGCAGGTCGGGGTCCAGCCATCGGTCGAACTGGTCGTGCGGCACGATCACCGGCATGCGGTCGTGGTAGGGGGATACGAGCTCGTTGCTGGCGGTGGTGAGCAAGGCCAGCGACTCGAAGGCGCCGTCGGCTCCCTCGTAGGTCTCCCAGATTCCGGCGATGCCGAACGGGAGGTCGTCGGACCGGTGGAAGAGGTAGGGCTGCTTGCGGCCGCCCTCCTCGCGCCACTCGAAGAAGCCCGTGGCGGGCACCAGGCAACGGCGGCGACGCAGGGCCGCTCGGAAGGTCGGCTTCTCGGCCGCGGTTTCGGCGCGGGCGTTGATCGGCCCGGAGGAGGCGTCCTTCGCCCAAGGGGGCACGAGTCCCCATCGGTAGAGCCGGAGAACCCTGAAGCCCGATTGGGGCTCGGTCACGGCCGCCACGGGCGTGGAGGGGGCGATGTTGTAGCGCGGCGGCAGCTCGGGAGGCTCGGAGAGCCCGAACAGCGAGGCGACGACCTCGCCGGGGGCGGTCAGGCAGAACCGGGCGCACATGGGTGCAGGATATCCCGGTTCTGCCTGCGAGTCTCGGGAACGTTCAGAGCTGGCGGCCCGGTCCGGCCCCGCCCGGCTGCGTCTGCCGGCGGCGCTGCTGCCCCTGCGGGATCGGCGCGCCGGGTTCGCCGAGGAACGGCCTCATCATCGGCAGCTGCGTCTGCTTCACCACGCTGAGCTCCGCCTTGTCCACCTTGATCAGCTGGTTCCCGCGGAGGATGTACAGGAAGCGGTCGTCGCCCACCATCACGGGCGGCGCGGCCTGCAGCAGCCTCTGTCCGATGCCCGGTTGCCCGAGGAAGCCCTGCCCGGGGCCGCCGCGCGGCGGGCCCTGCGGCTCGCCCTGGGCCACCGCCAGTCCGACTCCCACAGCCGCGACCCCGCCGAGGGCGGCCATCCAAAGAGCGTTGCGCGTCATCATCAACCTCCCGACCCCGCGATCGGGGTCCTCACAGGTGCTAGACGCTGCAGACCGCCCGAAGTTCGGTCAGTCTTCGATCTGCCAGACCGACTCCACCTTGGGAGCCGCGCGGAGGGTGGAGATCACCGTGCAGTACTTGGTGTCGCTCAGCTCCACGGCGCGGGCCACGGCGGCCGGGTCCAGGTTCTCGCCCTTCACGATGTGCCGGACCGTGAGCGAGAGGTACGGCCGTGGATACTGGCCTTCCGGTCCGCGCTCGCCCTCGACCTCCACGCGATAGGACGTCACGTTCTGCTTCTTCTTCCGCAGGATGGAGATCACGTCCATGGCCGAGCAGGCGGCCAAGGAGGAGAGCATCGCCTCCAGGGGCGTCGGACCGAGGTTGCTGCCCCCGGACTCGGGGTAGGCGTCCATCACGAACTTCACGCCGCTGGGCGGAGTGGCCTCGAAGGCCATGTTGCCTTTCCAATCGACTCGAACCATCGTTGGGGAAGAGTGTCCCACCGCGCGCCATGGATTCGCAAGGGCCGGCCCTGTCGAAAGGAGAAGGGGCCGCCACAACCCGGCTGGAGCTGCTGCGCGGGGGAGGGACGGGGGTCCCGAGGTGTCCTCTCCGGGTGTCCCGCGCGAACCGCGTGTGGCGGCTGACCTTTGCTGCTCGATCAGTGGGAATCCGGACTGGCGTCCTCCGCCCACAGAGGATTTGTTGGCACAAAATCCGCAAAACTGGAGGGTCCCGGCGGAAAGTCCTAAGAAAAAGTCTGGTAGGTGAACCACACGACCATCGCCGCACCGAGAACGACGATCGCCTTCCTCAGTTTCTCCGAGTCCACGCGCTGGCTGAGCCTCGCCGCCGCGAAGCCGCCGCACAGGGCGCCCAACGCGAGCGCCGCGCCGGGCACGGGCAGCACCAGGCCCTTGAGCAGCAGCTCCACGGAAGCGACGAGGTTGATCACGATGCCCAGCCAAGCCTTGAAGGCGTTCAGCTCGTGGATGTTGCCGTCGATGAACAGCGCGAACACCGCGAGCATCATGATGCCCATCCCCGCTCCGAAGTAGCCGCCGTAGACCGACACTAGGAACTGGAGGAACGCGCCCAGCACCGGCGAGACGCGCCGGCGGCGGCCGAAGATCCAGGCGCGGATCTGAGGCTGGAACGCCAGAAGGAGCGTGGCCGCCAGAATCAGCACCGGCACGGCGAAGCGGAACAGCCTCTCGCTGGTCTGCACGAGGAGCCATGCGCCGAACCAAGCGCCGGCCGCGGTCGGAAGCACCAAGTCCTTGAGGTGGTGCGCCGTCGCCGGCAGGAGGTTCCGGAACCCCAGCGCGCTTCCCAGCGATCCCGGCCAGATGCCGACGGAGTTCGTCGCGTTGGCCTGCAGGGGCGGCACCCCCAGCCCGACCAGAAGCGGAAAGGAGAGAAGAGACCCTCCGCCCGCCACGGCGTTGATCGCGGCGGCGAGGGCGCCCACCACGAACAGCGCGGCCAGACCGAGGGGCGTCGTGGCGGTCACTCCTCCCCGGCCTCCTCCTCGTCCTCCGATCGGCCGGCCCGGCGCAGGCCCTCCAGGACCAGCGTGAACTCGCCCTTGGCGGGAACCTCGCGCTCCGAGGGGACCTCGGGCAGCTCGCCGCGGAACACCTGCTGGTGGGCCTTCGTCATCTCGCGGCACACGGCGTAGCGGCGGCCGGAGAAGCCTTGGGCCAAGGCCTCCAGCGTCTTGCGGAAGCGGTGCGGCGAATCGAACCAGACCAGCGTGAGCGGCGACCCCGCGAACGGCTCGAACAGCGCGCGGAGCGGGCCGGGCTTGCGCGGCAGGAACCCGAGGAACGCGTAGCGCTGGGCGAAGAAGCCGGACAGCGCCAGGGCGAGCGTCGGGGCGCTGGGCCCGGGCACGGCGTCCACGTCGATGCCCTCCCGGTGGCAGCGGTCCACCAAGGCCGCTCCAGGGTCGCTCACGCAGGGGGTGCCGGCATCCGTAAGCAGCACGGCTCGGGCGCCGGCGGCGAGCTCGGCGACGAGGGAATCGACGGTCCGATCGGGCGTGTGGTCGTTCAGCACGCGCATGGGTGCCCGCACGCCGAGAACCGACTGCAGCTTGCCGGACACCCGCGTATCCTCGACGATCCAGAGCCCGGCCGACTTCAGCTCCTCGGCGGCCCTCGGGGAGAGGTCGCCCAAGTTCCCCAGCGGCGTGGCGATCAGGACGAGCCGGCCGGCGCTCACTTCTTCGTCGGCTCGGTGGGCGCCTGCTTCTTGGCCCGCTCCTGCTCGGCCTTGAGTCGCGCCTTCTCCTCGGCCTCGAGCTTGGCGGCCTCCTCGCGGTCTTTGCGGGCCATCTCCTCCTCCAGCCGCTTCTGCTCGGCGAGAATCTGGTCGTTCTCCGCCTTCTCCCTCTCCCACCGGGCGAGCTCCTTCTCGACGGCCTGCCTCTGCGCGTCGGTGATGAGCTTGGTCTCCGCTAGCTTGCCCAGCAGGCCGCGGATCTCCTTGTGGGTGGCGAGGTTCTCGGGCTCGAACCCGGTGTTCACCTCGGCCGCGCTGAGGAGCTGCTCGTAGGCTTGGTCCCCCTTCTTCAGATCCGCGTAGAGTTGGGCGAGCTCCAGCCGCAGCCGGGCGTCCTCGGCGATTCCGAGCAGGGCGGCGATCGCTTCGGCCCGCGCCTCCTTCAGGCTGGCCCGGTCCTTCTCGGGGGCGAGGCTCCAGGCGTCCTCCACGGCGGCGTACCGGGCGAGGATGGCCTGGGGCAGACCGACCGTCTCTTCGGCCTCCGAGGCGGCCTTGGCCTCCTCGGCGACCTTGAGCAACGCCTCCCGCGTGCGCGGGGCCTGCGACCAATCGTAGAGGGCCTTGAAGCCGTCGTCCTTCCAGACCACCGGGGTGGTTTTCTCCACCTCGGCGATCTGCCGCTGCAGCGACAGGGCGGCCTGCTGGTCGATGTGCTGCGCCTTGTACTGGTCCTTGCGCTTCTCGAAGTCGGCGGGCGGCTCGTTCACGATGTCCGCCACCTGGAACACCGCGCCGCCGGTGGGGCTCTCCACGAAGCCGGTGGTCTCGCCCTTCTTCAGGCCCAGGACGGGGCGGTACTCCTCGAGCATCGCCAGGAAGGTCCGCGGCATGCGCCGACCCTCGAATACGTCCACCGCCGGGTTCTTCTGCTCGCGGTAGCGCTTGGCAACGGCCTCGAAGCCCTGCGTCTTCACCTCCTCCGCGATCTTCCGGCCGAGCTCCTTGGCCTCCTCCGGCTTGGAGCTGGACAGGGAGACGAGGATGCCGTTGAGCACGTAGGTGTCGAACATCGTCTTGATGCTCGCGTCGTCGGCCGGGACCTTGGCGCGCTCCGCGTCGCGGAGGCCTTGGTCGGCGTAGCGGGCCGCCAGAACCTCGCGGAGGGCCTCGTTCTGCATCATCCGCTCGAGGATCGACCGCACCTCCTGCATCTGGCCTTGGACGGCCGGGTTCTTGGCGAGCTCCTCCACCGTGGTCTTCTCGGGAATCCGCTTGAGCGACAGCAGGGCGCCGTGCAGGTTGGCGACCATGGCGTCCAGCTCGCCGTCGATGCCCTTGCGGATCGCCTCATCGTCCATCTTCACCCCGCTCCGCTTGGCGATCTGATACAGCTTCGCCTTGAGCGTGAGCTCTTGGAGAACCGCAGCGTACACCTGCGCCTTCTGCAGCGGCGGCAGGGCCTCCAGCCTGGCGCCCTGCGACGCCGCGGCTGCCTGGGCGAGCAGCTCGACGGCCTGCGCGGGCACCTCGAGGTCTCCGACCTGGAACACGGCCGGACCCGATTGCTCGTCCATGCGCGGGTTGCGGCCCGGGCCGTACATGACGATGCCGAGCAGCATGATCACGCCGACGACGATCGAGACGATGAGGCCGCAACCGGACCTCTCGATGAACTTGCGGGTTTTGGTGATGGACACTCGGCTACACCTGGAGAAGACTGCGGATGGGGAAAGTATGGCACGTGCGCGGGGAGCCGGTTCGGACGGACTTGGAAAACGTAGACAGAAACGGCGTATAATGACGTTCGGCGTCTACGCGGAGGCGCGGGGGGTTCGATGGCCAAGGGCCTTACACCGAAACAGCAGCAGATTCTCCAGTTCGTGGTGGAGTACATCCAGCGCGAGGGGTATCCGCCCTCCATCCGGGAGATCGGCAACCAGTTCGCGATCGGGTCGCTGCGCGGGGTCACGGTGCACCTGGACGCGCTGGAGAAGAAGGGGTACATCACGAGGTCCAACATCCCGCGGAGCATCAAGATCATCCACCCGCAGTACATGGCCGGCACGCGGGTCAAGATGCTGCCGCTGGTCGGCACCATCGCGGCCGGCGCGCCGATCTACGCCGAGGAGAACGTGAGCGACCTGATCCCCGTGCCGGAGGAGATGGTGCGGAACATCGAGAACGCCTTCCTGCTCAAGGTCAAGGGCGATTCGATGACCGGCGAGGGCATCATGCCCCGCGACCTGGTGATCATCAAGCCCCAGACCACCGCCCGGCACGGCGACCTCGTGGCCGTGCTGCTGGGAGACGAGGCGACGGTCAAGCGGATCCACTTCGACGCGCGCGGCGTGCGGCTCATGCCGGCGAACCCCGCCTACGAGCCGATCGAGGTGCGCCAGGAGGATGCGCGCATCATCGGGAAGGTGGTCGGGCTGCTCCGCGACTACGAGGGCAACGCGTTCTAGCCGATCAGTCGACGGACACGCTCCGTGGCCAGTTCTGCGCTGATCAAAACCATAGGCAGGCCGTTGCCTGGAACCGTGCTGGCCCCCACGTACACCACCCCGTCGCGGTCGGCGTTCGCGGGCCGGAAGCATGCCGACTGGAAGAAGTCGTGTGCCAGACCGAAGGCCGCGCCCTTGTCCAGGTTCAGCCGGTCGCGCCAGTCGCCGGGATGCAGGGCCGTCTGCTCGCGGATCCCGCCACGCCGAAAGGCGGAGATCGTCTCGAGGCGGTCCAGCGCCCCGTCGGTCAGCGCTCGGCAGTCGTCCTCCGAGAGCGGGCGATCCAGATTCGGGCAGGGGATCAGCAGCATCAGGTTGTGATGGCCCGGCGCGGCTCGGCTCGGGTCGGTGAGGCTGCTGGCGCAGCAGTAGAACGCCGGATCGGGGACCGCCGGCCCGCCGTGGAACACCCAGTCCAGATTCGCCAGGTAATCCCGGCCGAACACGAAGTTGTGGTGCAGCAGGCCGTCGAGCGACCCTTGGTAGTCGGCGTAAAGCATGATGGCGCTGCAGGAGTGCCTCAGGCTGCGCCGCAGAGGCCTCTGGCGGAGGTGCCGGCGGGCGTAGGGGAGGTCGGCGTTGCAGACGACGGCGTCGAAGCGGTGGGTTCTGCCGCAAGCCTCGATGGTGCCGGCGCCGATCGCCCGCACAGGGGTTTCGAAGTGGAACCTGACTCCTCGCGCCTCCGCGAGGCGCGCCAGGGCCTCGGTGAGCCCCGCGACGCCGCCCATCGGGTACCAGACGCCCCCGCCGTACTCCATGAACGCGAGCACCGCGTACACCCACGGGGCGTCGTTCGGCGACATGCCCAGGTAGAGGGTCTGGAAACTGAACAGCCGCCGTAGGCGATCGTCCTCGAAGAACGAGCAGACCCGGCGGTACAGGTTGGCCGTCATTCCGTGCTTCAGGACGAGTCCGACGGCCTTGGGTGAGGCGAGGTCCAGCACCGAGCGGTAGTTCCGCTCGACGAAGTTCGGCACGGCGTCGCGATAGAGTGCGGCGGTTCGACCGAGGAACTCCGGCACGCGCAGGGCGTCCGCCGGGCCCGCCAGTCTCCGGACCGCGTCCGTCAGGCGGGCGACGTTCGAGGTGGCGTCGATCGTGGACCCATCCGGAAAGAAGGCGCGATAGCCGGGGTCGAGAAGGCGCAGGTCCAGGTGATCCTCGATCCGCTCGCCGACGTCCTCGAAGACCCTGCGGAACGGGTCGAGCATCATCACGAGGGTGGGTCCGGCGTCGAAGTCGGCTTGGCCGACCCTCAGCCGCGCATTGCGGCCGCCGGGGTGGGCGAGCTTCTCGAACACCTCGACCTCGCAACCCTCGTGGGCGAGGCGCAGGGCCGTGGCCAGACCCCCGATCCCCGCTCCGACGACGCCGACTCTGCGAGCCATCGCAAGCATCCTACGAGGCGAGGGCGGCGATCGCGGCCATCAGGCCCAGGTGGCCGCCGAGCACCCACGCGGAGTCGGTCCGATCCGCCGAGCGGCCGTAGCCGGCGGAGTCGAGGATGAGTCCCGCCAGCAGACTCACTCCGAACCAGCCGGCGAAGTTGGCGGGCGGGGCGATGCCCAGCAGCTTCGGCTCCAGCCACTTCCAGTAGCCCAGGGGGCCGGTCAGGACCGGCTCCATCGCGGCGTCGACGAGCGTGGCCACGAGCGCGCCGGCCGCGGCGGCGGCGATCCCGTGCAGCCTGCGGGCGACCCACAGGTAGCTCGCCCCCGCCACGAGGAACCACGCCATCGGCAGCAGAAGAGGGAACCGCCGGTCGTCCGGAAGCAGCACCGTGGGCTGCCATCGCTCGGTGTACTCGTAGCGCCCGAACGGGAGGCCGGTGTAGAGCCCCGCGATCTCGGCCGCGGCTCCCAAGGCCAGCACCGCGAGGAATCCCAGCAGAGCCCGACCGAGACCCATCCGCTCGCAGGTCGGGGCCAGGAGCGCCGCCACGCCAGCCACCAGCGTCGCCGCCGAAGCGATCGGCCGGATCGGACCGGGGTCCACCCCGACCGTCTGGGACACCGCCGTGCCGGCGATCGAGAACGCGACGCATCCAAGGTAGGCTTTGGTGGCGGCCTTCACGGTCAGCGGGATTCTAGCCCGCCGAGGTCGTGGAAGGCCTTGAGTCTCGGGGCGGATCGGGTATCATGCGCGGAGCGGAGAGATGGCTGAGTGGTCGAAAGCGCCCGCCTGCTAAGTGGGTAAGGGGCGAAAGCCCCTTCTCGGGTTCGAATCCCGATCTCTCCGCCAGCCCCTTCCTCTTCGGTTTCGGCCGGCTCGTCCGCACGGTGGCGGCGGCGGTTCTCCTGTGCGTGGCGGCGCTCGCCTCGGCGCAGACGTTCGACGAGTATCTCAGGCTTCGGCGGACCATCGGCATCCGGGAGGCCGCGGGGGTCGAGGCGCTGGAGACGTTCGTCGGCACGCGAACCGTGGAGGTGGCCGCCAGGGTCTGCGGCTTCAGCAGGGTGGGGGACAAGTCGGTTCTCCTGTTGGAGCTGCCGGAGGGCGGGTACCTCGACGTGCGCACCAGCCGGGTGCCGGACTGGATGTCCGGCGGGGACGTTCGGGCCAGATTGATCGTGAAGGCAGCCCGCGCCAGCGAGCAGGGTCCGATCGACGCCTTTCTGATCGGCGCCGCCGCGGAGCACCAGATGGCGGCTTGGGAAGAGCAGGAGCGGCTCCGGAGGAAGGCGGCCGAGGAGTCCGCCGCCCGGCGCGCAGCCCGCACCGCGGGCGCGAAGAAGCCGCCGGAGCGGCTCGCGGATCTTCCCGCCAGCGAGGCCACGCCCTACTACGCGGCCTTCATCCGCAAGCGCAACCCGCGGCTGAGCGAGGCCGAGGCGTGGCGCATCGCACAGGGCGTCATCGGCTTCAGCCTGAAGTACGGCGTGGACGCCCGCCTGGTGATGGCGATGGTGCTGGTGGAGAGCGGCTTCAACCCCAACGCGACCAGCCGAGCCGGCGCCATGGGACTGGGCCAACTGATGCCCGGCACCGCCCGAGGCATGGGCGTCACCAACGCCTACGACAGCATCGACAACCTCTACGGCACCGTACGCCTGATCCGCGGACACCTCGAGAAGTACACCGGCAAGACGGGGGACCAGTACCAGGCCCTCGTGCTGGCTCTGGCGGCCTACAACGCGGGCAGCGGCGCCGTGCGGCGGTACGGCGGCGTCCCGCCCTATCGCGAGACCCAGAGCTACGTGCGCAAGGTCGTTGCGGTGTACGACGCGCTCTGCGGGCGCCGGCGCTGACGGGGCCTTTTCCCCACGCCGGATGACGGCCGTCATAGCGCCCGACTCCGCCCAGGCTCCACCCTCTGGCCACACGCGGCCTAGGCCGGGAGGAGCGCATGAGCGAGATCATCGACAACCGCCAGCGGCGCATCGAGATTCTGAAGTCCCTGATCCGGCGCCTGCACGAAGGCGAGTCCGAAGAGAGACTGAGGGCGGAGCTGGAGGCCGTGCTCGACGAGGCCGACTACAGCGACGTGTTCCTGATGGAGATGCAGCTCATCCAGGAGGGCATCGCGCCCGAGGCGATCCGCGACCTGTGCGACGCCCACACGAGGGTGCTTCGCGGCCGCCTGGACCTGACGGAGACGCCGCAGACGGTGCCCGGACACCCGGTCCACACCTTCCTGCAGGAGAACAAGGAGCTGGCGCGGGTGTGCGCCGAGGCGCGGTGGCTGGCGGACGGGATCGGCCGGATGCCCGCCGACGCGGACGCCAGCGGCGAGGTCGAACGCCTGCGAACGCTCCTGAACAGCCTGATGGACGTGGACAAGCACTACCGGCGCAAGGAGAACCTGCTGTTCCCGTTCTTCGAGAAGAACGGCCTGATGGGGCCTCCCACGGTGATGTGGGCCAAGCACGACGAGGCGCGCTCGCTGCTCAAGGAGGCCCTGGCTGGGCTGCAGGCGGCCCCCGCCATGACCGCCGGGGAGGCGAGCGCGTTCTGCCAGTTCGCCGTGCTGCCGGCCCTGACCGCCGTCGAGGAGATGATCTACAAGGAGGAGAAGATCCTCCTCCCGACGGCGATGAATCTCCTGACCGAGCAGGACTGGTACGAGATCTGTCTGCAGAGCGACGAGTACGGCTACTGCCTGTACGCGCCGGAGTTCGCGTGGCGGCCCGAGGGCGGGGAGCACGCCGAGCCCGGGGTTCCAGCGGCCTCGGGCGGGCGGGTGCAGATGCCCACCGGGGCGCTGAGCCTACAGGAGCTGACCGCGCTGCTCGCCACTCTGCCTTTCGACCTGACGTTCGTCGACCGGGACGACACGGTCCGCTACTTCAGCCCAGGGCGCGACCGCATCTTCAGCCGCTCCAAGGCCATTCTGGGCCGCAAGGTGCAGTACTGCCACCCGCCCAAGAGCGTGCACGTGGTCGAACGGATCCTGAAGGACTTCCGGGAGGGTCGGCAAGACCGGGCGCGGTTCTGGATCAACCTGCGGGGGAGGCTGGTGTTCATCTGCTACTACGCCGTTCGGGGGGAGGATGGCGAGTATCTCGGCACGCTGGAGGTGACGCAGGACCTGACCGAGGCGCGTTCCTTGGAGGGAGAGCGCCGCCTGCTCGAGTACGACTCGGAGGGCTGAGGGTGGAGATCCTGCCGCAGACCCGCCTGTCGGAGCTCCTCGATGCGCATCCGGAGCTCGAGGAGACGATCGTGGCGATGGCGGAGCCGTTCCGGAACCTGAGGAATCCGGTGCTTCGCCGAACCGTCGCCCGCGTGGCGACGTTGGCGCGGGTCGCGCAGGTCGGAGGCCTGGACCCGACGGAGTTCGTGAACGCCCTGCGGAGGGCACTGGGCCATCCGGAGCTCGCCGCGGCCGAGAGCCCGGGCCCGCGATGGGACAGCGGGCCGCCGGAGTGGGCCGTGGGGGACCCGCAGTTCGTCGTGGACGCCGGCGAGCTGCTCGCCCGGGGCGAGGTGCCGCTGGCCGAGGTCTCGCGGCTGGCCCGGGAACTGGACGACGGTCGGCACCTGCT
>CALGMO010000116.1 GCA_937961665.1 uncultured Fimbriimonadaceae bacterium
CGACCCATGCGAGGAGGGGGCCGCGGCTTGCGCCGCGGCCCCCTCTTGGGATGCGACCGGCCTCAGCGCGAGCCCAGAATCTCGTTGAGCTTTCGCAACACGGCGAAGGCGTCGGCCACGTACAGCACATCGGCCTTGCCGTGAGCCCAGCCGCAGTTGGGGTCCAGATTGATCGCCCGCCGCTCGTTGATGAACCGCCATCCCACGACGTGCGGCTCCTCGCCGTGGCAGCAGGTTGCGAGGCCCTTCGGGTGGCGCGGGCTCGACCCGGTCTGGCCAACCTGGTTCATGTGGGAGAGGAAGGAGATCACCGCCCCCTCGCCCTTCTGGTCGACCAGCGACTTGCTCGAGCCCAGCGACGCGCCCGTGGCCCGGAGGAAGGCGCGGATGAGCTCCTCGGCCTCGGGCACGTGCGTGGCGCCGTCGGACTGCCTCTTGGTCCAGCCGGCTCCGGCCACGAACAGCAGGTCGGCGTCCGGCTTGATCGTCTGCTCGCCGGCGACGGCGGGTTCGGTGCCGATCGCTCGGGTTCGAGAGGAGGCTTCGACCGGAAGGACCTCGACGGGGCCGTCGTAGCCGCCCTCCGTCCGGCCCGCCAAGGAGCCCGTCTCCAGCAGAAGAAACCATGGCCGCTCGGCGCGCGAGAGCGTGGCCTGCATCCGCTGGCGGTAGTACCATCGACGGACCTTCAAACCGCCCTCTCGCGCGACCCCTGCGACGCGCGTGTCGATCCTGCCGCCGAGCCGGACGGCGGTCAGAGGAAGGCACCGTGCGGTCCGTGAATGCTGCGGGGCGAGCACCAACTCCGCACCGGACGCGCGGACCAGCGCCTCGCAGGCCCTGGCGTCGTTGGCCGCCGCGCCGTGCGCCCAAGCCTCGCCATCGACCGCCAGCACGCGCCGGGCGGACTTGGGCAGGGCTTTGGCGGCTTGGGCGGCTCCCTGGCCGAACAGCCCGAAGGAAGCCTCGGGGTCGAAGGACGGAGCGGCGGCCACCAGCTCCGACGAGGCCTTCGAAAGCGAACCGTCGGCCTCCAGGGGGATCAGGATCAGCGTTCCAGCCATGGTGTCTCTCACTCCTCCTTCATCCACGGATCCAATCCGCCAGCTCTCGGGCGATCTCGTCGATGCCGGCGTCCTTCACCACTCTCGTCTCGCGGCGCTGCGTGGGAGTCTCCACGCTCTCGAACCGCAGCGAGCCGCGCAGGTTGCCGGCCGGCTGCGCCTTGGCGAGCGCGGGCATGATCGTGCGCATGTTCGTCATGCCGACCTGGGGGTTGTTCGGCGGCTCCGGCAGGTTTCCCGTGGCCCATGCCAACACCGCAGGGGCTCCGGCGCACTCGGAGACCAAGTACTGGGCACCCTCGACTCGCTCCTTGACGCGGAACGAGCCGTCCTCCTGGGGCACGATCTCGTCCACGGCGAGGAACTGCTCCTCGATTCCGAGCAGGGCGCCGACCATCCCCACGGTGGTCCCGGCGTCGCGGGAGGCCGAGGAGCATCCGCCGAAGAGCAGAAGCCGCTGGCGATCGAGGCCGGCGATCGACTCGATGGCCTTCGCGAGCGCCTGGGCGGTCTCGAACGAGTCGGTGAAGCCGCTGGCCGATCCGTCGACGGCCACGAATTCGAACGGGGCCTTCTGGGCCACGGTCATCATGAGCTGCTGCAGCTTCGCCTTGGGGCCGAGGCTCACCAGCCACACCTTGGATCCGGGCACGGTTTTGGCGAGGTGCGCGGCCTCGTACAGCGCGTGCGCCGCCCAAGGGTCGAGCACCGAGGGCAGCATCGACTCGTTCTTCAGAGCGGGGCCGTCCGGGGTCGTCACCGGCTCCAGGGCCTGGAGCGGATCGGGCACGAGACTGCCGCACACGACGATGTGGTATCCGTTGCTCATCCTTCAGTTCTCCGCGGAGTGCAGGCCGCCGGCGCCCGCCCGGAACGAGACGTTCGAGACACCCTCCGGCGTGGGGGTGGGGCAGCTCCACAGGCAGGCGCCGCAGTGCACGCACTTCTCCCGATCGAACAGGGGCGTGCCACCCTCGGGGTTGGGGGTGATCGCTTGGCCCGAGCAGATCTCGACGCAGAGCTGCGGCGAGCACTCCTCGCACAGGTTGGGATAGAGGAAAACGACGTGGTCGGCGAAGCCCGCCGGCGCCTGCACCTTGCCCCCCAGCAACAGAGCGTCTTGGTGGCTGACCAGCAGCTTGCCGTCGTGCTCGATCCTCGGCCACCCGAGGGCGTCCATCACGAGGTCGTGGAGGGGCACGCCCTTCTCGGTGGCCTCGCGCCGGAGACGGGAGACCTCTCCGGCCGTCAGCCTCCCTTTGCAGAACTCCTCGAGGGTTGGCATCGGCTTTCGAACCGCCTTGGGGTGCCATCGGCCGCCGGTCAGGCCGGTGAGTCCCATGCCGATCAGACCGGCGAGGAAGCCGCGGGTGAATCCGTCCCGGGCGTGCTCCGCCACGCGTCCCTCGGACTCGACCCAGCTCTCCCTGCGGCGCCTCTCGTACTCGGCCGCCAGGTTCTCGCGGGTGAACGGCTGCCCTCTACGGAGCAGCTCGACGACGCCCTCGGCGAGCTGGACGCCGGTGGTCCACGCCTCGTCGACCCCCGACCCGGTCAGCACGTTGGTACTGCCGGAGCCCTCTCCGATGCGGGCGTAGCCGTCCCCGACCAAGTAGGGCTCGCCCTGCTTGCCGTACTCGGCCAGCGTCTTCGCACCCCAAGACCGCATCGTCCCTCCCTCGAGCCAGCGCCAGAGGTAGGGATGCCGCATCCAGTGCTGCAGGTAGCGGTAGGTGGTTCGCACCGGGCTGTCCAGGAACGAGGGCACGAACACGCCGAGCGAGGCCAGCCGCCCCGGCATCACGTAGAGGAAACCGAAGATCTCCGGCTCGGGGAAGCCGAACGTGTGGATCACCGTGCCTTCGGGCAGGTCGCACGACTCCGGCAGCTCCACGACCATCTTCATGCCGACGGCCCAGTGCCCGCGATGATGGTCCTCCGGCATGCCGAAGACCTCGTCCAGCTGCCGTCCGACCGGCCCCACCGGCCCGTCTCCCACCACCGTGAGCGAGGCCCGCACGTCCATGCCGGGAAGGAACGCCGGGGTCGGCGAGCCGTCGCGCTCGACGCCCTGGTCGGCGAGCCGCACCCCGACCACGCGATGATCCTCGATCAGGGCCTTCTCCACGGGCGTGCCGGGCCAGATCTGGACGGCTCCGCCGGCCATCAGCTGGTTCCCGACCCACTGGTTGAACTGCCCGATGGAGAGGATCAATCCGCCGTGCTTGCGCAGGAAAGGCGGGGTGTAGGGAAGCTCCACCGCCATGCGCCTGCCCGCGAGCGGCCGGACCAGCGCATCGAGCACCCTGAGGGCGGCGCCCCGTCTGCTGGCTCCGATCGGATCGAGAAGGTACACGGTCTTCTCGTGCCGAACCTCGCAGGCCATCGGGATCTCCTCCGGCTTGAGTTCCGGGAAGCTCGCGCGGATGCCGCGGGCGCGGGTCACGACGCCCGAGACTCCGAACGCGATGTCGTCGGCGCGTTCATAGCAGAGGACCTGGAGCGGCATCCCGGGCATCGCCTTGCTCTCCAGCGGCGGCTGGCCGCTCTCGCCGGTCAGGTGCCGTGCGAGCGTCGTGAGGAACCCGCCCATCGCCGGGCCGAAGCCCACGCAGGCGATGTCCACCTCCATCGATTGCCGTTCGATCTCGGGTTGCTCCATGCCGGGGCCTCCTCAGCGCGGGTAATCGAGCGCCTCGGGGATCATCACCTCGGTCAGGGCGGCGGCGGCGCGGTCCTTCGCGAGCCGGGCGCCGGTCAGGCACCCGTCCAGCTTGAGACGCAGCTCGCGGAACCGCTCCATTCCGGGGAACCGCACGCACGGGCCGGCCTTGTCCGCGTGGGTGTCGTCGTCTTGGATCACTTCGAGCGGGGAGGAGTCGAACCCGGGAACCACGGAGGCGACCGCCTCGAGCTCGCTCGCTCGGAAGCAGGAGTCGCAGTCGCCGTCCCAGCTCGGGTGGCGCAGGTAGCCGTACACCAGCTCGGCGACGATCCTGCCGACCTCGCCGGAGGCGCGGGCCGCCATCACGTGGCAGAGGTCGGTGAGGAAGGCGACGGTCCCCTCGAATCCGTCCGCCAGCGCGGGGTTGTCCCCACCCTTCTCCTCCAGCTCGAGCACGTCCAGAATCTGCTGCCTCGAGGCGAGAAGCCAGCTGAGTGCGTCGGCCATGGGGAAGGCCACTCCCTGCCTCTGGCCGTGGTACAGCGTCTCGCCGTTGGCGTCCTTGGCCTTCTGCAGGTAGCCGATCGTCCAGAGCCAGAGCTCCATGGCGGTGGCCAGGGTGCAGGCTCCGGTTCCGGGCTTCTTGGCCGCGATCTGCCGCATCTGGCGGATCCAGTGCCGGAACTGCGCCAGGAAGAGGTCATTGACCATCGTGACGGTCAGCTGGCGGCGCTGCACGGCCTCGGGACCCTCGTAGGTGGCCTCCAGCTGGGCGTCCATCCACTTCTGGCCGAGGAAACCGGGGCAGTCCTCCGTGATGCCGTAGCCACCCATCAGGCTGACGGCCTCGCGCATCATGTTCGCGCCGACGCCGGTGTTCCAGAGCTTGGTGGCGGGGCAGAACACCTGCGAGAGGGCGTCCTTCACGACGAACTGCACCAGGGTGTCGTTCAGGAGCTCCTCGTAGCGGGCCGCGTCGCGCCTGTCCGCCGGAAGGTGCTCCAGCCGGATGAACTCCAGCGCGGCGTCCTTGACCGCGGCGAACGCCTTCAGCTGGGCGCGCGCGCCCTTGATTCCGCGCTCGGCGAACAGCCGGTCCTTCTCGCGCTCCAAGGGGTCGAACTCGTCGAACAGGCGGGCCGTGTAGAAGCCGAGCGAGGCGGCCGCCTCCCCGGTGGCCCAAACGTCGATCAGGCGGTGCAGGGCGTCCTCGCGCTGCTGGATGCCGAGCTCGTAGCGGGGCGACCCCGGCTGCAGCTGCCCGCCGCCGCGGAAGCGCTGGCGGTGGTAGCGGATCACCGGCTCGACGGCCGAGAGCAGCTTGGCCGCGGTCATCAGGCCGACCGTCACGCGCGTCCGCCGGAAGACGGCCTCGATGACCTCGGCGTGCGAGTAGTTGGGCACGATCACGCCGTCCTGCACCGTGTAGCCGCCGATGATGCGCGACGCCGGCACCTTCAGACTGTAGATCGGATCGTTCGTCGCCGAGAGCTGGTGCACGAGCTTGAGGGTCGGCGAGCCGGGATCCCACACGCCCTCGTCCGTGTCCTCGAGGATGACCATGCACGATCCCTTGATCCTAGGGTCGTCGCTGGCCACCGCGGCGCAGGCGAAGTTGGCGAACGCGGCGTTGGTGATGAAGCGGCCGCGCTTGTCCACGTGGAGGATCGGCTCCTCGCCCTCCTTCCACTCGGCCACGCGCACGCGGCCGGCCATCGTGTTCGTGTCGACGCCGACGTAGGGGATCGGCTCGGTCAGGGCGAAGGCGCCCCGGAGGGTTCTCCGATCCTCGCCGGGCGCCGCCGGGACGGCCCCTCCCATGTACTTGGCCACCTGCTCGGGAGTTCCGCGCTCATGGATCGGCGCCAGGGCCAGGTTGCCGGCGAGGCTGGCGGTCGCCGCCCCGGCGTCCACCCACGAGAGCTCGAACGCCACGAGCGCCAAGGCGAGGTTCTTCGGACCGGGGATGTACCCTCCGTGCTCCGGGTCGATGGCCACGGCGGTGATTCCGGCCTCGTCCATGGCCTCGAGGAGCCGCTGCTTGTCAGGGGTCCACTCGTGGGTGTGCCTTGCTCCCTCGGCAACCAGCCGCGCCACGAGGCCCCTGGCAACCGAGCGGGCGGCCTGGACGACCATCTGGAGGTCGTAGCGGTCGGAGTATCTCCAAAGAATCTGGCGAACGTCGTCGCCGGGAAGGGTCTTGAGGGTTGGCTTCGCAGAACCGGGGTTGGAGTCGGTCATGGCGGTGTTCCGGCCTCGCGTGGAGTGCGTCGCGCCCGCGCCGGGGGTCCGGCGACCGCGATGAGTCTAAAGACCCAGCGCGGGCGCGCTGTCCCACTATACCCGCCCGGAAACTACACCGCCCTTCATCGGAGCGCCATCGGCATGATGACGGCCAGGTATCCCTCCAGGTCGTCCGCCGAGCGGAAAACGGCCGGCCTCTGGCCCTCGGTCATCTCGATGCGCACGCCGGAGGCGCCCATGCCCGACAGGGCGTTCAGCACGTCCAGCACGTAGGCGCCGTTGAACGCGGTCTCGAGCGCCGGCCCGGTGGAGAGCATCGGCACCTCCTCCTTGGCCTCGCCCTTCTCCTCGCTGCGCGCGGTCAGGATGAGCTGGTCACCGTCGCCGAAGAAGCACACGCGGCCGGCGTTGTCCCGTGCGAGGATCATCGTGCGCTTGATCTTCTCGGCGAGCTGGTCGATCTCGACCGTCCAGGTCCGGGTGAACTCCGTGGGGATCACCCGCTCGTAGGCTGGAAAGGTGCCCTCGATCAGCTGTGACACGAGGCGGACCGACGGCACGTCGATCGCCATGCGGCGCTGCGCGAAGCGGATCTCGATCGGCTTGCCCTCGGGCGCCGGGAGGTTCCGCGCCAGCCGCAGGGCCTTCTCCGGCAGCACGTAGTTCAGCTCGGATCCGATCGTCGGGCCGGTTCCGTCTCCGGAGAGTCCGATGCGCCGCAGGGCCAGACGATGGGTGTCCGTCGACACGAGGCGCAGCGTGGCGCCATCGCACTCGAACAGCACTCCAGTGAGGATCTGGCGGTGGCCGTCCTTCGCGACCGCGTAGAGCACCGAGTCGATGGCGCTCTTGAGCGTGTCCATCGGCAGGGCAAGCCGGCTCTCCCCGTCCAGGTCCGGGATTTCGGGGAAGTCGGACGGGTCGTGCACGTTCACGCGGTACACGGACGGGCCCTGAGAAAGCACCAGCGCGTGCCCGTCCACCTCGAGGTGCAGGTCGCCGTCGGGCAGCGAGCCGAGGAGGTCGACCAACAGCTTGCCGGACACGCACCACGCCCCGGGCTCGTGAACCATGCATGGCACGGTTCGCTCGACCCAGAGCTCCCCGTCGCACCCTAGGACGCGGAGACCGGAGTCGTCGGCCTGGAGCCTCAGGCTCTGCAGCAGCTCGATGGAGGTGCGGCCGGCCGCCGCGACGTTGGCCATGGCGGCCGCCTCGTGGAACTCTCTTCTGGGAACGTCGAGTCTCAAGTCGGTGTCTCCTGATCAGCCGAAGATCGGCAGTTGGTATTGCAGGTGGGCGGGCGTCGGAGCCTTGGGCTGGATGTCCACCCCCTGGGCGTACAGCTTCATGAGGATCCTCTGGTACGACTCCTCGGTGAAGGGGACGTCCTCGGACCTCCGGAGCGCTTCGACGGTTTGCCTCAGCGTGGTCATGTCGTGGCTGAGTTCGGGGTCGCGGAAGGCCGCGGCCTCCAGCTCCTCCTCCAGCTCCTGGGGCAGTTCGCCTCCTGCGTACAGGTCCACCAGTTTGCGGTAGAAGTCACGGTTCATCGGTTTTCTCCACGACGCCGCCGAGCTTGGATCGGAGGGCCCTCCGCCCGCGGTACAGGCGCGACTTGAGCGCCGGGACGCTGATGTTCAGCACCTCGGCGGCTTCGCGCGCGGGCATATCCTCCAGGTCGCACAGCACGAGCGGCTCCTTGTATTCCAGCGGCAGTTCGGCCAGAGCCTGCTGGACGGCGACCTTGAGGGCGGTCCGCTCCTCGTTTCCGCTCGTGGTCGCGTCCGGCGGCAGCTCGATCAGCCGATGTTGCCGCATCTTGTCGATGCACAGGTTCCGCGCGATTCGGAAGAGCCACGTGCGGAACGCGCCGTCGGCCCGCAGCTCGGCGGAACGCTTCAGCACGCGGAGAAACGTCTCGGCGGTCGCGTCCTCGGCGTCGGTCCGATTGCGGAGCATCCGATACGTGTAGCGGAAAATCCGTTCTCCGTACAGCTCGAACAACCCGCCCATCGCCGACGCGTCGCCCTGCGAGAGGGCGATCAGCCAGCGCTTCTCTGTCTGCGAATCTTGCAACGAATCCTGCATTGGGAAAGACGGACGCGCCCGGCGATTCGGTGCGCGCGCCGTTCAGTTTACACCGATCCCGGCGATTGGACGGGGGATGCGACCCGATGGCGCGCGAGGTCGGCGAACAGCGCGGCGGCCAGCATGGACAGCGCCCCGCACAGCGCGACCGTCCCCGGTGCGCCGAGGACCGTGGCCGCCGCCCCTGCCAGGAGATTCCCCACCGGCATGGTGCCTTGGAACGACATCGTGTAGAAGCTCATCACCCGGCCGCGCATCCCGTCCTCCACGGTGGTCTGCAGGATCGTGTTGGTGGAGGCCATCTGGGTCATCTGCGCGAAGCCGGCGATCGCGAGGAGGACCAGCGAGACGCCCAGCCACCGGGACATCGAGAACGCCACCAAGGCCGCGCCGAACAGCGCGGCGGCCCTCACCACGTGCGTGGGGAGCCGGTCGGTCCGCCGGAGCGACGCGAGCCGCAGCGCTCCCAGCACCGCTCCAAATCCAGGCGCTGCCATCAGGAAGCCCAGGGTCTGCGGGCCTCCCCTCAGAATCTCCTTGGCGAACACCGGCATCAGCACGCCGTAGGGGATGCCCACCAGGCTGACGATCGCGAGCAGCAGCAGCGCACGGCCCTGCAGGGGGTTGCGGCGGACGGCCCTCGCTCCTTCCACCATGTCGGCCCAAACGCGCCCCCTGCCTCCGCGCCTCTCCTTGGCGGGAACACGCATGGCGGCGAGCGCGAGCAGGACGGCGACGTAGCTCGCCGCGTTGAGTCCGAAGCACACGGCCTCGCCCAAGAACCCGATCGCCAGCCCCGCGACGGAGGGGCCGATCAGCTTCGCGCTGTTGACCATCGAGGAGTTCAGCGCGATGGCGTTGGGCAGGTCCGCGCGGTCCTCCACCATCTCCACCACCAACGACTGGCGGCCCGGCATGTCGAAGGCGTTGACGGTCGCCAGAACGATGCTCAACAGCATCAGGTGCCAGACCCGGACAGCGTCCGTTGCCACGAGCAGGAACAAGGCCGCGGCCTGCGCGGCCGCCAGAGCCTGGGTGGCGATGAGCAGCCGCCGCTTGTCGGAGCGGTCGATCCACGCCCCGGCAAGCGGCGCGAGCAGGAACGTGGGGAGGTTGCCAGCGAACCCGACAAGGCCGAGCCACGCCGCCGAACCCGTCAGGCGGTAGACGAGCCAGCTCATGGCCACCCGCTGCATCCAGGTGCCGATCAGCGACACGCCCTGGCCGGCGAAGTACAGACGGTAGTTGCGGTGCCGCAGCGCTCGGAACGCGTAGGGAACGGACATCGTCGGTAGGAAACCCAGCCCCGCTCGGAGAATACCGGTCCGGAGGCCGTGATGGGCGAACTGACCAGCAGTGAGCGCTTTCGACGGATGTACGAGCATCGGGAGGCCGACCGGGTTCCCGTCACGGACGGTCCTTGGGGAACCACCATCGAGAGGTGGCGGCGGGAGGGGATGCCCGCGGACGTGTCGTACGTCGACTACTTTGGCTTGGACAAGGTGGCGACGATCGCGGTGGACAACGGGCCGCGCTGGGAATCGGAGCTGATCGAGGAGACCGACGAGTACACGATCGTCCGCACCTCTTGGGGAGTGACCCTCAAGAACTGGAAACACATCGCCAGCACGCCGGAGTACCTCGACTTCCGCGTGAAGGACGCACGGAGCTGGCTGGACGCCAAGCGCCGCATGACGCCCGATCCGGACCGCGTCGACTGGGCCGCCTTGGAGCGCGACTACCCCACATGGGAGGCGGAGGGCTGGTGGATCCAAGCCGGGCTGTGGTTCGGGTTCGACATCACCCACAGCTGGTTCGTCGGGACGGAGACCGTCCTGTTCGCGATGCTGGAGGAGCCGGACTGGTGCCGGGAGATGTTCGAGCACGAGCTGGACGTGTGCCTGGCCCTCTTCGAGCAGGTGCTGGCCAAGGGATACAGGCCGCACGTGGCCACTTGGCCCGACGACATGGGCTACAAGCACAACCAGTTCTTCTCGATCGACACCTATCGGAAGGTACTCAAGCCCGTGCACGCCCGGGCGATCGCGTGGGCGCACCGCAACGGGATGTTCGCGCACCTCCACAGCTGCGGGGACGTCAACCCGTTCGTGCCGGAGTTGCTGGAGATCGGCCTGGACGCCCTCAACCCGCTCGAGGTGAAGGCGGGCATGGACCCGATCGCCCTGAAGAGGGCCTATGGGGACAGGCTCGTGCTGCATGGCGGCATCAACGCGGTTCTGTGGGACGACTTCGATGCGATCGCGGAGGAGATGCGGCGCGTGATCCCCGTCGTCAAGCAGGGAAGCGGCTACATCTTCTCCTCGGACCACTCGGTTCCGGACAGCGTGAGCCTGGAGAACTTCCGGCGCATCGTGGAGCTGGCCAAGAGCCTGGGCAGCTACGAGGGCTAGACGGCCTCGCCGAGGTAGGCCTCGATCACTTTGGGGTCGTTGCGGACGTGGTCCGGCGGCCCCTCGGAGATCATCTCGCCGTGGTCTAGCACAACGATGCGCTCGCACAGGCCCATCACGAAGCGCATGTCGTGCTCGATCAGCAGGATCGTCTTGCCGAACTCGCTGCGGAGGCGTCGCACCACCCCGGCCAGGTCCTCCTTTTCCGCCGGGTTCATGCCTGCCGCCGGCTCGTCGAGCAGAAGGAGGTCCGGCTGGGTGGCCAGAGCCCGGGCGATCTCGAGCCGCCTCTGCTTGCCGTAGGGAAGGTCGGCTGCGCGGGCGGAGGCGACGTCCTGCAGGTCGAGTGCGCTCAGGTAGCGCATGGCCTCGGCCCGGAGGCGCTCGGTGTCGGCCTGCGACCTCGGGTCGCCGAGAAGGGCGTCGACGAGGTTGGCCCGGCGGTGAAGGTGAGCGGCGACCACCACGTTGTCCAGCGCGGTGAGCGACCCGAACAGCCGGATGTTCTGGAACGTCCGCGAGATGCCGAGGCGGACGATCTGCGCGACGGGAAGCCCCGCGATGTCCTTGTCCTTGAACAGGATGCGGCCGCTGGTGGGCCGGTACATCCCGGTGATCAGGTTGAAGCAGGTGGTCTTGCCCGCGCCGTTCGGGCCGATCAGGCCGAACAGCTCTCCGGGCGCGATCTCGAACGAGACCTCGTTCACCGCCACGAGCCCGCCGAACCGAATGGTGGCCTTCTCCAGGCGCAACAGGCTCATCCGGTGGCCTCCTTCGGCCGCTGGCGCCGCAGGACGCGGGCCAGCCTGTCCCAACTGAACTCGTGCCTTCCCAGCACGCCCTCCGGTCGCACGAGCATGATGACGATGAGCGACCCTGCGAAGATCACCATCCGCAGCTTCTGCACCTCGTACTCGGCCTGCTGGAGCGCGGGGAGGAAGGAGAGCCCCCAGCCGAGGAGCCTGCCGAGGACCAGCACGCCGACGGCGGTCAGCAGGTACCCCAGCGCACGCTGCCGGGCCGTGCCTCGGTAGCGGTAGGCCAGCCACCGGACCACGACGACCGCCGCCACCACCGCCGCGACCCATCCCAGGAGGCTTGCGCCCGTGGCCGTGAGCGCGGTGCCGTCCGGCGCCTTCAGCCCGCGCAGGTACTCGGGCACGTAGAACAGCGTGAGCGCCGCGATCACGGCTCCGGTGATCGAGCCGCTTCCTCCCAGCACCACCATCGTCAGCACGATGAACGACAGGTCCATCGGGAACATCGAGGGGCTGATGAACGACTCCGAGTGCGCCAGCAGCACGCCGGCCCCGCCCGCGAAGGCCGAGCCGATCATGAACGCCGCGACCTTCATCTTGGGGACCTGCACGCCCATGGCCGCGCTGGCGATCTCGTCCTCGCGGATCGAGAGCAGCGCGAGGCCGTGCGAGCTCTTGCAGAGGTTGCGGGTCACGGCGATGCAGGTCAGCGCGAACAGCCAGACCAGTCCGATGATCCGGATCCTCGGCTCCACGTTCATGCCGAGCGCGCCGCCGACCTGCTCGCCGGTGGGCGCGGTCAGGTCGATCGCCTGCACGACGATCCGGATGATCTCGCCGAAGCCCAGGGTGACGATCGCGAGGTAGTCGCCGCGGAGTCGCAGGCTGGGCAGTCCGACCACCAGTCCCGCCAGCGCCGCCGTAATCATGCCCAAGAGGAGCATGGCGACCAGCCAGGGCACGCCCTGGAGCGGCAGCTTGCCGTAGTAGAAGAACGCCAGATAACCGGCGGTGTAGGCCCCGATCTGGTAGAAGGCGGCGTGGCCGATGCTGAACTGGCCCGCAATGCCGTTGATCAGGTTCAGACTGACGGCCAGCGTCACGTAGAGCCCCGCCAAGACCACCAGCCTCTGCTCGCTCTCCCGGAGCAGCCCTCTGCAGAGGGCGTCGAGGAGCCAGCAGCCCGCCAAGCCGGCCAGGATCGAGGCGATGCGAACCCGGAGCGCCATCACACCTTCTCCACGGCCGAGGAGCCCAGCAGCCCGCCGGGCCGGAACAGAAGGACGACGATCAGGACGACGAACGCCACGGCGTCGGCGAACTGGCTGTAGCCGGCCCAGATCACGAGCGTCTCCGCCAGGCCCATCAGCAGGCCGCCCAACACCGCCCCGGGGATGTTGCCGATGCCTCCGAGCACAGCGGCGACGAACGCCTTGACTCCGGGCAGCACCCCGTAGTAGGGGGTGATCGAGGTTCCCAGGAAGGTCGCCGTCATCATCGCGCCCGCGCCGGCCAGGGCGGAGCCGATCACGAACGTGATGGTGACGATGCGGTCGACGTTCACACCCATCAGCGCGGCGGAGTCGAAGTCCTGCGAGACGGCGCGCATAGCCCTGCCGGTGGGGGTGAACAGCACGAGCTGCCGCAGAAGGAACATCAGCGCGAGGGAGGCCAACAGAATGGCCAAGCGTCCCGCGCTCACCCGCACCGTGACCTGCGCGGAGTTGAGCCGGCTCTCCGCGTCCCGAAGGCGGCGCTCGGCCTCGAACTTGGCGTCGCGGAGCCTCTCGCCCTCGGGAGAGAGGTTGAACCGGTCCTTCTCCGCCTGGAGGCGCTCCTCGAAGGCGCGCTCGGCCTTCTGGAACTCCTCGCGCGCTGCCTCGACGGCCTGCGAGAGCTCGCGAGGCGCTCCGACGAGCGTCAGCTCGAGCGTCTGCCGGTAAGGGTTGACGCGCTCGTTCATGGTGGGCGGAGGGTTCTGGGGCAGGAACAGGCCCCCGCCGTACTGGAGGAGCAGGGACACGCCGATCGCCGTGATCAGCGAGGAGATGCGGGCCTGGTTCCGCATCGGACGGTAGGCGAAGCGCTCGATCAGCACGCCGACGGTGGCGCAGACGGCCATGCTGGCGAGCATCATCACGAGCAGCGTGGCCAGCGACGACTCAGGGAGCTGGTCCGGCGGGACGTCGGGACGGAAGCCGTAGGCCCAGGAGACGAACAGCGCCGTGTAGGCGCCGAGCATGTACACCTCGCCGTGGGCGAAGTTGATCAGGCGCAGGACGCCGTAGACCATGGTGTAGCCCAGGGCGATCAAGGCGTAGATCGCCCCGTTCAGCACACCGTTCACGACCTGGGACGGCAGGGTCCCGAAGTCGAGCGCAGCGGCCAACGACAGTCCCGCGCCCGGAGCCATCGGGTTACTGGGAGAGGTCCTTGGGCTCGATGGCCTTGCGCATGACGAAGCCGTCGGGAAGCGGGCGGACCTCCACCACCAGAGCCCGCTTGCGCGGGTTGCCGTTCTGGCCCTTGAGGGTCAGGTCGCCGGTCACTCCGGGGAAGTTCTCCGTCTCCTCGATGGCCGCCGCGAGGCTCTTCGAGTCGTACGACTGGCAGCGCTTGAGGGCGTCGAGGATCACCGCCATCGCGTCGTAGCCCAGCGCGGCCATCGTCGTGCCCGGCTCGCCGCCGACCTTCTCCTTCCATCGCTTCAGGAAGTGCTGGACCTGAGGGCGGCTGTCCTTGTTGTTGTAGTGATTGCAGAAGAACCCGCCGACGATCGCCTCGCCGCCGCTGTTGAGGATCTCCTTGCTGTCCCAGCCGTCGCCGCCGAGGAACTTCACGTTCAGCCCCGCGGCCTTGGCCGACTTCACGATGGGCCCGACCTCCGGGAAGTACCCGCTGAGGAACAGGCCGTCCGGGTTCTTGGCCTTCAGGTTGGTCAGCTGGCCCGTGAACGTCGTCTGCTTGGTTTCGTAGAACTCCTCGCCGACGATCTTGCCGCCGAGCTGCTCGAAGTGCTTGCGGAAGCTGTTGCTGAGCCCGACGGAGTACGCCTGCTTGCGGTCGGTGAGGAGCGCCACGTTGCGCAGCCCCAGATCCCGGTAGGCGAACTCGGCCATGACCTCGCCCTGGAAGCTGTCGATGTAGCACACGCGGAACACGTTGGCGCCCTGCTTGGTGACGTCGTCGTTGGTAGCGCCGATCGACACCACCGGCACGCCCTTCTCGAACGCCGACTTGGCGATCTGGATGGTGTTGCTGCTGGTGACGTCGCCGATGATGCCGAGGACGCCGTCGGAGATGAGCTTCTCGGCGGCGGACTTCGCCTGCTCGGTGTTCGAGCCGCTGTCGCCGATCACGAGCTCCACCTTCTTGCCCGCGATGCCGCCCTGCTTGTTGAAGTCCTCCAAGGCGATCTGCGCGCCGTTGAGCGCGTCGTCGCCCCATGGCTTCTGGTCGCCGTTGATCGGAACGACGATGCCGATCTTCAGCGTGTCCCCCTCGGCCTTGTTGCCCTCGGCCGTCGGTTGCGGACGAACGGCCGCCGAAGCGCCGCTCGTTGCGCCCTCCGACGGCTCGCTCGGCTTCTGCGCCTCGCCCGAACCCGAGCAACCGACCGAAACCACCCCAGCGATCAGTGCCGCCCACAATGCGGCAGGAATCCTTCTGCGCGCGCGCACGGTGTCACACCTCCTCAACCCGGCCCGGAGGGCTATCCTCCGGGATGCACGATTATACTGAATCGAACCTGCGGTCGGGACCACAGGGGTAGACTCCGCGGGGCTTGGGAGAGGCACGGCCATGTCAGGATTCGATGCGAACACCTTTTTGCGGACAGCCGCCGAGAAGCTGCAGGCGGGCGACTACCAGGGAGCGCTGGAGCACGCGGACGGGGCGCTCGCCCTCGACCGCGGTCTGGCCGAGGGCTGGATGCTGCGCGGCGTGGCGCTCAGCAGCCTCGGCAGAAAGGCCGAGGCGAGCGAGTCGTTCCAGCAGGCCCTTCAGCTCGAGCCGCAATCGGTGAAGGTTCGCTACAACTTCGCCGTGCATCTGCATCGGGTCGGCGAGCTGGATCAGGCGGCCAAGCTGCTGGAGGAGGTCCTGTCGCTGGAACCCGGCCACGAGCAGGCCAAGGCTCTGCTGGCGACGGTCCGCTCCCAGCGCGAGCCCTCCGGGTTCGGGTACGCCGCGCCGGAGGCGCCTCAGCCGTACCGGATGGCTCCTCCCTCGGACGAGCAGGCTCCCAGCGGCCACGCTCTGAAGTTCGTGGAGAACCTCGGCCCGGGCTGGAACGCCCTCGGGGTTTGGCTCGTCGTGCTGAGCCTCGGGATGTTCGTGTACTTCCTTCTGGCGCTCGGGCCCGCGATGCTGGAGCAGATGCAGTTCGCGATGCGGGATCCGGAGGGCTTCCGCAAGGCTCAGGAGGCCGGCCAGCTCCAGCAGGCGGGAGGGGGGCCGGCCTACACGCTCCTTTCCTGGGTCGTTCGGCTCTCTCTGTTCGGCTGGGTGGGACTGGACATCGCGGACCGTCGCGGCTCGTGGCTCTGGTTCGCTCCCATCGTTCTGCTTTGCTGCTGCGGCTTGGAGGGCCTCGGGGCGTTGCTCTACCTCGGCTTCGGACGGAAGGCGAGCGCCTGAAACGGCGGCGGGACCGGCGCGTACCTAGAACCTGATGATCCTCTTGCAGCTCGCAGCGGCCGCGGCGCTCGTGCAGCCGGTGGCCGAGGTTCCGTTCCGCGTCGCCGAGGACGCGATCATCGTGGACGCGCAGGTCAACGGCCGGAAGCTCTCGTTGATGGTCGACACCGGCTTCGGCGGGGCAGTGAGCGTCGACTCGGTGGTGAACATCGGCAAGCCGACGGGCGTCATGAACCTGAAGGACTTCGTCGGCACGTTCCAGGCGCAGTCCGTCAAGGTCCAGTCGCTTCGCATCGGCGGGTACGCCGTGCCGCCGGGGGACATGGAGGCGATGCTGGCGCCGGGCGAGCGGTACTCCTCCTTCAGCTACAACACGCACGTGGACGGCATCCTGGGCTTGGAGCCGTTCAAGAGCGGGCCGTTCGAGATCAACTTCCAGAACAGGAAGTTCGTGTTCTATCCGAAGTCGTTCGACGTGACGCAGAGGGTTCCGGACGGCAAGCGCACGTTCCTTGCCAAGATGCTGCCGATCGGACACTCGTCGATCGAGCTGGCGGTGGAGGCCCCCAACGGCAAGAAGCTGGTGATGGCGCTGGACACGGGCAACTCGTTCTACGCGACCACGCACAAGGACGTGCTGGAGCGGGTCGGCCTCTGGCCGCAGGGGCAGAAGCCGAAGTTCGTCCGCACGGTGGGGGTGGCCTCGGGCCCTGTGGACAGCTGGGTGAAGCGGATGACCGGCATGAGGATCTTCGGGGTGGAGGTGCCGGAGAGCTACTGGGACGTGATCGACCTTCCCGCGAGCTCGGCAGAGTCCGACGGAACGATCGGCTTCCAGTTCCTCAAGAACTTCAACATCGTGGTGGACTACGAGCGCCGGAGGGTCTGGCTGGAGAACTTCACCGGCAAAGTGTCCGATCCGCCGGTGGCCGACGTGGGCATCGTGCTGAGGGCCGATCCGGCCGCCAACCGCCTGAGGGTGGCCCGGGTGTTGGTCGGGAGCCCCGCCGACCGGGCCGGCGTGAGGGAGAACGACCAGCTCTTGGCGATCGACGGCAAGTCCTACTTCGCCAACGTCGGATACCGCCAGCTCCGGCTGCTGACCCAAGGGCCGGCCGGCTCCAAGGTGCGTCTGGCTTTCAGCCGCGGTGGGCAGCTCATCCAGCTGGACCTGCAGCGCGAGCCGCTCTTCAACGACTGAGCTCTTCCGGCGTTCAGCGGAGCCACTCGGCGATGGCGGCGTCCAGGGCCTCCTCGGTGAGGCGGCCAGTGAAGGTGTTCTGCTGGCTGGGGTGATAGCTGGCCACCACCCTCGGCCCTCCCGGAACGGCGCAGACCTCCAGGTGGCCGAAGCGGGGAAGAGGGCGTACGCCGAGGTGCCTCAGGGTCTCTCGCCACGCGATGGAGCCCAGACAGAGGATGGAGCGCCATGGTCGGTCGGTCAGAAGCTCCCTCAGAAACCCGCCGCACGCGGAGATTTCGCCCGGAGTCGGCTTGTTGTCGGGAGGCGCGCAGTGGCACACGGCGGTGATCAGCGCCCCTCTCAGCCTCAGGCCGTCCTCCAGCGAGCGCGATTCGGGCTGGTTGGCCACTCCGGCCCGGTGCAGTGCGCGGTAGAGCCAGTCGCCGCTGCGGTCCCCGGTGAACATGCGGCCTGTCCGGTTGGCTCCGTGGGCCGCCGGGGCCAAGCCCACGATCAGGCGGTCGGCACGGGGGTCGCCGAAGTTGGGAACGGGGCGGCCCCAGTACTCTTGGTCGCGGAACGCCGCCCGCTTCTCCGTGGCCACGCGCCGCCGCCATTCCACTAGACGAGGGCACAGATCGCAGTCGACGATGCGTGCGTCTAGAGCTTCGAGTCGGTCCATGGTTGGGAGCAGGATACAATTCTGAACGTGCCGATCTACGAGTACGAACCCGTCGGTCGAGACTGCCTGATCTGCAACAACCGGCTCGAGCTGATGCAGAAGGTTACGGAGGAGCCTCTGACGGTGTGTCCGTACTGCGGCATGGAGATTCGTAGAGTGGTCAGCCGGGCCCAGTTCCAGCTGAGGGTGCCCACGGATCCGGACAGCGCCGCGAAGCGGGGGTTCGTGACCTATAAGAAGGCGGACCAGGACACTTGGGAGCTGGCCGCCGGCGAGGGCCCGAAGGAGATCCGCCGCAGGCCCGGCAAGAAGGCCGAGGACGACTCGCCGGACGAACCGGGCGAGCTCCGGGTTAGGGAATAGGCTCCTCGAGGCCCGTGCTCTCCTCCCAGCCGCACATGACGTTCAGGGAGTGCACGAGCTGGGCTCCCCCCAGCTTTCCCCGCACGTCGGCGGCCGCTCCGACCCGCAGCATCGGCGAGCTGCTCGGCGCGGTCTCCAGCCAGTATTCGGCTCGCGGGGTGCCCAGCACCCGGTGGGGCAGCCACTCGCACGGGGAGACCCGCCTGACGAAGAACGACCTGCCGAACGCCTCGTCGTAGGCGTCCGCGATCTCGCCGGGCTGGACCGAGTCGTCCAGCGGCACCAAGGCCTCCAGCGAGGCCACCCCTTCCAGCGAGCCGCCCCGCCATTCCGCCTGGGTGCCGAGGGTCCAGCCGATCGCCCGAAGAGCCTCGCCCAGATCCTCCCGCTCCAAGCCGGCGAAGCGGAGTAGGATCGGCGGGGAGGTCTCGTCGGCGAGGACGAACCCCGCCTTGCAGGCCGGACCGAGGGCGATCCAAGCGAGCGTCGCGGCGGGGGTGGGAACGACGACCCTGCGGGCGCAGACGATCGGGTTGTTGTCCATCAGCTCTGGAAGGCCGTAGGGCGCCTCCTCCTCAGGTTCGCCGATCGCCACGGCCCTCCCGCCGAACTCCAAGGACCGGTCGTTCACCGAGCCGACCCGGCGGAGCCTCGGGTGGACCGATACCCAATGCTCCAGGCCGGGAACCTGGCCGCACAGCACTTCGAGCTTGGCCGTCTGCATGGGAAATCCCTCCAGCGCTCGCAGGTCGCTTCGGACAGTATGGCACTCGGTCGGCGCCCCGCAAAGGGTGTCCGTATGGGGCGCGGAAAGGAAGCGGGGCGGGGTCCGTGCGGACCCCGCCCCGGCGATCGGGCGCCGCTAGCTCTTTCTCTGGATCACAGTCCTGTTGGAGATGTTGATCGCCTGGCCACCCTGCTGGCCGCCCTGCCGGATCGTGATCGTCTGGTTCATCGTCGCGGACACGAGCGACCCGTCTGCGAAGTCCAGCAGCATCGTTCCCGTGCCGTTCGAGCTGATGTTGCCCTTGGCCGAGATCGTCACGCTGATTTCGGCGAGGCTTCGGCCTCCCTTCTGGACGATCCGGTTGAGCTTGTAGGTGTTCGTGATCTCCATGGGAACTCCCATGGTGGCGATGCTGCTGGTGGAGGTCCAAGTCTGGCCGACCCGAATGGGCTTGTCCGGGAGGACCATCTGGGCGGGCTGCTGGCCGCCCGAGGCTTGTCCCATGACCTTGCCCCTGGAGTCCATCTTCATGTTGACCGTGTTGACTCCTCCGGTGGCCTTGCCGTTCATCTTCATCGGCCCGACGGAGTACGTGATGTCGGCCACGCCGTTCTTCACGCTGTTCACCTTCATGGTGAACTCGGTGTCCAGGTTCATGGGCTGGGGCTGACCGGGGGCCGACGTGGTGGAGTTCATCGAGTACACCAGCTTCTGCCCGGGGGCGAACTTCATCCGCATCTGGTAGGCGTCGCCCACCTTGGTGATCTGCGCCAGAGATGCTCCCGAGAGAGCGACGGCGGCGAGGGCTAGAACGAGTCGGTTGTGGATCATGGATGGCCTCTTTTCGGTCGGATCGGACTGGTCTGTGGATTGCTACGAGCTCGCGGCTCGCGAGGTTCGCCCGGCCGTTTGCGGCGGGAGGTTGCGCTCGCTCCGCATCGGTCTGGCGCGGCGTTCGCGGGCCGTCGGGCAGGGTGGGATTGGCAGGGAACCTGGCTCGGTCACTCGACCTTGAGCAGCTCCACCTCGTAGATGACGATGCTGTTCGGAGGCACGACCGAGCCCCGGCCGTAGGCGCCGAAAGCGAGCTGCGGAGGAAGGCGCACCCACCTCTTGCCTCCGACCCGCATGCCCACGATCGCTTTCTCCAGAGCGCGGAGCACCTCTCCCTTGCCGATCGTGAACACCGCGGGCACGTTGCGCTGCCGGGAGTCGTCGAACACGCGCCCGTTGACGAGCTTGCCGACGTAGTGGATGGTCACCTTGCTGCCGGGCTTGCCGTCCTTGGCGACGGCCCCCGTGCCGACCTTCAGGTCCTTCTTGTCATAGACCCGCTCCTCGCCCGCTCGAACGGCGTCGAGCAGCTTGACGGTGAAGTAGAGGTCGGTCTTCGGAGGAATGCGGTCGGTTCCGGTCGAGCCGTAAGCCTTCTCCCACGGGATCACCAGCTTGCGGACGCCGCCGACCCTCATGCCGACCAAGCCTTCGTCCCAGCCCTTGATCACGTTGCCCGCGCCCAGCCTGAGCGCGAAGGGCGTGCCGTCCGGCTTGGCGTTGGAATCGAACTGCTTGCCGTCCTTGAAGGTTCCCGTGTACTCGACGAGCAGCAGGTCGCCGTTCTTGACCGGCTGCCCCTGGCCCACCTTCACGTCCGTGATCTGGACCTTGCGCGGCTGCTGGGCGGGGGCCAGAGCCGCCGCGCAGAGCAGGCTAGCTGCGAGAAGAATCGTCCGACTGCGCATAGCTTGACTGTACCTATCTGCAACGTCGGCTTTGGTACACTCGGTTCCCCGCGATGGGCAGACGCAAGGGCGAAGCGAAGAGCGACTCCGGCCCGGCGCGCATCCAGAACCGAAAGGCCCACTTCGACTACGAGATTCTGGAGCGCTACGAGGCAGGCTTGGTGCTGCTCGGCACGGAGGTCAAGAGTCTGTACCATGGACGAGCCAACCTGACCGACGCCTACTGCGAGATCCGTGGCGGCGAAGTGTGGCTCGTCCAGGCCGACATCGAGCCTTACGACCACGCCACGCACTTCCAGCACGAGCGCCGCCGGGACCGGAAGCTGCTGCTCCACAAGCGCGAGATCCGTCTGCTGGCGCGACGCGTGCAGGAGAAGGGCCTGACGCTGGTGCCGCTCGCCATCTACTTCAAGAACGGGAAGGCGAAGCTGGAGATCGCCCTGGCCAGGGGCAAGCGGCAGTACGACAAGCGCCGGCAGATCGCCAAGGACGAGGAGCGCCGCGAGCGGGAGCGGCTGTCGCGCGGCAGAGACCTGTGAGCGTCCTGCAGGACGGCCCGGAGCTTGCCGATCTATAGGACGTGGGGCAGAATCTGCTGAGAATCGATTGGGCTGAGCCGGGCACGCCCGTGGCGATGGTTTTCTTCGACGACGGCAGGCCCGGATACGCCGACTGCGAGGTGGCGTCCACCCAGCCGCTGACGCTGCGCTGCGCGGACCAGGTGGCGGAGCAGATCGAGCCGGGCCGTAGAGTCCTGCTGGTCCTGAAGGACAAGGGCCACTACGCCAAGGCCGAGACCAAGATCCGGGCCGTGCGCGCCGACGGCCAGGGCTGGCTGCTCCACCCGGACGACCACGCGTGGGAGCTGCTGGAGCAGAGGAGGTTCCCCCG
>CALGMO010000117.1 GCA_937961665.1 uncultured Fimbriimonadaceae bacterium
GGCCGCCCCCGCGATCGGTTCTGGCCACGAAAGCCTTCAGGCGCGCCAAGCCGCCGCCAGAGCGTTCGCGACGGCGTCCATGAACTCCTCGGTCGAGAGATAGTCGGAGCGCTGGACCTTGTCCCCGTGCACGCACAGGGCGAGGTCCTTGGTCATCTTGCCCGACTCCACCGTCTCCACGCACACCCGCTCGAGCGTCTCCGCGAACCGCTTCAGATCGTCGTTTCCGTCGAACTCGCCCCGGTACCAGAGCCCGCGGCTCCAGGCGAAGATCGACGCGATCGGGTTGGTGGAGGTCTCCTTGCCCTGCTGGTAGAGGCGGTAGTGCCGGGTTACGGTTCCGTGCGCCGCTTCGGTTTCCACCGTCTTGCCGTCGGCTGTCATCAGCACGCTGGTCATCAGTCCGAGCGAGCCGAAGCCCTGCGCCACGGAATCGGACTGGACATCGCCGTCGTAGTTCTTGCAGGCCCAGAGGAACCCGCCGCTGGACTTCATCGCGTAGGCGACCATGTCGTCGATCAGACGGTGCTGATACTCCAGTCCCTCGGCGGCGAATCTCTCGCTGAACTCCTCGTCGAACACCTCTTGGAAGATGTCCTTGAAGCGGCCGTCGTACGCCTTGAGGATGGTGTTCTTGGTGGAGAGGTAGACCGGAAGCCGGCGGTTCAGGCCGTAGTTCAGGCAGCTGCGGGCGAAGTCGCGAATCGAGTCGTCGGTGTTGTACATCGCGAGCGCCACTCCGCCCCCCTCGAAGCGGTACACCTCGTGTTCGATCGGTTCACCGCCGTCCTCCGGCTCGAAGAGGATTCGCAGGCGGCCTCTGGCGGTGACGCGGAAGTCGGTCGCGCGGTACTGGTCGCCGAAGGCGTGGCGCCCGATCACGATCGGCTTGGTCCAGCTGGGCACCAAGCGGGGAACGTTGCGGCACACGATCGGTTCCCGGAAGACCGTTCCCCCGATGATGTAGCGGATGGTGCCGTTGGGCGACTTCCACATCTTCTTGAGCCCGAACTCCCGCACCCGGGCCTCATCGGGTGTGATGGTGGCGCACTTGATGCCGACGCCGCAGCGCTGGATGGCCCTCGCGGCCTCCACGGTGACCTGGTCGTCGGTCGCGTCGCGGTTCTGGATGCTCAGGTCGAAGTACTCGATCGGCACGTCCACGTAGGGCAGGATGAGCCGCTCCTTGATCATCGCCCAGATCACCCTGGTCATCTCGTCGCCGTCGAGCTCCACCACCGGGTTGGTCGCCTTGACTTTCACCATCTTCGCATCTACTCCAAGTGCTCGGGTTTACCCTATCGGAGCCAGGGGTTCCGAACAGACAGAGGCTTGAGAGGTCGCGCTGGGTGCAGGCTCCCACGGAGTGACTGGCCATGTCTTTCTGAGCCTTGGTTCATCAAGGCTGGAAGGCTTGCCAGTTCAGCGTGGTGAATCTGCTCCTTTCGACGCAAATCTCTCCGGATCGCGTCCGTTCTGCCGATCATGAGAACGAGGCCGGCCCACTTTTGGAGACACCAAACTCAGCTGGAGTTTCTATGGCTTGGAGTGCCGAAGGCGACAGAGAGTCGAGGGTGGACAGCGGCCTTCCGAGGAGCGCCTCGGAGGCGGGCGCTGGCTCCGTGGCAAGTGACGCTATCGCCAAGGAGCCAAGAGAGAGCGCTTGGGGGCCACTGTTCGAGAATGTCGTCGATCCGATCGTGGTGATTGGGGAAGACGCGCGGATCCTCGCGGTGAACCCCGCCTTCGAAGCCTCGTTCGGGTGGCAGGCCAGCGAGCTGGTGGGCTCGCCTCTGGACACTATCGCTCCCCACCCGACGCCCGTGGACCACAAGCGGGCGATCCGACGCTATCTGGATACCGGCGTGCCCAAGGTGGTTGGGAAGAAGACCGAAATCGAGATCGTGGCGAAGGGCGGCGAGACGATCCCCGTGGAGCTGTCGGTCAGCGTGCTGCGCTCCCTCGGCGAAACGGCCTTCGTCGCCGTGGCGAGGGATATCCGCGACAGAAGACAGTCGGAACGGCAGTGGGCCGACGCGGCCGAGCGGTGGTACAGCCTCCTTCAGTCGTTGCCTCTGCCGGTCGCGGTGGTGGACCCGAACGGTGAGGCAGTCTTCGTCAACTCCGCATGGCCCGCCGGCTGGGGTGAGGAAGCGAGTGGACCCGATCGAAGCCGGGGTTGGCTTGCGACGATCGTCGAAGCGGATCGGAAGGCGCTCTTGGATGGAGTCCGACGCCTGCTCGGAACCGGAGATCCGCTTCACCTGCTGGTGGCCTATCGACAGGAGGGAGCTGTCCTCGGTACCTTGGAGGTCCATGGCAGTCGCCAGACCCACGGCCCCTTCGGCAAGCCAATCGCGGTGCTCGCTGCAGAGGACATCTCCGACCGGATTCAGGCCGCGGAGAGGCTGTCCGAGAGCAAGAGGATCCATCGGCAGATCGTCGAGTCTGCCTTGGAGGGCATTCTCACGACCGACCGCGCAGGTAGGGTGCTCAGGTGGAACGCCATGGCCGAGTCGCTGTTCGGCTGGACGACCTTCGAGGCTCAGGGTCGCACCGTCCGCGAACTCCTCTTCCCAGAGGGTCTTCCTGAGGCACTGGAGCACCTTTGGGTGGAGGATGCTGGCGGCGAACCGGTCTTGAAGCCGACGTTGCTCCTGGCCACCCGGAGGAATGGTGCGCCGATTCCCGTGGAGGTCGGAGCGGTGCGCTTGGAGACGGACGAGGGTGTACGCTGGGCGCTGTTCCTGCGGGACGCCACGGATCGTTGGCTCTGCGAGGAGTCGGCGCGGCAGACCCATCGGCAGCTCTCGGAGCTCCTTGGCGCGATCCCCGCCGCTCTGGTCGTGTTCGACGACCAGGGACTCACCTACCACTGGAACAGCCTCGCGGAGTCGCTGTTCGAGGGTTGGACGCCTCCCGAGGGAGAGTTCTCCCTATGGGATCTTCCCATCGCGTGGGACGTGGCGGAGGTGAGGCGCAAGCTCGCGGACCTGAAGCCCGAGGAGGTGCTCCGACTTCCGAGCCTGCGCGTGGGACCGGAAGCAGCTCGGCGCTTCTGCGACGTGACGGTCACGCGCATCGATGGCGCGGATGACGAGCGGCGCTTTCTCTGGAGCGCCGTGGACGTAACGGAGCAACGGCAGTTGGAGACCCAGCTGATGCAGTCGCAGAAGCTCGAGTCCATCGGCCAGCTGGCCGCCGGGATCGCCCACGAGATCAACACGCCGACGCAGTACGTATCGGACAACGTCCGGTTCCTCCAAGACGCGTTCCAAGACCTCCTGCGGGCCTGGAACAGCCTGGAGCGGCTCGTGCTCGAGTCCGGGGACGGATCGGACGCCAAGAAGCGGCTGCTGGAGATTCGGGAGGAGGGCGATCTCGACTACCTGTTCGACCAGATTCCCTCTGCGGTCTCGCAATCGCTCGACGGCCTACAGCGTGTGGCCACGATCGTCCGGGCTATGAAGGAGTTCTCCCATCCGAACTCCGCAGAGAAGTCGGCGGTAGACCTGAACCGAGCGTTGGAGAGCACGATCAATATCTCCCGAAACGAGTGGAAGTACGTCGCCGAACTGGAAGCGGACCTTGATCCCAGCCTGCCGGTGGTCCACTGCTTCGCCGGAGAGCTGAACCAGGTCTTCCTCAACCTGATCGTGAACGCGGCCCACGCCATCGCCGAAGTGGTGGGCGGTTCGGACCAGAAGGGAAGGATCGCGGTGGCCACCCGGAATTTGGGCGACGGATGGGTGGAGGTGTCGGTCTCGGACACGGGGTGTGGCATTCCCGAGCCCATCCGTGACAAGATCTTCGACCCGTTCTTCACCACCAAGCCGGTCGGAAAGGGGACCGGACAGGGTCTCTCGATCGCCTACAACGTGGTCGCCAAACACGGTGGGCGGATCTTCTTCGAGTCTGAGGTTGGGCGCGGCACCACGTTCCGTGTGCAGATTCCCGTGGCCTACGACACAGAGTCCAGAGCGAGCAAGCAGGGAGAAGCGGCATGAGCAAGACGCGCATCCTCTTCGTGGACGACGAGCCGAACATTCTTGATGGTCTGAGGCGGCTGCTGCGGTCGGAACGGGAGCGTTGGGCCATGGACTTCGCACTGGGGCCGGAGGAGGCCTTGGAGAAGGTGCTGGAGCAGCCCTACGACGTGATCGTGACGGACATGAGGATGCCGAAGATGGACGGCGTTGCCCTGCTGGAGGAAGTGCGCAAGATCCGTCCAGAGGCGATCCGCTTCGTCCTCACGGGCCAGACCGACCGTGATACGGCGCTGAACTCCGGCAACGCTGCGCACCAGTTTCTCGCAAAGCCCTGCAACCCGGACGAGCTGCGCCAAGCCATCGGGCGCGCCTCGAGGCTTCGCGAAGTGCTTGGCTCGAACGAGTTGAGGGCTGTCGTGAGCAACATCGGGTCCATACCGACGCTGCCAGCGCACTACCATCAACTCTTGCAGGAGTTGGACAGGCCGGAGCCTTCGATCGGGCGGGTCTCCGAGATCATCGAACAGGACATCGGCATGACGGCCAAAGTCCTGCAGATGGTGAACAGCGCGTTCTTCGGCGCTCCGCGGACGGTCACGAGTCCAAGGGACGCCGCGGCGCTGCTCGGCTTGGACACGGTCCGCGCGCTGGTCACAGCGGTGCATGTCTTCCGGCAGTTCCCGCAAGAGAGCGTGAGGCACCTGAACGTGGACTCGCTCCACCAGGACGGCCTGCTCACCGGATCCATCGCGCGGAGAATCGCTCAGGCCGAGGGGCTGGACCGGGCGCTGGCTTCGCAAGCGCTCCTTGCAGGGATGCTCCACGACATAGGCCGCCTGCTCATGGCGTGCGTCGTGCCAGCACGGTACCGCCAGTGCGTGGACGCGGCGCGGTCGGACGGAGGTTCCCCGTGGGACGCGGAGTACAGTGTGCTCGGGGTGAGTCACGCCGAACTGGGCGCCTATCTGCTGGGCCTGTGGGCCTTTCCCCAAGACACCGTCGAGGCCGTCGCCTACCACCACAGGCCAGAGAACGGAGGTGGCGATGCCTCGCCGCTCGTTCCGATCGTCCACTTCAGCGACTGTCTGGAACGAGCGACCGCTCTCGGCGTCGACTTGCAGCGTGCAGGATTCGCGCAAGACCACTTCGAGCGCTCCGGCTTGGCGACAAAGCTTGCGAAATGGACCGAGATCGGGAACAACGTCCTTGGGGACCGCTTGGCGGAGGCGAGCTGATGAAGCGCAAGGTACTGGTAGTCGACGACGAGCAGAATCTACTGGACGCACTTCAGCGGCAGCTTCGCAAGCGCTTCGACCTGAGGACGGCCTGCGGAGGGCCGGAGGGTCTGGAGTGCATCGAGGCGGAGGGCCCCTTCGACGTCGTCGTATCCGACATGCGGATGCCAGAAATGGACGGCATCCAGTTCCTGGAGCGCGTCCGAGAGGTGGCTCCGGATACCGTCCGCATGATGCTGACGGGCAACGCCGACCAGATGACCGCGGTGCAGGCGATCAACCGTGGAGCGATCTTCCGGTTTCTGAACAAGCCCGTCGGCACTGAGCAGCTCGCGGATGCCATCGAGGCCTGCGGCCGGCAGCATGATCTGATCGTGGCGGAGAAGGAGCTGTTGGAGAAGACGCTCGCTGGGGCGGTCCGGGTGTTGGTGGAAATCCTCTCCATGCTGCATCCGGAGGGCTTCGGGCGGTGCCAACAGCTCAGGGAGCGGGCAAGGCTCGTGGCCAGGATGGTGGATGCCCCCGAGCCTTGGACGATCGAGCTGGCCGCGCTCTTCGCCCAGATCGGCATCGTGGCGGTGCCTCCCGAACTGGTCCACAAGGTGCGACGCGACGTGCCGCTCACGGACTACGAGAAGCGCATCCTGAGTCGGACTCCGCTGTTGGGTGCGAGCATCCTCAGCCAGATCCCGAGGCTCGAAAGGGTGGCGGAGATCGTCCGGCTGCAGCGATGCAGCTACCGCCCCGCAGGCGACCAGGAGTGCCCCAGCGGAGAGGAGATTCCGATCGGTTCGAGAATCCTGCGCGTGCTGGGCGATCTGGCGGACCTCGAGTCGCGCGGCCTGGACCTCAAGCGGGCGTTCTTCGTCATGAGGCGCAATGCCGGCGCCTACGATCCCCGTGTGTTCGAGGCCGCGGAGAGGGCTCTTTGCCCGGACGCGCTCCGGGAAGTCGGTTTTCCGGTGCTGCTGGAGGATCTCAGGCCGGGAATGGTCCTGACGGAGGACCTGGTGGGTGCCAATGGGGACCTCTTGGTGGCGAGGGGAGCCACCGTCTGCGAGACCCTGTTGGAGCGCCTGCGCAACCTTGGCTTCAGCGGCACGCTGATGGTGCGCCAACCGATGGATTCAGCGGCCTAAGCGAGGGGTCGCTAGAGTGACGCAGCCGTCATCGGAGGCCTAGGCAGAGGCTCGACGGAGGGAGCGGCGGCCCAGTGCCCTCAGGCTGGGACTGAACCTGGTGAGGGTGCGAACCGCGGGCACGCTGATGGAAGTTCACGCGCGAAGGCTGGGAGAGGGAGTGCCCAAGCCGAGGAGACGTCGAGTTCTTCCCGTCGGTACGGAACGCACACCAGGTGACAGGGAACGGGATTCGCCGGCGAGCCTCGTGGCCGAGCACGAGTTGCGTCCACCCCCCCGTGGACGATCGGTGTCGCCCGCAACATGCGTTTGGCTTGCGCGAGCAACCGTGTTCCTGGCCTTCGCGATGGCCCAGGCGTCCCTGGCCGATGCTTTCGAGGTGTTCGTCGCGATCAAGCCAAGCCCCTCCGGATCGCCGACCTTTTCAGCGGATCTGGCGGTTCCGAGCGTTGATCTCACCCTGGTCTTCCGGCTCAAGAGGGTGCCACCTGCCTCGACGAGGCTCACCATGCTGGATGTAGCGAAGAGCCGCGGAGTGTTTCGGCTCACCGAAGGAGCGGAGTCCGAGTTCGCTGCGCCTCCGGTCAATCCCTGGAGCGGGATGAAGCGGCTGATCAACCTTCGTCTGGCGCGGCTCAAGGGATTCCAGACAAACAGGCCCAGCGAACACCGGGTGCAGCAAGTCGCCGTATGAGGCCGCTCGGTCGCGTCGAACGCCGTGGTCATTCGCTGCCAGCCGCCCGCTCAGGACCCGCGCGGTCCGCATCGGGTGCGCATCTTGCTGGATCGTTTCCGGGCGGTTGCGGCACAGGAAGATGGCGCCTCTTTCGATGGAGACGAGCCCTAAGTGCCGGCGTACCTGCACGTGCTGGATGGTCCGCGGTACGAGCCACACCAGCCGAGGGAGACCGTTGTGAGGAGCGCGCGGCAGACCGGGGCGATGGGCGATCTTGCTGCGAAGCGAGTCCGCTCGGCGGCAGTTCGAGAGGTCCCCCGCTGCTTCTCCGCCGAGACGGCGCTTACTCCGGTCTCTGCCGATCTTCTATCCGACGCCCGAAGAACACGCTGGCCGTGGTCACCGTGTTCTGGCTTGAGGAGGATGCCGCGCCCGAGTCAGAGATGCGGAGCCTGATGCTCCTCCTGGAGGGCGGCATTCGGTTCTGCATTGAGGAGCGAGTGCGCTCCGTTCCGCCGGGTGAGGATCCCGAGAGGCTACGGGAGAAGGTCCAAGCGGCGCCGGAGTCCATTCTCCGTGACGTCGGGACCACCGGAGGCGTCGAAAGCAATCCGTTCAAGCGATGGGCTTCGTTGGCTGGTCGGGACAACTTGATCGGCGTGGCGACGATCGTGGTTTCGCTGGAGCAGCGTATCCTAGCTGGAGACAGAAGTGCTCCGATCGACATGGTTTTCCGCGGAGACGGGGCTCACTACGAGCTGTACGGCAGAGTCCACTGCTTCCCCCGCGCTGACCCCGCCTCCGGTTGTTCGGCCGCTCCTCAGCGGTTGTGGGAGCGTTCGCTGACCGGGTCCAGCAGCGGGTTGCCTCGGTAGCCCTCTCCGCGACCGGTTCTCGCGTGCTGCACCGCCCGCCGAACGAGGGCGAGCTGCGCCTCCACCTCGGCGAACTCGTTCTTGCCGGTGTGGTGCTCGACCCCGAGCACGCCCGAGTACCCGCACTCCAGCAGGATCGCCAGCGCCTGGTCCACCCTCGAGTACGTCGTCTTCTGGTCGATGTGGGTGTGGATCGCGATCGGAGCCAACGCCCGGTCGTATTCGTCCGGCGTGTTCCACGTGTCCTTGCCCATGTGGAGCAGGATGCCGAAGGCGGGCGAGCCGACCGCCTGGTGCAGCTTCAGCATGTTGTCGGGGTAGTTCTCGGCCCCCCAATGCGTTTCCGGCCCGACCTTGTAGCCACCCTCCGCGGCGCGCCTGCAGAAGTCCTGAAACGCCGCGACGATCGCGTCGAACTGCTCGTCGGTCCAATGGCGGTCGCGTCCGCCGGTGTCGATGCGGACGGTCCGGGCACCGAGGATCTCCGCGGCTTTCAGGTGCCGCTCCGCGAGCTGACGATGGCGGGCGCGCACCTCGGGGTCGTCTTCCCACACGTGGCACCCGTCGGCGTGGTAGTTGACGCACACGAGGTCGCGCTCATCCATCGCCTGCCGCACCTTGCGCAGCCGGTCCTCGTCGAGCTGCATCTCCACGTCGGAGCCCAGAAGGCCGTTCCAGATGTCCGCCGTCAGCAGGTGGTACCGGTAGCGACACGCCTCCAGATACCCGAAGACGTCGATGGTGCCCTCGGCGAGCGCGCCGTGGAACGAGAAGGAAGCGATGCTGATGTTCATGAACGGTTCACCCCGCGCGGCAGGTTACCAGCCGGCGGGGCGAACGATCGGACGAGGCTCGTGGTTTCAGGCCTTCAGCATGCTGCGCAACATCCAAACGGTCTTCTCGTGCGCCAGGATGAGCGACTCGGCCATGCCCTGGGTGACCGGGTCCGCCTGGTCGTCGGTGGCTTTCCAGAGCTTCCGCAGGTCGGCGATCAGCGCCTCGTAGCCCTCTACGAGGTCGCGGATCATCTCGTCCTCTCCCCGCAGTCCCGGGGACTCCTTGACGGAGCTGATTTGGGAGAACTCCTGAAGAGTGCCGGGAGGATAGCCACCCAGCGCCCGGATGCGCTCGGCGAGCTCGTCCACCTGCAGGAAGTGGGCCTCGTAGAGCAGCTGGAACTGATCGTGCAGCTCCTTGAACCTCGGCCCCTCCACGTTCCAGTGGTGGTGCTGAGTCTTGGTCATCATCGCGTAGGTGTCCGCGAGCACCTGGATCAACGCCTGGATCACAGCTTGGTTTTCCGTCATGCTTTCCTACCTCCCGATTCTTGGGATCCAAACTGCAAGACGCAAAGTTCCTGAGCACGGATTCGCAACTGGTTTAGACTGAGTCTAAATGACTAGCCGCGACGCGGGATCAACGCCCGCCGATCGGTTCGACGCTGCCGGCTGCGGGCTAGGACTCCGGCGCAGGCAGCTCCTCGAGGTACCCGCCGAGCCGCAGCAGGCCGTCGTAGTTGCGGTCGGCGTTTAGGATGACGAGGTTGCGCAAGGGCCTCGACGCAGCGCAGTACAGCAGCTTGTGGCGAACTTCCGTCGAGAACGCATCGCCGGGCAGGGGTGAAGGCCAGAAGAGCACCACATTCTCGATCTGCCACCCTTTGAAGCTGTGGATTGTGCCCATCTTGAGCTCGCCTCTTCCCATCCAGAATCCCTTCTTTCGAACCTGGCGTTCGAGGCGGTCTTGAGAGAACACATGGACCACCTGGTTGACCTCGCTCTTCACGCGATCGTAGGCCGCAAGACCCCAGGCGTGGTTGGGTACGAGAACACAAGTGTCGCTGGGGTGAAAGGACCGGAACTTCCGAAGGACGGGTGCCAGCAGGTCCAGAGCGTGCTCGTTGTCCCGCGCGGAAATCCAACCGAAGAGCTCATGCTCGATGCCATCCAACGTCGGCTCGGCCTTGGGACGGATCGGTTGGTCCTCTTGGTCGCCCAATCCGACCTCCGTGGAGAAAGCCTCCAGGAACCGAGCGCCGCGCCACGAAAGACGATGGGACTTGGAGCCGAGCTGCGTCCAAGGGCCGCGGAATCGGCAGACTCGGAACTGCCGCAGGGGCCGATCTCTGCCGCCCTCCCGTCCGAAAAGGTCCTGCCTCTGGTCGGCCACGATGACCATCTCGCCGTCGGGAGCGAGAAAGCGCGCCACCAGATCCAGCCACGCCGCCTCGAAGTCCTGAGCCTCGTCGACGTAGATTCCGCCGTACGTCTTCAGGCCTAGATCTTCGGGCGACGCTCCGGACTCGAGCGCGCTGGAGAGGCTGTGGAACGCCTCGTCGAAGAGGTTGCCCCTCCCCTCGTCCTCCTCCCCCTCCCGACCCTCATCGGCGAACGGGACCTTTCCGGAACTCGGCGGGCCGGCTTTCCAACTCGGGAGGTCGAGCGACAGGCGCGACTTTGCGGCCTGCTGGATGCACCAAGCGTGGAAGTGGCCCACCTCTTGGCGGTCTTTCGACACCCGGTAAGGGCTTCGCTGGAGGAGGTCGTGGTGCCAGTGGGACATCGTGATGTTGTGGCTGAGAACCAGCACGCGGCGGCCTTCGCCGTTGGCCCGGAGCGCTCGGTGGATCAGCACGAACGTTTTGCCGCAGCCTGCGGGCCCTCGCAGCCGGTGGAAGCCGCGTCCCGGAACGGTCTTCGGCGCCTGCGCGGCATCCGGCATCGGCAGAGGGTGATTCTGCTCGATGTAGTGACGGGGCGGCATGAGGTACTGGATCAGTTTGGCGATGAGGTCTGATGTGGTGTCGGCCAGTCCCTGCCTTCGCTTGTGGTAGCAGGAGGGCACGATCTGCTGCAGGCGGGACCGATCCAGCCAGTCGTTCCCGAAGACGATGTCGTCCCCTCTCAGCCATGGCGCCAGCAGATTGCGGGCCGCCTCCGTGGATGCACAGTGGAAGTAGACGGCCGCTCGGCAATCTTGCTGGGGCTTGTAGGATTTCCTCGGATCACCCTCAGCGGCGCCGCCGGCCAGGTACTGCTCATAGATGCGTGAGGCGTAGGTCCGCGCCTGCAGAAGCGGGTTCTTGGCCGTCCACTCTTGGCCGGCTGAGCGACCGATCAGGCGATCGCCCACCGCCGAGTAGCCTTCCAAATTCCAATCCTTGACCTCGAACACGACGACCCCGACGTTGGGATTGGCGACCACGACATCGGGACACAGCCCGTTCACGTACGCTTGGACGAAAATGCTCCAGGTGTCGGGCAGGTTGGCGTCGAGGAACTTCACCAGCGCCCGCTCGCCTGGAGTGAGTGGGGCGTGCAGCGAGTCGAGCAATCTCCAGTCCGGGTGCAGTCTTTCCATGGCCGTCCTTCGGCTGGGCGGGCGCGACCGATACCGCCACCTACCGCCCTGGCCACACTCTTCTTCTCAGGGTGGAATGCGATCGCGCCGGATGCCGCCGGGGGAGCCTGCCGAGGAGCCTCGTAGGAGGGCGGCAGGGTGGGGGCGTGCGCGATGGTGGCGCTCTCGGCGGCCTCGCGAGGTCGCGGACGCCCCTCACCGGGCCAGGGTGATGCCGACCGAGGCTGAGCGTTCGGACAAGCTCCGGCTCACTGCATGAGGAGCAGGCTCAGAGCCATGAGTCCCATCCCGCCCACCAACCCGAAGAGGCTGTCGTGGCCTCGGCCGTACGCCCGGCTGGTGGGAAGCAGCTCGTCCAGGCTGATGTAGACCATGATGCCGGCCACGCCGCCGAACAGAACACCCATCGCCTCCGGGGGAACCGCCGACGCGCCGCCGCCGAAAAGGGAGCGGATGAGCAGAAGTCCGACTGCGGCTCCGATCGGCTCGGCGAGGCCGCTCAGAGCCGAGTAGAGGAAGGCCTTTCGACGACTGCCGGTGGCGTAGTAGATCGGCACGGAGACGCTGATCCCCTCGGGGATGTTGTGGAGAGCGATGGCCACGGCGATCGCAAGGCCGAGTTTCGGGTCCTCCAGCGCCGCCAGGAAAGTCGCGAGGCCCTCAGGGAAGTTATGGATCGCGATCGCTAGGGCCGTGAAGAGGCCCATTCGAAGCAGCCTCCGGTCGTGGAGCGGTTGCGCCGCGGTCGGCCCTTGGACCGGTGCAGGACCCTGGTCCGAATTTGCCTGCGCCTTCAGCTCCTCCGTCACGCTGTCCGATCGAACCTCGTGAGGGTTCTCGCCGGACGGGATGAGGTTGTCGATGAGACCGATCAGCAGCATCCCGCCGAAGAAGGAGCCGGCGTTGATCCAGTTGCCCGTCGGTTCGCCGAACCGCTGGGCGAGCGCTTGGGCTCCCTTGGCCAAGATCTCCACGAACGAGACGTACAGCATCACGCCTGCCGAGAACCCCGTGGCCACAGCGAGGAACCGGCGGTTGGTCCTTCGCACGGCGAAGGCCAAGACGCTGCCGATGGCGGTGGCCATGCCCGCCTAGGTCGTCAAACCAATCGCGATCCAAAGGTCTTTCATCGGGCGGCAAACAAACGGAGTGTCAACAGCGAAGGTGCTCGTTGCTCCACTCACTATGGCACGATCCTCGCCTCAGCGCCTTCGGAGGCAACAGACCCTAGGATCCCTGCGCCTTCGTAGGAGCGCCCCTTTCCATGGGCTGTAGGCTCAGGTTCGGCTGAGGGCTTTGGCTGATGGCAGGCAACGGCGGCGGACGAGCTACGGCTGGGGATCCTGTGTCAGCGAAACAGGCGCTGGGCCAGCCAGTAGAGGTCGGAGCGCCAAACCTCAAAGCTGTGGATGCCGGGCCCCACGTGCCACACGTGCGGCAGTTCGGCCTCTAGGAACTTCGCGCGCCACCCCCGCGCCACGCCCAGCAGCACGTCCCGGTCTCCGCAGGAGAGCCACAGGAGCTTCAGCCGGAGCCTCTTCGGGTCTGGAACCAGGGCTTCGAACCGGCGCGGGTCGCCCGCCGGCGCCATGGCCGCGACCCAGGCGAACAGGTCGGGCCTGCTCAGGCCGACGTTCAGCGCCTGCCCACCACCCATCGAGAGTCCGGCTATGGCTCGGCCGTCGCGGTCTCGCCGTACTGAATAGCGCGCCTCGATCGCCGGGAGGAGATCCTCCACGAGGTCCCGCTCGAACCTCTTGAAGTCGCCCGCGACATCGCCTCCGAGCGGGTTGGCGAGGTTCGGCTCCAGCGAGGCCCGTCCGTTGGGCATCACCACGACCATGGGCGTCGCCTTGCGCTCCCGAATCAGGTTGTCCAAGATCGCGTCGGCGCGCCCTGCCATGCGCCAGACGCGCTCGTTGCCTCCGAGTCCATGCAGGAGGAACAGAACCGGGTACTCGCTGTGGTCGGAGTACCCCGGCGGCAGATAGACCTCCGCCTTGCGGCGGAAGCCGACGGTCTTCGATTCGTACTCGAAGGTCTCGACGCGTCCCGCCAGTCCGGATTCGGGTGCTTGGTCGAAGCCCACGGGCGGCACGGGGAAGGCGGGCTTGTCTTCCGGGCCTGGCTTGACCGCAGGGCCGCCGCGAGGGCCTTGGGCGGTC
>CALGMO010000118.1 GCA_937961665.1 uncultured Fimbriimonadaceae bacterium
AAAACGGTCATAAAATTAATAACGAAAGACTCGAATTTGTAGGTGATGCAATTATTTCTGCAGTTGTCAGTGATTTAATCTATAAAAGGCCGAGGCCGGTTCCGTAGATCTTGCGGTTGTCCTCGTTGTTCACCCGGTGGAACTTCTCGAAGACCTTGTTGATGTGGTCCGGCGGGATGCCCAGCCCGTGGTCGCGGACGGAGGTGACCATCTGGTCGCCCTCGACGCGGGCCGACACGATGATGTCCCCGCCGTTGGGCGAGTACTTGATGGCGTTGTTCAGAAGGTTGGTGAGGATCTGATCCAGCTTGTCCTCGTCGCCGATGACGGTCGGTAGCTCGTCGGGGACGTCGAGGATCAGGTTGTGCTTGTTGGTGGCCTGCTTCTGGATGGCGATGACCTTGTCGAGCAGGCGCCGGTAGTCGACGCGGGTGTAGTTCGGCTTCAGGCTCTCGCCGGCCTCGATGCGCGCGGTGTTCAGCAGGTCGGCGATCAGGCGCGTCAGACGGTCGCACTCCTGATCCATGATCTGATAGAACTCGCGCCTCTCCTCGGGGGAGAAGCTGTCGTCCATCAGGAGCGTGCTGACGAATCCCTTGATGGCGGTGAGCGGCGTGCGGAGCTCGTGGCTGGCCATGGCCACAAAGGAGCTCTTCATCCGCTCGATGTTCTTCATCTCGGTGATGTCGTTGAGGATCGCCACCACGCCGAGGTCCTTGCCCTCCTCGTTGCGCACCTGGGCGGCCTGCACCTGGTAGGTGCGCTCGACGCCGGCGATGGTGATCGGCACCTCGGTGGTCCCCGTGTCCTCGCCCTTCATCGTGCGCTGGAACACCTCGCGCACGGTGTCGTTGGTGATGACGTCGGTGTAGTTCTTGCCCACGACGTCCGGCGTGGCGCCGAAGATCGTGCGGGCGGAGTTGTTCATCTGGCTGATGCGACCCTCGGGCGACACGAGGATGAGGCCGGCGGTCAGGCTCTCGAAGGTCTGCAGGAGCTCCTCGCGCTCCTCGACCACCTCGCGGTACAGCTGCAGGTTCGCGATGATCGACCCGACGTTGCGCGCCATCCGCTCAAGCAGGCGCACGTCCTCCTCGTTGAAGTCCTCGCCGTGCCGCTTGTTGAAGGCGTGCAGCACGCCGATGACCGTGCGGTCGATCACGCGGTTCTCCTCGTCCCGCTTCTCGATGACCAGCGGCACGGTGATGCCGTTCTGGACGCCGAGGATCGAGAACGGGTCCTTCTGCGTGCGGGGGTCGCTGGTGGCGTCGTGGAAGATCACCGGCGTGCCCTCGCGGAACACCTGGCCCGAGATGCCCTGCGTGGCCCGGACCCGGAACATCGACAGCCGGTCCTCGTCGATGCCGTAGGCCGGCGGGATGCCGATCAGCTCGCCGGTCTCGCGATCGTGGAACATGATCACGATCCGGTCGGCCTGCAGGATCATGGCCACGCGCTGCACGAGGCGGCGGAGAGTGACGTCCGCCTCGTTGATCGGCGCCACCTCGACGGACGACTCCACGGGACCCCGGACCGGCGCGGCGGAACGGGCCGCTTCCGCCTTCTGGCTCTTGGACTCCAGGTCCTCGAGCTTCCTCTTGAGCTCCTGCTCGCGCTGGAGGGCCTCCTCGAGCATGCGGCGCAGCGCGCCGACGTCCTCTGTGCCCGTGCCTGTCGATGCTCCGATGAAATCTCCCATAAGGTGCGACTCTTCCGATGTTACCCGTCCGGACCCGACCCCCGCCCCGAGGCGCCCCAAGCCATAATCATCGGCAGATGGGTGGCGCCTTTGAACGGATGCCGCTGTTCGTGGTGGATACGGTCCTGTTCCCGTATGCGCCCGTTCAGTTCCGCATCTTGGAAGAGCGCTACCTGCGCGCGGTTCGCGAGTGTGGGGAGAACGGCACACCGCTGGGCGTGGCGCTGGCCCGAGAGGCCGGGGCGGCCCAAGGGGAGGCCGAGCCGAGGCTGGTGGGCACGCGGGTGCGCATCCTGAACCTGTACGAGGTCGGCGACGGGTGCCTGGAGGTGCACGGCCTGGGCGAGGCCCGGTTCCGCATCCGCCGCCTGGAAGAGGGAGCCCCCTATCCCGTGGCGCTCGTCGAGCCGCTGGAGGACGACGACCTGGAGTGGACGCCGCGCCTCTACGCGCTCTCGGAGCGGGCGCGGGAGCTCTGCTCGGAGTACGTGCAGACGCTGTTCCAAGACCGGGCGTGGATCCGCGAGGTGCGCGTGGCCCTGCCCGAGGACGCCGCGCAGCTCAGCTTCACCATCGCGAACCTGATGCCGCTGGGCAACGACGTGAAGCAGGGTCTGCTGGAGTGCACGGACCCCGCCGAGAGGCTGCGCGTCCTGGTCGGGTTCCTCGAGCGGGAGTGCGACGCGGTGCGCGACCTGCGCCACCTGCACCGGCTCTCGCCCAGGGAGCTCTCCGACTGGATCCGCCCCAACTGACCCGGCTCAGCCCTTGGCCGCGACCTCGAAGATCTTGATGCTGCGGTCCAAGCCCGCGGCGGCCAGGCGCGTGCCGTCCGGGCTGAACGCCACGGAGGTGACCGGCAAATCGCTGCAGGGCAGAATCAGCTTGGCCAGGCCCTGTCCGGCGCTCCAGAGGCCGACGGAGCCGTCGCGGCTGGCCGACGCGAAGAGCCAGCCGTTCGGATGGAACGCCAGTCCCTCGATCGGCTTGTGGTGGCCGAAGAGCACCTTCACGAGCGAGCCGCTGCTGAGGTTGAACACCCGGATCGAGAGGTCCACGGCGGCCACGGCCAGGTAGCGGTTGTCGGGGCTGATCGTCAGGGCGGTCACGGCGGAACGGATCGCCTGGAACGTGCTCAGGAGCGCTCCGTTGGTGCCGTGCCACAGCCGCACGGAGGCGTCCGCCGAGCCCGTGGCCAGCAGCTGCCCGTCGTCCGACCAGCCGATCGCCGTGATCGACTCGGCGTGCGCCCGGCGGGACACGCGCGGCGAGCCGTCCTGCGCCTCCAACAGCGACAGCGTGCGGCCGACCGAGCCCGTGGCGATCGTGCGTCCGTCCGGCGAGACGCTGGCGCAGGAAACCCACTCGTCCACGGGCAGCCGCCAGGTCTGCATCCCCTCTTCGTCCATGCGGCAGTAGCTGAGCAGATGCTCCACCGCCCCGGTGCCCACCACGGCGCCGTGGCGCAGGGCGCGGATGCTGGCGATGGTGCAGCCTTCGGCCTTGCGCTTCTGCTTCTGCGCGCCCTCCGCGAGGTCCCAGAGCGCGATCTCGTTGTCGAACGCGCAGGTGGCCAGCCTGCCCGTGTCGGGCGCGAAGCTGAGGCCGTAGATCGGCGTCCGGTTGCCGCGGAGCCTCTTGAGGAGGCCGACGACGACGGGCTTCGGCTGGGCGGGCTTGCGCTTGGGCGGCGGGGCCGGCTCGACCAGGCCGCCCGCGAGCATCGCGTCGTACTCCATGCGGCGCGCCGGGTCGATCAGCGTCTCGAACGCCTCGTTGATGCGCGCCATGATCTCGTGAGCCTTGGGGTCTCGGCTCACGTCGGGGTGGTGCAGCCGGGCGAGCCGCCGATACGCGCTGCGAAGGGTATCGGCGTCGTCGTTGGGCTGGACGCCCAAGATCTCGTAGAGGGTCGGCACCAGCCCGAATTATGGCAGGTCGAACGGCCTCAAGGGGTTGTTTTGAACCGCCAAAGGGTACCGGCGGGGGTGTCCCGAAGCTCGATGCCCTCCGCCTCCAGCTGGTCGCGGATCGCGTCCGCCTTGGCGAAGTCCCGGGCCTTCTTGGCGGCCGCCCGCTCGGCGAGGAGGGCCTCGATGCGCTCCTCGTCGACCGGCGGAGCCGAGGGCGCCTGCACGCCGGCTTGCTCGGGCCGGACGATGCCGAGCAGCGCCTGCACCTCGTCGAGGAACGCCAGCGCCGCCGGGGCGTCGTCGGCGGTCATGGAGTCGCCCGCCTTGAAGATGACGGACGTCCCGCCGAGCGCCTTGGCCAGGGCGACCGACGTGTTCAGGTCGTCGCACATCGCCTCCAGCATCTCGTCGGCCAGCTGCCGAAGGCTCTCGGCGAATCCGGCCGACGCCCCCTTGGCGCCGCGAGCCTTGGCGGCCTCGGCCAGGCGGGCGCACTCGCGGAAGCGGTCGACGTTCTGGGCGGCGTCCCGCAGGGTCTGGCGGGTGAAGTTGAGCGGCTTGCCGTACGGGACCGTGATGAGGGCGTACCGCAGGGCCAGCGGATCGACCCGCTCTCCGTCCACCAAGTCGCGAACGGTGTAGAAATTGCCCTTGCTCTTGGACATTTTCTCGCCGTCGACCTGGAGGAACCGGGTGTGGATCCACGTGTTGGCGAACGTTTTTCCGGTGAGGCTCTCGGACTGGGCGATCTCGCACTCGTGGTGGGGGAAGATCAGGTCCTCGCCCCCCGCGTGCAGGTCGATCGTCTCGCCGAGGTACTGCATCGCCATGACGGAGCACTCGATGTGCCAGCCGGGGAACCCCCACCCCCAGGGGCTGTACCACTGCATCAGGTGCTTGTCGTCCTTCTTCCACAGGGCGAAGTCGGCGGGGTGCCTCTTGTTCTCGTCGGTGACGATGTTGCGCACGGCCCTCAGCAGCCGCTCCTGGTCGCGGTTGTTGCTGAGCTTGCCGTACTCGGGGAAGCTGGACACGTCGAAGTACACGCCGGTGGGCGTCTCGTAGGCGTGCCCGGTCTGGATCAGCTTCTCGATGGCGAGGATCTGCTCGCGCATGTGCTGGGTGGCCTTGGGCCAGACCAGCGGCTTCCTCAGGTTCATGCGCATCCAGTCGGCTTTGAAGGCGTCGGCGTAGTGCTCGGCCAAGTCCCAGATGTTGGCGAACCGCTCGCCCTCCTTGCTGCGCAGGGCCTTGGCCATCTTGTCCTCGCCCGCCGCGTCCGCCATGTCGTCCTGCGTCAGGTGCCCGACGTCCGTGATGTTGCTCACGTAGCTGACCTTCCAGCCGAGGCGCTCGCACGTGCGGTAGAGGAGGTCCGCGGTGAGGAAGGTCCGGAAGTTGCCGATGTGCGCGTAGCTGTACACGGTGGGGCCGCACGAGTAGAAGCGGAAGTGGCCGCTCTGCACGGGGGCCACCGGCCGGAGGCGGTTGGTCATCGTGTCGCTGAGCCTCAGCACGCGGTCGGACATGGCACCGATCTTACCGAAACCAGGCCCCTCCGGCCCGGCCCGGCCGTGCCACAATGCGCCCGGAGGGCTGTGGCATGGCACGGTGGCGCGGTGTTTCGGCGGCGTTGCTTCTTGCGGCGGCGGTCGCGGCTCAGGCGCAGCTGCGCTGGGGCGCGAGCCTCGAGGCCGCGCTGCAGGAGTCGCGGAGGACAGGGCGCCTTGTGTTGGCGCTGTTCGTGACCGAGGGCTGCGGGTGGTGCCAGCGCATGGAGCGGGAGACGCTGGCGGACGCCAAGGTCGCGGCGGAGCTGCGGGGCCTGACGCTCGTTCGGCTCGACGCCTCGAAGACCGGCGCTGCCGCGGCCAAGCGGTACAGGGTGCAGGGCTTTCCGACCCTGATCCTGCTGAACTCGCGCGGCGAGGCGGAATCGACGATGCTCGGCTTCGAGCCGCCGGCCGAGTTCCTCGAAACCCTGCGCTCGGCGGTGGCCGACGCCAAGGCCAGGCCCGGGCTCGAGGCGCGCCTCGCCAAGGATCCCAAGGATGTGGACGCCCTGTGCCGGCTGGCGGGCGCCGCCGCGCGCTCCGGGAACCTCGCCAGGGCGCGCCAGATGGCCGACGCCGCCGAGGCCGCGGACCCCGAGGACCGCTTCCGGCGCCTCGCCAAGACGCTCTGCGTGGTCGGCGACGCGTTCCAGGCCGCCATGCGCTACGACGACGCGATCGGCTTCTTCCAGAGGGCGCTGAAGCGCGCCAAGGGCACGGACGAGGTCGCCTACGCTCGGCTCAGCATCGCGGCCTGCCGGATCTCCAAGGGCGAGGACGAGGCCGCCAAGCGCGAGATCCAGGCGGCTCTGGCCCTGCCGGACCTCTCCGAGCGCGACCGACGGGCCGCCGAGTCGATGCTGGCCGGCCTCGTGCGGCGCGGCCGGTAGTACCGGGCCGGTAGAACGTCCGGAATTGTCCCCCCCGGGCCGACCTCCCATGACGGAAGAGCTTGCGTCCGGTTGAATCTGGTGTATGATGCTGTCCATCAGAGGTCTCTTGGGGGATGGAGTGCAGAGGGCAGGGTTGCGGCGCGCTGCTGAGAGACTCCGATCGTTATTGCAGGCAGTGTGGACGGGCCGCCGTGGGGGTGACCTGCCTCCACGAGAGTTCCCAGCAGCTCGCCATCGGTAGGCGTCCCAAGATCCGGTTGTCGCTCGTGGCCGAGTGCACGCCGGCGTGCTATGAGCCCGTCCGGGTGCGGGTGGAGTCTCCCCTCACCCCGCCCGCGTTCGAACCCCTCACCCTGATGCTCAAGCCCGGGGTGACGCAGCAGGTGGTAGTCGAGCCGAGGAACCTGGTCCCGGGCAAGAGCGGAGCCGTCAAAGTGAGGGTGGCGACCGTTTCCGCGCTCCCTGGGGCATGGGGCGCCCGCCGCGACGACCCCACCGACTACAACGTCGCCGTGGAGTGGGTGGACCGCACGCTCGACGTCCAGCCCGCCATCGCGGTGTTCCGCCACCCCGAGGATCGGCGGCAGGTGGAGATCCGGCCGGGCGGCGACCATGCCGTCTACGTGAAGGCCGACGCGCCGACGGGCGAGATGGGTTACCTGCCGCCGCCGACGAACGTTCCGGTGACGAACGAACACCCGGCGATCATGACCCTCACCTGCACGACCGAGGAGCCCGGTCGGATCGGGAAGGCCGTCGTGGAGACGTCCGACGGAGAATGGTCGGCGCGCATCCCCGGCTTCCTGCTGCCCCCGATGCCTCCGAAGCGGAAGCCCGCGGTGGTCGTGGCGATCGATTTCGGCACCTCCTCCACGTCCGTGGCGCGGCGCAACCTGGTGTCCGACGGGCCGATCGTTCCGCTGGGTCCGGCGAAGAGGTTCCCGAGCTTCGTGTTCCTTCCCAGCGCCGTCAGCAAGGGCGGATGGAAGTTCGGAGACGACGCGTACAACGCGTACCAGCAAGCCAGCAGCGCCGGGGAAATGGACTTCGTGTTCATCCGGAACCTCAAGACCCTGCTCCGAGAGGAGGCCGCCGGCGCCTCCGGAACCCTCTTGTTCGACCCGGAGGAGGTGCTGGAGGCGTTCTTCCGCTGGTTGCTGGAACGCTACATCGTGCCGGATCTCCAGCACAATTGCGGGGACGCTGGGGATGTGGACTTCGTGTTCACTGTTCCCGTGCTGGACAACGGAGAACTGCGGCAGGCCCAGGAGGAGGCGACCCTCTCGGCGGCGCGGAGGGCCGGCTTCGTGAATCACGGAACCCTCACGACGGTTCTGGAGCCGGAGGCCGCGGTCCGGGAGCTGCTGCGGGGAGAGGAGCTCCGGAGTCTCCGAATCGCCCTGATGGACTCGGGAGCGGGAACGACCGACATCGTCTTCTGCGAGGCCGTGCCCGAGAACGGCCACTTCGCGCTGAAGGACATCTGTTCGGTGAGCGCCCGCGCGACCAAGGCCTTCCAGCAGCGCAAGTTGTGGGAGGAGCAGTTCGGAGGCGAGGCCCTCTCGAAATTGCTCGCGGTCTGGCGGGTCAGGCGCTTGATGCAGGAGTTGGCAGAGCATGGCGAGAGCCCGCTGGGAGCCAGGCTGGAGGCCGCACGCTGGTTCGTCGGGCAGCTGTGCGCCCTGAACGGACATTTGGACCCGGACTCGGTGGAGGACGTGCTCGGCGTGATCGACCCGGAGGAGGCGTACTTCCCGGACACCGACGAAGCGTGGCACAACCCGCGCTCGCGCTTCTACAGCGACTTCCTCATGTTCGGCCTGGAGGAGGCCAAGCGCGCCTTCGTGGCTGGGAAAAAGTTCGCCGATCCGACCTTCGAGAAGTGGGCATTCAGCAAGGACGACTACGACGAGGCGTCCAATCTTCTTGCCGGATTCCTCAGGCAGGCCCTCCAGTCGGTCGACGACGGGCTGGTCGGCCAGGCCTTCGACGTCGTGGCCGCCGTCGGCGGCAATGGGTCGAACCCGGACTTGCGGGCCGCCTTTCTGGACAGCGTGGGATCCTACACCCGGGAGGGCTCTCTGCGGGTCGTCGAGGCGTCCGAGCCGCTCTTGGCGACGGTCTTCGGAGCCTGCCGGATCTACGACGACCCCGCGGAGACGTATCCGTATGGCCTTCGGATCAAGATGGAGACCGACGCCGGCGATACGAGGCCTCTTCTCGAGGTCGGCGCCGGCGAGACCAAGAGGCTGGTGCGGAGGAGCCGCTTCCTGAATGCGACCAGAGGGACGTTCGTCGTCGAGGTTTGCCTGAACGGCGAGTGGATGCCCTTGGGCAAGCCCCTCCAGGTTACCAGCCACCAGGCCAACCCGATCGTTGTGGGCACGCTAGGCTCCCACGACGTCGAGGTGCGGGTTGAGCCGCATGGAGATGGACCTTCCGATCCTCTAGCGAGAAAGACATGGAAACTCCCCTGAGCCCCGATCCCGCTGCAGTTCCCGAAGTCCAGGAGACGCCCGCTCCGCCGCCCGAGGTGCCCAAGGAGGATCTCCTCCAACTCGCCCGCGCGGCGGCCAGCCTCCTCGAGGGCGCTCCCGGCGGGGAGGCTGCCCGCGTGTTCCAGAGCGTCGTGGAGTGGGACACGCGCCAAGATTCCGGCAAGGTCGCCCAGCTCGCGGAGGAGCTGGATCGCTGCGTGGCCTCCGAAGCCGTCCAAAAGGACCCGGCGGGCGGGTTGGTGCTTCGGACCATCCGAGCGTTGGTGGCGAGCTACCGCGAGTGCGGGCGTTGGTCGCCGGCATCGGCCGACGTCGGCTCCCTCGCCGCCTTGGTGGACCACTTGGCCGGCAAGCGCAGCGCGGTGCTGTTCGACGAGGAGTCGGACTGCCTGACGAACTGGAAGAGCCTCGAGGGGCGCTGTGCGGCGATCGGCACGGAGCGGCCCGAGGGCCTGCCCGATTGGATGTCCGATCAGAAACAGGCCCTGCTGGAGAGGGTGCAGAGGGCGTTGAAGTACCTGACCGAGTGGCAGGAGCAACCCGGGCCCCTAGCCCCTCTTCCCGAGGAGCTCCTCGACCTCTTCCTATGGCAGGCATCGCTCCCCGTTCCCAAGCAGGAGGCGGACCCCGCGGCGTGGCGCGCTCTGGTGGACGCCTACGGGGCCTGGTCGCTCTGCGTGCTGCAGACCCTGCGCCTGCTGAAGGAGCGGGGGGTGACCGTGACGGTCCCGATCCCGATGTCGGACCGGTTCGATGCCCAGATTCACGAAATGGTCAGGGACCCGTTTCCTGCCGGGTCGGGGAAGGAGTCGGAGAGGATCAAGGAGGTCCACAAGCTGGGATTCTCGTCGGGCGGAAGCCGTCAGAAAGCCCGAGTCACGGCGTTCAAGCGGTTCGGTGTGGAGTCGGGAGAGGCTCCGGGGTCGCGGTTTTGAGGGTTCGATGAGCATCTGCATCCATTGCGGGGCGGAGGATCAGGACGGTCGGTACTGCGGCCGGTGCGGGTGGCCGATGGTGCAGAGCTGCCCGATGTGCGGCGGCGAGATGGAGCTGATCGTGTCCGCCGCGCGCTGCCCGACGTGCGACAAGGTGCTGAAGCCGTGCCCGGAGAACGAGTGCGGCCGGGCGATCCGACCGGAGGCCGACGAATGCCCGTGCGAGAACCGCGTCGCCGCCGGGCCGGTGGTGCGGCCTTGGCTGGACCTTCGCGGCGACGCCTCCGGTCAGAAGCTCGCCCTCTGGACGGCACCCTCCGACGCGCCTCCGCGAGAAGAGGTCAAGGTGCGGTCCCGCGGCGGATGGCCGGTATGGGCCGGGCTGTGCAACGACGCTTGGTGCCTCGCGACCAGCGAGACGATCGCCACCCAGAGCGGCCTCAACCTGAAGATTCCGGGCGGCGTCGGCAGCGCCGTGGCCTCCTCGGACGGCTCGGTGTACGTGCACAACGGCAAGGGGGCGTGGCGCTTCGACGGCCAGAGCGCAACCTGCGTGCTGACGGGCAGCTGGAACTGGGTCCGCACGTGGGGCGCGACGCTGTGCGTGGCGAACGACCGGGAGGTTCGCTTCGTGGAGCCCGACGGCTCCGGAGACTGGAGCGTCGAGGCGCCGGGAGCGGTCCGCCTGCTCTGGGAGAGTCCAGAGGAGGCGGTCATCGTCTCCAGGGACAGGCTCTGGGTCGTGGAGCGCTCCAGCCAGGCTGTGCGCGCTCAGGACGGCGGGGGTTCGGACTGCTCGGTGCTGTGGCGGGGACGGGTGTTCACGCCGATCGACGGCATGGCGAGGGTCCAGAGCTTGGGTGACTCGCGACCCCAGCTGATCCCCTCCCTGGACGGCCTGACCGCCCAGTCTCCGATCGTCGTCTACGGATCAGCCAGCCACCCGAGGATCGCGTACCTGACCGACACGGACGTCCGGAGCGGCGACGGGAAGTCCTCTTGCCGAACGTTGGCGCAGACGTTCAAGCAGTCGGTCGAGGGGTGGACGCTCGCTTACCGTGGCAAGGGCGAACCGATGGTCGTCTTGTCCCGCAGGAGCCTCGAGGGCTACGTCGTGGAGCTGTCGGAGGACCTGGAGTCCAGCCCAGCCCGAGGGGTCGCCGAGAACGCGGGAGGTCCGATCTGGCTCGGCTTCTGTGCCCGGGGATTCTTCGCGATCCGCAAGACGCCCGAGCAACTGGAATTGGTGACGATGGGATGAAGAAGATCTGGCAGAGCTGTCTCGCGTGCGTCGCCTGGGTCCTCGCGGCTGCGGCGCCGGCCCAGCCGACGCTGAGGAACGACACCGCCCAGGCGGAGGACACGATCCGCGGATGGATCGTCCGGGAGTTCGCGCAGAGGAGTCCCCAGGGCAAGGCCACCGAGGATCCGCTCCGCGACGTCAAGTGGCACTTCGTGTTCCTGGTGAACACCACCAACTTCGCGCGGCGGAGCGCCTACGCTCAGTTCGTGCAGAGCACGATCCAGCGGTTCCTCACGCGTCAGGCGGCGCTGTCGGAGGGCGACGCCAAGGACCGCTTCTCCATCTACACGTACCAGCTCGCCCTGAGCGACGCCCGGCCCTCGCTGAAGGAGCGGGCGCTGGACGGAACCGCGATCGAGCTGTTCCGTCGGGAGTTCCCGTCGGTTCCCGACAGCGGGCTCGCCGTCGGCCACGACAACGCGGGGGCCCGGCGCGCCCTGCTGGAGCGGCTGGGAGATCCGGACCAGGACCGGCCGACCGTGGTGATTCAGTTCACCGACATCGCGATCAACGAGGCGCCGAGGGATCGCGCTCTCGACCGGCGGATCCGGGCGACCAACGGCCAGACCGGCGCGATGGAGGGCCTGCCCTGGGTCGCCTATGAGACCCCAGGCCAGCCGTTCTCCGCCTTCGACGGTGCCGCCACCTACGACGTGCATGCGTGGCTCTACGGTCCGGCGCGGTTCGACCGCGCCCAGCTGTCGGCGCCGAGGCCGCAACCGACGGAGGCCACCCCCGAGGCCGCCGAGAGCACCCCGCCGGCAGGGACGAAGGAGGAGCAGCCCGCCGGCTCGTACTGGCCGCTGATCGGCTGGGTCTTGGCCGCACTGGCGGCTCTGGCCGGCTTGCTGCTGGGCGCCAAGGCGCTGCTGCGGGGACGGACATACCGGGTCACCGTAGGGTCGGGCCTGCCGATCACGCTCACCAAGGGCGAGTCGAGGCGGGTCTGCGGTCCGAACGCCAAGGAGCCCGGGGCCATCATCACCCTTCCCGATGCCAACGCCCCGCCGGCGGCGCTGTTCAGGCTGAAGAGCGTTGCCTCGGGCGTTCAGTACGAGCCGCTGGTCGGGGAGGTGCGGGTGATGCCGGAGCCGCCGGGCCGGGTGATGACCCCCGGTCAGTACGACCTGTTCATCAAGTACGAATCGTATTCGCGAACCCTTCACATCGTTGTGGAGTCCGTCGAGGGCAAGAGGTAGAGACATGGCGAAGAAGACCATCATCGTCGGCATCGGGACCGAGGGCTACTTGGTTGCGGAGCTCGTGGCGAGGCGCCTGACCACGAAGTACGGGGACATCAGCAAGGCTCCCTGGGTGCGGTTCCTCATCGTGGACACGGAGAACCCCAACACCAAGCCGCTGGGGAAGAAGAAGGTCACGAGCCACATCGGCATCTCGCAGGACGACTTCCTGCGGATTCGGAACCACCCGCACGAGTTCGATCAGAGCATGGATCTGACGGCCTGGGCCGGCGACTGCACGCAGTTCGGCGACGCCGCCCCGACGAAGGGAGCGGCCAACATCCGTCCTCTGGGGCGGCTCTGTTTCCTCTTTCCCACGAACTTCGTGGAGTTCTGCACGAACATCCAGCTGGCCACCCACGACCTGATCAACCTCACCGAGGCGAAGGTCAAGCAGGATTGCGGCGTCGAGGTGGAGTTCAGCCAAGAGTTCGGCCAAGACCGGATCCAGGTGTTCGTGATCGCGACGACCACCGGCGGCACCGGCAGCGGCTCGTTCATCGACGTGGGCGAAACTCTGCGGAACATGGACATCCTCAAGGGCCGCAGCGAGGTCCATGGTCTGATCTCGATCCCCGCCAAGGGCCACGCGAACGCGATCCACAACGCGAACGCGTTCATGGCCCTGAAGGAGCTGAGCCACTTCCACTACCCCACGGAGCGGTACCACGCCAAGCTGCCGTCGCCCTCGCACTTCCCTGGCGGCGGGCTGGACCTGCGTTCCTCCCCGCCGTTCGACCACACGATCATCCTCCAGCCGATGGCCTCGGACACCTACGGCTTGGAGGTTCTGCGCCGGATGGTGGCGGAGTACATCGCGCTCAGCGCGACCGGCCCGCTGGTGGACGCGCTGGGAGCGAAGCTCGTGGACACGGCCGCGCTCGGCGTCGACTTCGAGGATGGGCGGCCGATGCGGTTCGCCGGCATCGGCGTCTCGACCATCGAGTACCCCGCGGAGTACATCGCGGAGGGCATCTTCATGGGCCTTCTCCGAGACGCCTGCGACCAGTTCCGGGCGCCGGCGGAGACGATGAACTTCGAGGAGATCAAGAGGCTTCTCAAGGTCAGCCAGGAGGAGGTCAGCAACCGCTTCGTCGAGAGCCCCGCCGGGCAGAGGCTGATGGAGGACTGGATGCGCAAGGCCGAGCAGGCCGCCCAGAGCCTGAGGCGCAAGGACGAGGGGCCCCTCGAGAAGTTCCTCCACGAGGTCCAGCGCGGGCTGAACCGAGACTCCGTCGAGCTGCACGAGTGGCAGAGCTTCGCCGGCAAGTACGGGCCGGACCTGGTGCAGGTGGGAATGACGCTCGGCGACGACATGGCCAGGGCCGTCCGCGAGGGTCTGGCGCGGATCATCGCGACCCCCGGTCAGGGAGTGGAGCACTGCGTGGCGGCCATCGACGGGCTGCAGGAGTACATCGCCAGACGGCTGCAGGACATCCGCTCGCCGCAGACGGACATCGGCATCCGCGCCGAGGCGTCCTCGACCTACCATCACCTGAGGAACTACTTCAGCGGCAAGCAAGGCTGCAACCCGTTCGCCAAGAAGCCGGACCCGAACGGCTTCGTGCAGAACGCGGGCTACGCCGCGCGGGTCTCGCTCCGGCTCTATTCGGAGATTCCCGAGTACGTGGCGCTCGAGCGGGTGAGGACGGAGCTCGTCACCATGAGGGAGAGGGTGGCGGGGCACCCCAACGGCGCCCGCAAGTGGCTGCTGAGCCTCCGCGACTTCGCCGCCGCGAGGCACCTCGAGGTGGACCAGAACAAGCCGGTCGTGAACGGGCACGTGTTCTATGAGCCGAACCGCACCCTCGCGGACGAGACCCAACGCCTGTTTCCGTCGGAGACCCATCGGCAGTCTGCGGTCGCCGAACTCGCAGGGCCGCTGGGATCCATCCTCGCCGAGGCGTTCGCCGACCCCTCGCGGTTCGAGTTCGCCGCGCCGCCGGCCGACGACGACGCGACCGCGCTCCGATCCAGGGTCTCCACGCTGCTCCAGCCGATCTACCGGCGGAGCGTCCTGGACCTGCTCGCCTCGACGCCCAACATGGAGATGATCGTCCAGGATGCGATCTCCAAGAGCAAGCCTTGGATCGACATCCAGTGGAATCGGAACCCGCTGGGGGCCCCGTCTCCCGGCCAGCCGAACCGCAACCCGCTCATCTTCGCCTGCGAGGGCGCGGACAATCCGGAGCCGACCGGTCCGCTCAAGATGGTGAGGGACATGCTGCCCGGCAACTGGATGCGGCGGGGAGCCGACGATCCGACCCGCCTGTACTTCATCCAGGCCCACACCATGTTCAGCCTCTACAGCATCACGTCGGTCCAGAGCTGGAAACCGCTGGAGGATCCGAAGAAGCACACCCGGATGGACATCGCTTGGAGGAAGCTGAACGGCGACCCGAAGGATCCCTTCCTCAGTTACAACGTCGGAATGCTCCTGACGGGTCTGGTGGCCAAGAGCCCGAACGGCAGGACGGTGGTGCGTCGGGCGCTGAACGGGCTCGAGTTCGATCTGCCCGCCGGTCCGACGAGGCCGGCTGGGGTGCTGAGCCTGCCGGCCGACCTCGAGGAGGCCTCCTACATGCTGTCCCACCGGTACGAGCTGGAGGCCTCGATCCTCAGGGAGCAGCTGGAGTCTGCGATCCGCGCCGACAGCCGGGCTTTCGCCGAGGCTCTCAAGGACTTCATCCACCACGCCGATCGGATGGAGCTGAAGTATGCGGGCGAGACTCTGAACGGCGACAAGGGGCGCGAGGAGATTTTCAACCGGATGTACGGCTTCCTCCGCCAGTACCCCGACGTGATGCAGGCCTACCTGGCGCTGTTTCCGGACTGGCGCCCGCCCACGATCAGGGACTACCGCAACGAGAACGGGTTCGTCATCTGCCCGCACTGCAAGAAGGAGCTCGCGTGGAAGGAAGATTCGGACGACAGCGTGCCCGACACGTGCCCGGTCTGCGGCTGGCGGCTCAAGTTCGACGTTCTGAGGGCCTCCTGAGGGCCCGGGGCAGAGTGGAGGCTTAGGTTCGGGAAGGAGCCGGGGATCGGAGGCTGAGGATGAAGGTGCCGCATGTCCGTTGAGTGGATCGTCGTCGGCGTTGTCTGGGGCCTGCTGATCGTGCTCGGAGTCAGAGCAGGCATGATTCTCGCCCGCAGCCGCAAGGACTTGGAGGAGTACCTCCGAGGGCTCTATTCGGGCGCGAACAACGACCCCCAGATCCGGCCCTTGCTGACCGGTCAGGGGATTTCGCCGTCGGCCGTCGAGGCGATGGTCCGGCTGAAGGGCCAGCACTTCGCCTCGCTGGTCTCCACGTCCCGGCTCGTCGCCCAGCTGGGCGTCTATATCGGGCTCTGCGGCACCGTTATCGGGCTGACGATCACCGCTTGGACTTGGAAACCTTCCGCAGCCGGTTCGGCCTTGACAGCCGCCGACCAGCCGGCCGTCTCGGCGGACGCGGAGGCTGCAGGAGGTCAGAGTCCGTCTGCACCGGAGGACCCCTCCCAAGCGACCGGCGGGTTCGCCGTGGCCTTCCTTTCGGCGCTGGCCGGTGTTGCCGCAACGGTCGTCCTCTCCTGGATGCTGCACGGGTACGACGACCGCGTCGACGCGCTGGAACGGGAGTTGACCAAGAGGGCCCTCGAACGGCTGTCGATGCACGACGCGGCCTCCGTGCTGGCCCAGCAGATGAAGCCTGTGCTGGAAGAGCTGATCCAGCGCGGAGAGAGGACCGTCGCCGAGACCAAGCGCGTTGCGGACGAGGCCCTGACCTCCATGCAGCAGACGCACCAGGAGGCGGTGCGGGCGTTCTCGGCGACCTTGGCCGACCAGTCGCGCGTGGTCGAGGACATCCGCCAGGGCGTCGAGGCCGCCGCCGACCGAAGCGTGGAGCTGCTCGGCAGGCTGAGCGAGTCGGTCTCCAAGGGATTGGACGACGTCGGGCGCTCGTTCGGGAAGGCCGCCGCCGAGGCGGCGTCTCTCGCAGCCGCAGAGATGGCCCGGTCGTCCCTCGAGGTGCAGACCCACGCGATCGGGCGCCTCGAGGAGGCGCTGGCGAACGCCAACGCCTTCGGCGAGGAGGCCGCGCAGGCCGCGGGGCGGGCGGCGACCGACGCGGCCAGGTCCGCAGTGGCGGTTCAGGCCGAGGCCGTCGAAAGACTGAGGGAGGCGCTGGATCGGGCCGACGCCTTCAGCCAGGTCGCCGCCAACGCGGTGATGCAGGCTGCGGAGGGCGCCGCCGAGAGGGCCGCCCGGGACGCCTCCGAGGCCCAGGCCGAGGCCCTGAGGCAACTCCGTCAGGCGCTGCTGGATTCGATCGATCGGAGCGACGAGCTGAGGCGGGCGGTTGCGGAGCTGGTGCAGGGCGCCGCCGGAGTCAGCCAGACGGTCGAGGTCGCGCGGTCGGTCGCAGAGTCGCTGGATCAGTGCGCCGCGCAGTTCTCGGACCTGGCACGGTCGACGGAGGCGGCCGCCGACAAGCTGAAGGACGCCGACCTGGGCTTCCAGAGCATCCCGCCGCGCCTGCGCGAGCTGGCGGACGTCATGGTGGACAAGTCCCAGAAGATGCTCGAGCAGCAGCAGTCCGCGGTCCAGGCGGGCCACGATGCCCTGGAGGGCCACCGCCAGGAGCTCGCCAGACTCGCGGACGAGATGCGGCAGTTCCTCGGCCTCGCGCTGTCGGCGATCTACGATGCTCCGGCGCACTTCGAGGCCGGCAGGCACGTGCTGGCCGGAACGGAGAAGTTCGAGGAGCTGTCCCGCCGGATCGAGGAGCTGCGCCAAGAGGTGGCGTCCCGCCCCGGGAGCGCCCCCTCCGTCGAGCCGCGCCAGCAGAGCCTCGAGCCGGTGCTCCATCGGTGCGATGACCTTCAGGCGGCGCTCGAGCGTCTGGAGAAGCTAGTCTTCAGTCTGGAGCGATCCGCCCGCAAGCGCAAGCCCTGGTGGAAGATCTGGACTCGGAAGACTGAGGAGGCGTAGCAGTGCGCACCCGCACCGCCTGGAGGTTCGCCGCGAACCCGTTCGTGGTGATGACGGACATCACCATCGCGCTGGCGTTCGTGATGTTCGGCTACTACCTGGCCAACGCCGAGGCCTACAAGCATCAGCTGAAGGCCGCGATGCGCCGGGGCGAGATCGAGCGCGACAAGCTCCAGGTCCAAGTGGCCTACAGGATCGCGGACGCAGTCCGAAGCACGATTCCCGGGGACAGCGACCTGGTGAAAGGGCTCAAGCCCGAGGATGTGGAGAGACGCCCGCGGCTGGGCGAGAAGGACCAGGACAGCCTCATCTGCGCCGTAAAGGTGGAGGGCCGGAACTTCTTGGAGATCCACCGCAACGAGACGTTCATGCGACTGAAGTTCCTCGGAGTTCCTTTCCACAGGGGAACCGTCGAGTTCGCCCACCCTCTCGCCGCGGAAGTCTACGAGGCGGCAGCGGGCCCGATCCGAGAGCTTCTGCCCGGAATCGCCTACCTGTTCGTGCACGGCTTGGCGACGAGGGGGGAGGGGCGCTCGGAGTCGGCCCGAGTCCTCCTCTCCCAACAGCGCTCCAACGTCGTCTTCGGCATGCTGCTGAGGGAGGGGTTGATCGCCTACGGAAAGGGGGAAGTCAGCGAGTGGGACGCGGAGGAGGCGGCGAAGTATCGGGGGCAGCGGACGACCTTCACCAGCTACGGCAAGAAGGGCAGGGCGATCCTCGCGGCCTACGCGATCCCGTACGGAACCGGCACTCGGCTGTACGCCAGCCAGGACGGCCGCGTGGACCTGATCCTGTTCTTCCGAACCCCCCGGCTGGAGGGTCTCGAGGAATGAGGCTCCGAAGTCTTTGGCGGGGAGGACTGCCAAGGGGGAGGCCGTGAGAGGCCGGACCGTCTGGAGGTTCGCCGCGAACCCGTTCGTGGTGATGACGGACATCACCATCGCGCTGGCGTTCGTGATGTTCGGCTACTACCTGGCCAACGAGAACTCCTTCGCGCGCTACAGGGCTCAGGTGGAGCGCATCGAGGAGAAGCGGGACGCCAGGCTGGTGGACGTCGCGAACCAGGTCGCAGAGAGGGTGCGCGACCAGCTCGGACCGGACTACGTGGTGGACACCTACCAGGAGGTCCGCCAGGGGCGCGTTCGGCCGGTGCCGGGAAAGGCCCCGCAGGGACGCACGATCAGCGTCATCGCTCTGGTCGGGCGTCCGGGCGAGCCTCCCTATCTGCAGATCGACCGGAACGAGACGCTGATGCGCCTCCGCCTGTACGGCCTGGAGTTCGTGCCCGGCACGAGCCGTTTCGCCCGACCGGAGGAGGCCGAGAGCGTGCTCGGCATCGTCGCGAGCCAGGTGCGCCCCGCGTTGCCGGGAACCGCATACCTGTTCGTCCACGGCATCGCGGCGGAGAGCGACGGCAAGGACGAGGACCGTCGGGTGAAGGTCTCCCGCGAGCGGGCCGACCTGGTTCGGAAACTCCTGGCTAGGGCGGGGCTTCTTCTGGGCGCGAACCCTGGCTCAGCCGGCCAAGGGCCTTACCCGTCGCCTGCGGTCGCAGCCGACGAGGGCTTCGCGTTCGGCGGGGAGCCCACGTACGTCGTCAGCCCGAACGGGGACTACGCGATGCTGCCCTCGTACGTCATCACCTACGGAACCGGCACGGGTCTGTACGCCGATCCGTGGAGGTTGGTGGTGGCGACCCCGGGTGACCGCCGGGGCGTTCGGGTGGCTCCCAAAGGGCGAGTGGACCTCGTGTTCTTCTTCCGTACGCCCAGCTCGAAAGGAATCGGCCGATGATCGACGAGAACGATTTCGTGCCTCAGAACGAAGGCCAGGTTCCGGAGGAGGGCGGAGACGAGTCCCCGATGCCGGTCTGGGCCTACTCCTACCGCCCTCGGCAGACTCCCCTGATTGCCGCGATCCGTGAGATTCGGGGTCGGCTTCCCGGCGTCCGGCCCGACGATCGCGCCCTGTTGGAGCGCACCGCAGACTTGCTGCGCACCGTCTGGACGGTCGCCTTCGCGAACTTCTCCGACCGTCTGCTCACGGATGGGCCGGGCGAGGCGGCGAGCGCGGAGGAACTGCGGGCGCAGGCCCTGCAGGCTGTTCGGCGCTCCGACGTGCCCCGCGTGCGCGTGCCGCTGTACCCCGAGGAGAGGATGGCCATCGTCGAGTTGGCATCGCACGCCCGTGTGCTCGGACAGTACTCGCCGGCGATCGAGCTGTACGCGCTGCGAATCCTCGCTGCCTCGCTCTGCGCTACGGCGAGCGATAGGAAGCGGCTGCGCGAGCTCTTGGATGCCAACCCCGACGCCTGAGGCCGAGGCCCTCTCAGCGCGCCTGCCCCAGGATCTCCCTGCACCGAGCCGCGTCGCCGGCGCGGAGCGCCTCCGCCGCACGGTCCGCGAGCGGCGCGTCCTTGGGGTTCTGACGAAGGCGGAAGATCCTCAGCGGCAGCTCGAGGTCGGCCGCTTGGAACCGGAAGGCCGGATCGATCCTCCGCCGGGCCGCCTGCGTGGCGGCCAGGTCGCGGTAGCCGAGCTCCACGGACGGCTCGATCTGCGTACCCTCCTGCCAGTCGTTCCAGGTCGCTACCTGCACCGCGACGGGATGGAGAGCCAGGGCGGCGTCGAGGGTCTCCCGGTACGTCCGCCCACCGTCGTCCGGCAGGTCAGGGTAGCCCTTCTGGCCGCCCTCCTCGTACCAGTCGCGGAACCGCGGATAGGCGCAGGCCACGCGCACGCCCCAACCCGCCGATCGTTCGCCGAACCTGCGGGTGAAGGCCAGTCCTTCGCTGGGCACGGGCCAGTCGAAGCCGCCGTCGGCGAAGGGCTGGCGCTGGTGGAGCGTCAGCAGGCAGACCGGGCCTGCACCTTCGCGGAACGCCGCCCATCCGTCCGACTGCAGGTGCTGGGGTCCGAACACCAGGACGACCGGTCTTCCATCGATTCGCCACCACCCCTTCCGAGCGAACCACCGGGTGCGCAGAAACCTGCCGACCTCGCGCGCCTGGGCCGGGGCGTCCGCGGCGCTCATCAGCCCATGGCGGACGGCGTTGCCGAGCGACTGGTCCTCATACACGACGCCGATGCGCAGGCCCGCCCGCTCGGCGGCGTCGAACAGCGCCTCGGTGCGGCGGTGGATCATGGCGTAGTCGAAGTCGGAGCGTACGCCGTACCAATCCGCCAGCACGCCGTCGAACCCGGCCAGCTTCATCCACAGCGCGTGAGCCTCCAGCACCTTGGGATCCATCGAGTCGTAGGCGCCGAGCAAGGGCCGAAAATGGGAGGCGACGCGGCCTTGGCGCACGTCCTCGGCCGACCGGACGTTCATCGTCCAGTGCCACCCGTAGCGCCCTTCCGCAGCCTCGAACCAGGGCATCACGTGGGCGAACAGCAACGGCCGCGCCGCGGCCTGATGCAGGGCCAAGGCGAGCAGCCCGCAGGCGAGGGGACCCATGCGCGATTATGGGCCGGGCGGTCGTCCGGCAGGATGGGGCTCTGCGATGCCCCTGCTCGCCCCTCGGCCGATGCCACTCAGGCAGTCTGGCGGAGGTACCGAAGGCTGCGCAGCCCTCGGACCGCTGGGGACGGTGTTCGCGTGAGCGCCTTCGGCTGGATCGTCCTCTTGTGTGTGGTCGCCGTCCTGGTGTCGGCGGGGGCGGGGGTGAAGCGACTTGTGGAGGAGGCTCTGCCATCGGGCAGCTCCGCGAGGTCCCGACGGAGGAGAACGAGCGGCTGGTCCGATCCGTGGTCCAGACCGAGTCGCGGCTGCAGAAGTCGAGTGCCGAGGCCGAGTCGCGGCTGCAGAGGGCTTGCGTCGAGGCGACCGACAGGGCTCTGCACCTCTTGGAGGGCCAGGTGCGGTCTGTGGCGTCGCTCCAAGAGCGGGTGCTCGCAAGCGTGGAGCACGCCGCCTACCGGCTGGGGGAGGCTCGTCAGAGCCTGGAGGCACTGTACCGGGAGGGCGCCGAACTGTGGTCGCAGACTTCGGAACGCCTCCGGTCGGATATCGTCCATGCCGCCGGCACGTTCAGGGATGCGCTGGCACGGCCTCCCGGCTCCCTTCAGGCCGTTCGGATCGAGCTCGATGGCCTGGCCGAGGCGATTCGCGAGAACCTGCAGAACGCCGACACGGTGGCGCGCGCCCTCGGCTTGGTCGCACAGAACCTGAACGAGGTGCGGACCGAGCAGAGGCAGCTCGCGGGCGAGCTTCGGCTCTGGCGCAAGGAACTCGAGGAGTCCGCCGAGCGCCGGGCGCTCCTCGCGGAACGATTGGGCGAGCTGCGAGCCGAGACCGTCCAGGCCGCCACCCGGCTGCTCGCCGACCGAACGGGAGGCAGCTCTTCCGGGGCCTCGAACGGTTCGGAGGGCGCGAGGCCTCGCGGCTGAGGGTCCGGACCCGGGCTGGTGGAGGTAGTCGGATTCGAACCGACGACCCCCTGCTTGCAAAGCAGGTGCTCTCCCACTGAGCTATACCCCCGCCGCACCGCAGATTGTACTCGATCGCCCGGCAGGCCTCCCGCCGGAGGGGCCAAGAGGAACGGCGGCCGCCGCCTCCCCCTGCCGGCGGTTCCGCCGTTGTCTCGGACTTTGGCCGGGGTTCCTGACCCCGGCGGGCGCGAAGCCTACTTTCCCTGGCCCTCGGTCGGGCTCTCGTAGCCCGGGTCGAGGCTGCTCGCGGGCCTCGCCTTCTGTCCGGGCGGAGGACCTGCGGTGGCCTGGGGCGGCGGCTCCTTGGACGGGTTCTGCAGCCGCTGCATCTCGTCCTTGGTGAGGGGCTCGCTCTGCGAGCCGCAACCCGCTAGGCCGACGCTCGCGGCGAGAGCCGCCAAGGCGATCCATCGGACGACGTTCATGCTTCCATCCCTCCCTGAGAGCGCTCGGGGCGGGCCCCGATGGGCCCGCCCCCAACGGAGATCACTGGCGATAGGCGTTCCAGAGGTTGTCCTGCGGGCGGTTGGTCGGATCCGGGTTGGTCGAGACCGGGTTGACCACCGAGGCGTGGCCGTCGGCCCAGGCGAAGCAGGCCTTGTTCTGCCAGTTCGTGCTGACGGCGCCGTTGCGGTTGTCCATGTTCGCGATGAACTCCGCGCCGCTGCCCCAGTCGGTGCGGAACCGGTAGGGCGTGCCGTCGCGGGTGCCGTCCGGCCAGGCGCCGGGGTAGCCCGCGCCGTCCCACCAGGTGACGCCCGCCATGAAGTTGCTGGGACCCCAGGTCGGGGCGCTGTTGTTGCGCTCGGTGAACATCACGGTGGTCGCCACGTTGTTCACGGCGCTCTCCGGCGTGACGCCCGGACCGTCGAACCATCCGCACTCCGTGCCGTTCTTCTGGTTCAGGCCCATCAGGCCGCGCATGCCCCAGTTGTTGTCCTGCCAGATCATCACGCCGTTCGAGGCGTAGGAGATGTGCACGAAGTCGGGATGCGTCTTGGTCCAGCCCTGCCATCCGGCCTTGTCCTTCGGGTCGCCGGGCGAGCGCAGGATCTCCCAGTTCTTCATGTAGGGCAGGATGCCGTAGGTCCAGCCGCCGTCGCGGGGCTGCCACCAGCAGCTGCCGCAGCCGACGGGATACACGTCGTCGTAGTCCGCCTGGTACATCTTCACAGCCAGAGCCAGCTGCTTGATGTTGCTCAGGGACTGGGTCTTCTTCGCGGCGGCCTTGGCCTGCGCGAAGACGGGGAACAGGATGGCGGCCAGGATCGCGATGATCGCGATCACGACCAGCAGCTCGATCAAAGTAAACGCGCGTTTCATCTTCGAAATGCTCCCCCGCACCCCGAGGGCGCGGATCCGGCCTCCATGGACCGGCTCGCTTATACGTATACAACACATTTTGCCCGTTGGAGTCGTTGAATGTCGAAAAACGATGCAAATTGTTTGGAGCTGTGACGCAGATTGCATGGCGCGGTGCTCGCCCGGCTCGCCGTCGCCTACCCGCGCCTCCCAGGGCCGGTCTGGGACCCCGCGTGCTACAATGGGCGCTCGGGCTCGTGTTAAGGCAAGGTTAAAGACATGCGGAGGGCGGATCTGCGCATTTGGGTCTGTTGCGGGCTGGCCGCTTCGATCGGCGCGGGCGCGCGCGGCGACGAGGGGCGGCTCTCGGTGGCGATGTTCGGCGACCTCTACCGGGTGGCGAGCCATCACGACCCGTCCGTGGACGGCAAGCACGGCAGCTGGATCCGGAGGGTGAACTTCGTCTACGACCGCCGGCTGGAGGGTGGCCTCTCGGCGAGGCTCACTTTGGAGGCCAAGGACCCGGGCGACTTCGGCACGTCGTCCGACCTCGAGCCCTTTGTGAAGGATCTGTGGGTTCGGTGGGAGCGCTCCGGCCACGCGGTGGCGTTCGGTCTCGTCCCGACGCCGTCGGTGTCACCGATGGAGGCCAGACTAGGTTACCGGCCGATCGACAAGCACACTCTGGACCTCTTCCGCATGGCCTCGACGCGCGACAAAGGGGTCTCGGTCCGGGGGCCTCTGGACCGGCGCGGGCGGGCGGAGTACGAGCTGGCGGTTGGCGACGCCAGCGGCACCAAGTCCAGCACGGGCGACACGCAGGCCGTGTATGGTCGGGTGGCCTTCCGGGCCGCCGAGGGCGTCACCTTGGACCTGTACGGGGACTGGTGGGACCGTAAGGCGGGAGAGGAGTGGACGACCTGGAAGGCGGAAGCCGCGTCGGTCGGGCGGAACGGCAAGCTCGGCGTGCTGTGGGCGACGCAGCGCCGCACCGCGCCCGGCAGACAGAGCCGGGACCTCGACGTCTGGTCGCTCTACGGCGAATGGACGGCCAGCCCGGTCCTGCACCCGTTCGTGTGGCTGCACGTGGCCGAGGACCCGATCCCCGACGCCCGGAAGATCGAGTACTACCGGATGTCGCCGGATGGCAAGCCCACGGTATGGCTCGCTGGGGCCCGAATTCGGATCGCCGAGGGGCTCGAGCTGATCCCCACGCTCGTCAGGGTGGACTACCGCCGGGCGGGTTCGGCCCCGAAGCCCGACTCGGACACGTTCCTAAGGCTGACCTTTAGCGCGAGGTTCTGATCCGGAGCTTGGTGGAGGTAACGGGACTTGAACCCGTGACCTCTTGCATGCCATGCAAGCGCTCTCCCAGCTGAGCTATACCCCCACGGATCAGCAGAACATTGAACCCGGTTCGCCCGGCCGCTGTCAAGGGCGCCCACCCCGGGTGTCGCGGAGCGGCCGGCAGTCGGCCCGAGCCTGGGCGACCGGTCGGGTGCGCCCGCCGGAGGCGTCGCCTTGGGGCCGCTGAGGTGCAGATCCCGGCGCCGGGCTGGAGCCAGCCGCGCCTGCGAGGAAGGGGACTCCCTCCGCCGAGAGCGCGGCGCACCGATGCCTCGGCGGATCGGACGCCGCTGGGGCGGCCCGCGGCAGCTGTCAAGGGCGCTCGCCGAGAGGTCTCGGCTGGGGTGCGGGCAGGTCCAGCGCGCGGACCGTTCCCAGCCTTCCACGCAGCGCCGGCAGAGACCAACCGGTGTCGATCTGGACGATCCAGGCCTCGTCCTGCTCGCCGCGGCGGCCGCACACCAGAATCCAGCCCGCGGCTAGGGGCTCCATGCGCCGGAACTCCAGCCCGGCGATGTGCGCCACCGGCGTCGAGCCGCCCGAGAAGTGCGTCTTCGCGACGACGGTCTGCGGCGCGCCGTCCCGGCCCTTCGCGCCGCTCACCGTCAGGCTGAAGCTGCGGTTCAGCATCATCCATCCGCGCTCGTCGTATTCCCCGGGCTCCTGGCCGACGCTCTCCCACCCGGTCTGCGTGCGACGCCACCAGGTGCGGCCCGAGCGCGCCGACAGCCCGCCGTCGCGGAAGGCGAGGCGGTCGATCGGGGCTCCCTCGGGCCCGGCCAACGTCTCGACGCCGCCGCCCGGCGCGCCGCCGACCGCGACGGACCAGTCCGCGCCCACTCTGGACCGAAAGACGGCGGCCCAGCGCGTCCCCCGACCGTCCAGCGCCAGCGGACCGTAGGAGAAGGCGGCGTGCAGCTTGTCGGCCTGGCCTATTCGGGCGTCGGCGAGCCACAGCTCGAAGCCGGAGCGAGACGTGCGCCTCGCCGCCAGTACGCGGCCCCCGTCTCCCGGCTCGAACGCCGACACGCCCGCCAGGACCGTCTGCGGGTTCGTTCCGGCCACCGAGCAGCGCATCAGGGTGCCGTTCAGGTTGGCGTCCCTCTCGTTCGGTTCCAGATAGAGCAGCGAGAATCGGTCCAGCTCGACGGGCCCGCCGTATCGAACCGACGATCCGCCCGCCGCGTAGCGGAACCGCCTGCCCTTGGCCTCGAGGGTGATCAGCGCGCCCGGCACCAAGGCCATCGTGGCCATCTCGCCCGGCCGTGGCAATCCGAGGCTGCCGTCCGGCCACGTGACCGGCTTGGACTCCACCACACGCACCTCGGCAACCTTGAGGCCGAGCTTGGCGGCCAGGTCGGTGCGGGCTAGACCCTCCAAGTCGGGAGCGGGGAGAGCCGCCATCAGCGCGAAAACGGAGAGCAGTGCCATCGGTCGTCCTCCTTCGGTCGGGTTCTTCCGAAAGAGCAGACGCGCCGAGGCGGCGTGCGGCTTCGGGCTCATCACCGATCGCCCGTGCGGCAGCGAACCTCCAGCACCCGCTGGCGGCCGCCGTAGCCGCCGATCACCGCCAGCCTGTCGACCTTGGCCGAGGGGCTCGGGTCCGGCGACCACAGGATCGGCTGGCCGTCGAACAGCACCCACACTCCCGACGCCCGGCGGGAGAGCTGCACGGTGTGGACCCCCGGCGTGAGCGTCGCGGTGGAGTCGCCCCTCTCTTCGCCGAACAGCCTCAGGCGGGTGGCCGTGTTGCCGTAGCCGCCGACGAAGGCCACGTAGTCCTCCCCGGCCGATGGGTTGCGGGTGCTGGGAACGAAGGCGCCGAGCACCGCGTCTTGGCGGGCCTCCAGGCGCACCCACAGGTCGAACTCCACCGAGGGCTGGATCGGCAACGTGAGCAGCGCCTCTTCGTCGCGCCGGCACACCCAGGCTCCGTCCTCGACGCTCCACCCCTCGCCCACCTCGATGCCGGGGCTCCCGGGCACGAACGCCCGATGGTTGCTACCGGCTTCAAGGTCCGCCGGCGCACCCGAGGCTGGCAAAGGGGCCCTGCCGGTAGGCTCGAGCATCAGGCAGTAGAACGGTCGGTACGGCTCGTGGACGCTGAACACGCGCCCGCGGTCGTCGGCCACGTACAGCACCACGCCGATCTCCCGCCCGCCGCGGCTCCAGAACCACGGACCTTCGCCGCGGTTCGGGATGCTGAACTCGAACACGGTGTCCCCGCCGTCGCGGGCGGCCTTCCAGACCATGCCCTTCGGCTCGTCGAAGTGACGGCCTAGGGTGATGGACTCGCCGTTCTGCACGACGAAACCCAGCACGCCGGAGCCGGAGTACACGCCTTTGCCCTCGCCGTCGAGCGTCACGTAGGCGCGTCGCCACGGGCCGGAAAGGCGCATGCTGCCGTAGTAGGCTCCCTCGTCGTGGGCGTGCCGGTAGGTCCAGCGAATGCCGCCCCGGTGCATCTCTCCGGCCTGTGGGACGCTCGCCCACTCCCGGTCGTCGCCGTCCACGGCGGCGCGCATCGGCCACACGAAGTTGGGCCAAGGCTCGAGCGGCGCGGGGTCCGCCGCATCCTCGAGCCCGTCGCCGTCGGAATCGCGCGCGAGCGGCTTGGGGAGGCGGTACTGCGTGCCGTCCTTGACCCAGGTGGACTGCAGGGG
>CALGMO010000119.1 GCA_937961665.1 uncultured Fimbriimonadaceae bacterium
GGATTCGACCGCGCTGTATCGACTGCCGCTCGCCAGAGCCGCGTCCGGAGTGGTGCACCGGCTGTCTCCCGTGGACCGGCGGGAGGGGCTGGGAGGCTGGGTCACGGGCGCCGACGCTTCGCCGTCGGGCCGCACGCTGGCGGTGCTGACCCACGTGCCGAAGGCGCGGGTGTGGCTGTTCGATCTGCGCGGGGTCGGCGACCGTCTGCTCTCCAAGCCGATCCGGTTCGTCGAGCTGGGCGACTTGGGGCAGATCGAGTCGGTGGCGTTCGACGGCGAGAACCGCCTGCTGCTGGCCAACGAGTCCCGCCGCGAGCTCTTCCGCGTGGAGCTGGACTCGACGCCGTAGCCCGCGTCCCACTCCGCGACGCCGCGGGCCGCTCAGCACGGCGGTCCTTACAAGCGGCGCCCGGCGGGCCGCCACGGCACGACCTGCCGGCCGGCCTGGACGCCGGATCCGAAGCGGGCCGAACCACGGACGCCCCTCGCTCCATCCCGAGCGCGAGGTCCTAGGAGGACCGGCCCAATCCGCAAATGGGTCCAGGACCCGCGGCCCCGCCTTTAAACCCGCCTTAACGCCTGCCTCAGATCTTGAGGTTGAGCCGATCCCGCGGGGTCGGCCGGAGGAGAAGATGAAAAGAGCGTTCACCCTGATCGAGCTGCTGGTCGTGATCGCGATCATCGCGATCCTCGCCGCCATCCTCTTCCCCGTCTTCGCCCAGGCGAAGAATGCGGCCAAGAAGAGCACCGACCTGTCGAACGTCAAGCAGATCGCGACGGCTCAGATCCTGTATCTGACCGACTACGACGGAACCGTGCAGACCAACCGCTCGTGCCACCTGTGGTGGGAGCCCAACGGCCCCGCCAACCGCGAGCCCTGCCAGCCGGGCGACGTGGCGCTCGGTTGGATCGACCTCCTGTACCCGTACGTCAAGAACATCCAGATGTTCAAGAGCCCGGGCGACCCGATCGCCGCGGTGCCGATCCCGCCGGGGACCTACTGCTACCACTGGGAGCGGAACCTCGGCCAGACGTGCACCGCGCGGGGCGGGCTCACCGGCTTCATCTGGGGGAACCGCTTCGTCGGCGGCCGGTACGTGCCGCTCGGCGGCGACTTCCGCTCCTCCTACGCTCGGAACAACAACTTCGCCAACAACGGCGTGTACACCGCCACGGAGAGCGAGGTGCAGTACCCGAGCAACACGATCATGATCTACCCGATGCAGGCCAACACGGGCGGCGGCGCCAACCCGAACGAGGGCGTGCCGGGCTCGACCTTCAACATCAACCGCAAGGACGGCATCGCGGGCGGCTTCTGGCCGAGCGACGCCCCGGGGACGCCCAACAGCTCCCTTCCGGAGTGCGTCCTGGGCGACGTGAACAGCCAGTGGAACAACCGGGTGTCGTTCGTGCACACGCAGTTCGGCACGTCGCACCCGGTGTTCGGTCTGGAGTCCGGCGAGTGGTCGTCCCGGCGCTTCAGCGGCGGCTCGAACTACGCGATGTTCGACACCTCCGCCCGGTTCCTCAAGCCGGAGCGCGTGAAGGGGCAGTGCAACTGGGGTCCGGGCCGCAGGCCGGAGTTCGGCAACGATGGCACGACGCCTGACTTCCGCCTTTGAGCTGATCGCGCTGGCGGCTCTGGTCCTCGCCGCCGCCGGATGCTCGTCCGGCGCGGCCGAGCCGCCCCCCGACCCCAAGCAGGCGACCGAGGCTCCCGCGTCGGAGCCGGTCGGTCCCTACGACCCTCGGTGAATCGGCGCGGTCCCGGCTCCGGAGACGGACCGGGACCGCGGAGCGGAAAGAGGCCGGCGGGCGTAATCCTAGGTGGAATGGCCGCCGATCAGCCCACCGCCCTCGAGCTCCTGGAAGAAGTTCTGGAGATGATCCCGCCCGAGATGACGCGGGTGCGGAACCACCTCTCGGCCCTGCGGCGCTCCCTCCGCGCCGAGGAGCGCCAGAACGACGAGCTCCGCGAGCAGCTGGCCCAGTTTCAGGAGGCGTACGAGAAGCTGACCTCGCCGGCCAACCGGATCGGCGTGTTCCTGCGGTGGCTGGAGGAGGACCGATGCCTGATCGCGGTCGGCGACACGGAGTACGTGGCGCAGGTGGACCCGAACGCCGACAAGTCCACGCTGAAGGCGGGGTCGCGCATCGCCGTGAACGAGGCGTTCGCCGTGCTGCGGGCCTTGGAGACCGCCGGCCTCGGCGCGATCGCCACCGTCTCGGAGGTCCTGGAGGACGGCCGGCTGAGGCTCGGAGGCGACACGCCCGGCACCGTCAGCCGCCTGCTGCTGAGGGCCGAGAGCCTGGCGGACCGCGCGATCGCCCCCGGCGACGAGGTGCTCGTGGAGCCCAACGGCAAGGTGGCGGTGGACCACTTCCCCAAGCGCGAGGCCCGCGACTACTTCTTCGAGGAGGTGCCGGAGATCCGCTGGGATCAGGTCGGAGGGCAGGAGGAGGCGATCCGCCTGATCCGCGAGACCATCGAGCATCCGCTGCTGCACCCGGAGATCTACCGCCGCTTCGACAAGAAGCCGATCAAGGGGATCCTTCTCTACGGCCCGCCGGGCTGTGGCAAGACGCTGATCGGCAAAGCCACCGCCTACAACCTGACCAAGGAGTACTCGCAGCGCGTCGGGCACGACGTGAAGGAGTACTTCATGTACATCAGCGGGCCCAAGATCCTGAACATGTGGCTCGGCGAGACGGAGCGCATGGTCCGCGAGATCTTCCGCACCGCGCGGGAGAAGGCCCAGGAAGGCCGGCTGGTGTTCATCTTCATGGACGAGGCGGAGTCGGTGCTGCGCACGCGGTCCAGCGGCCGGTGGCTGAACATCAGCAACACGGTGGTCCCGCAGTTCTGCGCCGAGCTCGACGGCCTGGTGGCTCTGGAGAACGTCGTGCTGATCCTCACCAGCAACCGGCCGGACTACATCGACCCCGCGGTGCTGAGGCCCGAGCGCATCGACCGCAAGGTGAAGGTCGCGCGCCCCAACCGCGAGGCCAGCCGGCAGATTCTCGGCATCTACCTGCACGAGCGCGTGCCGCTCGACCCCGAAGAGCTGCGTCGGCTCGGCACGCAGGACCCGGCCTGCGCCCGCGAGCGCATCCTGGACGAGGCCATCGACTACCTCTGGCGCACCACCAAGGACTCCGAGTTCCTGCGCGTGATGCTCAAGAGCGGAGCCACCGAGACGCTTTACCGCAAGGACCTGGTGAGCGGGGCGCTGCTGAAGTCCGTGGTGGACCGCGCCAAGGACCTGGCCATCCGGAGGGCCATCGAGGAGCCGGACGAGCCGCACGGCGTGTCGCTGGCCGACCTGAAGGCCGCCGTGGACGCCGAATACCGCGAGAACGAGATCTTCCCCAAGAGCGACACCCAGGAGGACTGGCTCAAGCTGCTGGACTACGAGCCGGACAACGTCGCGGCGGTGCGTCCCGTGGTCGGCAAGGAGAGCCCCGCGGCCCGAAGCACGGTCATCTAGGAGGGTATCCTATCGGCCATGCTGAGCATGGAGCAGCAGGAAGCGCTGTCCAGGGCGAGGGGTCGCCTGGACGCTATCAGGGGGCATCTTTGACCTGCCCAAGGTCGAAGCCCAAATAGCCGAACTCGAAAACCTCTCCGCGCAGCCCGATTTCTGGAACGACCCCCAAGCCGCCAACAAGGCTCTCCAGAGGCTGTCGCGACTCAAAGCGATCCGCAACCCGTACGAGGAGCTCTCGAAGACCGAGCGGGACATCCGCGAGCTGTTCGAGCTGCTCGAGCTCGAGGACAGCCCGGAGCTGCGCCGGGAGGCCGAGCAGATGGCGGTCCAGTTCCTGAAGGATCTGGACGCCTACGAGCTGCGCACGCTGCTGAGCGGCGAGCACGACTCGCGCAACGCGCTGGTCGAGATCAACGCCGGGGCCGGCGGCTCCGAGGCCTGCGACTGGGCCGAGATGCTGCTGCGCATGTACACGCGCTGGGCCGAGGACCACGGCTACAAGGTCGAGATCCTCAGCGAGACGCCCGGCGACGTGACCGGCTACCGCTCGGTGAACTTCCAGGTGACCGGCGACAACGCCTACGGCTACCTGAAGAGCGAGCACGGCGTGCACCGCCTGGTGCGCATCTCGCCGTTCGACGCGGCCGCCCGGCGCCACACGTCGTTCGCCAAGGTGGAGGTCCTGCCGGAGATCGAGGAGTCGGAGGTGGACCTGAACCCCGACGACCTGAAGATCGAGACCCTGCGAGCCGGGGGCGCGGGCGGGCAGTACGTCAACAAGACGGAGTCCGCGGTGCGCATCACCCACATCCCGACCGGCATCGTGGTGCAGTGCCAGAACGAGCGGAGCCAGCACAAGAACCGCGCGGCCGCGATGAGCGTGCTGCTGGCCCGGTTGGCCGAGCTGCAGCGCACGCAGGACGCCGCCAAGATGAAGGCCATCCGCGGCGACACGGGACCGGCCGAGTGGGGACGCCAGATCCGGAGCTACGTGCTGCAGCCGTACACGATGGTCAAGGACCACCGCACGGGCTACGAGACGGGCAACGCGCAGGGCGTGCTGAACGGCGAGATCGACGGGTTCATCGAGGCGTTCCTCCGCCAGAAACCGAGCGCCGACGCGTTCGTGGAGTGACCGCCGCGTCGCGGGATCGGGTCGTCTGGAACGGCTCCCATCCGGACGAACACGGGGCCGGGCCCGCAGGCTTGGCCCCGTTCCTTGGATTGGAGGCTATCGGGATCAGAGCGAGTCGCGGTCCGGAATGTCGTAGACGCCCTGCGGAGCGTACGACTCGCGGATCTGGATCTGCAGCTGGCTGGAGCTGTCCGCCAGGTCCTCGATCTTCACCGGGTCCTTGATGAACTTCGCGTGGCCGTCCACGAACGTGAAGGTCCGGCCGCCCGAGTAGCGGCGCCCGTTCTTCCACCGGTCCACACCGCCGTAGCCCAGCTGGCAGTAGTAGTTGCTGTACACGTTCGACTGGTACGCGCCGGCGATGCCCTGGCCGTACTCGGTGGTGAAGATCGTGTTGGCCGGAGCGACGACGGTGGTCATGCTGCGCGGGCCGGTGTAGGCGGTCGCGTTCCACACGCCGGGGGCGGTCAAGGCCCAGCTGTAGCTGAGGCCGTAGTTGGCGCAGAAGCTCAGCGGGAAGATCTTCGCGTTGGTTCGCCAGTCGGTGCCGAACTGCTCCCAGTTGGGCCAGTTCACGGCCTCCAGCATGATCTTGAAGTCCGGCTTGGTGAAGTTGGCGAGGCTGACGTCGTTCGGGCTGATCAGGATGCTGTTCTTGTTGCCCCGCTTGGTGTCGTTCTTGTGGTAGGGAATCAGAGACACCGGCCAGGCGAGCGACCCGTTCCACTTCTCCCCGTAGGGGTTGGGGACCGAGTAGGCGCTGTTGAAGCTGTCCTGCCACGTGACGTTGGGCAGAACGTCGTCGTGATCGCTGGTGTACAGGATGAACGCCATGCCCAGGTTCTTCTGGTTGCTGAGAGCCTGGGTCTTCTTGGCGGCCTCCTTGGCCTGGGCGAACACCGGGAACAAGATCGCGGCGAGGATCGCGATGATCGCGATCACGACGAGAAGCTCGATGAGCGTGAAAGCTCGGCGGACCATGGTTGTTTTCCTCCTGATGGCGATGGCCCGTGGGCCACGCAGCCATGGAAGCACGCAGGGGTTAAGACAGAGTTAAAGGGCCGACGGTCCGGGCCGATCTTCCCAGCGGCTCGGCGCAGGGCGCCGGGCGCGCCTCACAGCGGCGGGATCGGGCCGGGCGTGTGGAAGTAGCTGTTGTCGTAGAACGGCAGCCGAAGGGCCGCCGCCAGCCTCGAACCCTTGGCGACCCAGGGCGCGGAGCTGTAGTTCAGCGGAACCCCGGCGGGCAGGTGGCACAGCCTTCTCTCCGCGACCAGCGGAGGCTGCATGGCCCGCCTCCAGTGCACCACCAGCCGGTACACAACGGCCTGCCCCCCAGCGACCGAGGCAACCTGCTCCGCGGTCAGCACCACCGCGTCCAGCTCGTCCAGGCTGCCGCGGCGCACCCGCTTCCACGCGGCCGACCCCTCCAGCCGCAGGTAGGTCCTTCCCCTCAGATCGCAGACCATCCGGTCCATGCTGAACAGCGCCCAGACCCCTCCCAGCGCCGCCGCGAAGGTGGCCCCGAAGAAGATGCCCGGATGCATGAAGCCCAGCGGCTCCCACCGCAGCCATCGCCAGGCTCCGTAGATGGGCGACAGCAGGCAGGCCACGATCAGCGCGTCGTAGCCCCAAGAGGGCGCGAACGCCACCGCCCTCTCGCCCAGGAAGCGCACCGAAAGGGGCGTCTCCAGACCGGCCCTCCGCGCCGGGGTCGGCGTCGGATCCATGGACCGATGTTACCGGTCGCCCGTCATCCGGAGAGGCCGACAGGCACCCGGGCCTCGAACACCAGCCGCACCTCGACGCCGGGAGAGGCGTCGAAGCAGGCCGCCCGCTGCTCCAGCACGGCGCCGAACGCCGGCTCCTCGGACCAGGGCAGGTCCACCCGGACGCGGCTTCCGGGCGCGGGCGCGAACCGGGTGCGCAGCCGACACCCCTTGGGCGAGAGGTCCACCAGCTCGGCCGGCCGGCCGTCGAACGCCACCCTGTCGACCGGGAACTCGGTGGCGCGCGGCTCCCCGCGCCGCTCTTGGGGCCGCGGGCTCTCGGGCGCCGCGATCCGGAACGTGTGGTCCACCGCGTCCCTCGACAGCACCCTGGTCCGGAACAGCACCACCCCCTTGGGGGTGGGCCACTCCACGGTCAACGTCTCGCCGACCTGCAGCGGCACGTAGGCGTCCCTCTGGATCGGAGACGATACGGTCCACTCGCCGCCGCCGGCCTCCGGCACGCGGCACCGGTACACCCCGTGCGCTGCCCGCAGCCGCAGCTTGGCGCCGCAAGGGTCCAGCTTGGGCCCGCGCCACCGACCCACCAGCGCGTGGAAGGCGTACGACGCGCCGACCGACGCCGCGAACACCAGCGCCATCCAACCGATGAGTTCCAGAACGTCCTTCACGGCTTGCCCGCGGGACGCGCCTGGGCCGCGGAGGGCCTGGAGGACTCCCACACCCGGGCCGCCTGGCCCAGCGTGAGCGTCGCTTCCTCCAGTAGGTCGGTGTCCGACCTCCTCGCCGCGTCCTGGAGCTGTCCCACGAACTGCAGCAGCAAGTTCGATGCCAACAGGCGCGTCTCGTGCGCCTTCGCCTCCCTCGCGGGCACGGGCGTCGAGCGCAGGGCCATCGCCAGGGCCTCGGCCCACCTTCGGAGCGCCGCGAGAGAGGCGTCGAACTCCCCGCCCGTTCTGCCGATCCGAGCGGCTTGGAGCGCCGACGCGCCGTCGCGGGAGGCCCTCGCGACCAGACGATCGGCGAGGCGGACCGCCAAGGAGTACCGCGCGAGCGCCACCGCCGGCTCCGCCGAGGCCTCGTTCCGCGCCGCCTGGGAGTCCTGCTCGAAGCGCTTGGAGTCGCCGGCCAGCGCGTAGGCGAGCGCCCTTCGGAACAGCAGCTCGCCGGTCGACCCCAGCTCGGTGGCCTTCAGCAGGTGCTGCAGCGCGTCCTCCGGGCGAAGGTCGAGCAGCGCCGCCTCGCCCAGCGCCTGGCGGGCGAGGGGGCCGTTCGGGTCGCGTGCGACGGCCTCGTTCAGCTGCTCCCGGGCGGCGGCCTCGTCGCCCAGCTCCGCGTAGGCCCGCGAGGCCAGCAGCCTCATCTCGACGGCCTCGGGGAACAGCTCGGCGGCTCGGCGCGCCTCCTCCGCGGCCAGCCTGGGCTGACCCAGGGCGAGCATGGTGTCCACGAACAGCTTCCGGCGGGAGAGGTCGAGCGGCTGGGCGTCGATCGCGTCGCGCAGGAGGGCGACGATCTGGGGCACGTCGCCCTGGCGCATCAGCTCGGCGAGCTTGGGCAGGAGCTGGTCGTCCGCGACGGGCTTGGCGACCGGCTTCGCCGGCTCGACCACCGGCTCGGTACGTCCGGCGCCGGTCTCGGCCGGGCGGGGGCCAACCCTCGGCGGCAGCGCCTTCCACGGACCGGCCGCGAGCCGCTCCACCCAGGTGCGGGCCAGCGTGGCGGCCGTGGCGAACGGGTCGAACTTGCCACCCTGCGACACCCCGGCCTTGTGGGCGTCGCGCCACACCTCCTTGCGCTGGCGATAGAGGATGAGCGTGCCCTCCGCCTCGTCGCGGTCGCGCACGGCCACCACCACCAGCACGAACTCCACCCTCATCCGCTCGGCCGCGGCGAACGCCTCGTCCATCGACGGGTTGTCCTTGGGGCGGGCGATCACGCCGTCCTCCACCGCGGCGCGGAAGGCGGGGTCGGTCATCGACCACACGGTGGGAGCCACCCGGCCGTCGTCGTCGATCGCCTGCGCCAACTGGTGGGCGACGGTCAGGTTGAAGTCGGAGTCGTAGCGCTTGGGGGTCCTCTGCTGCACGATCAGCGCGGCCGGGACGGCGCCGGCGACGCCCGCGAGCACCGCCAGAAGACCGCACGCCAAGCTTCGAAGAAGGCTCATGATCCTTGGAGAACCTTGAGCGCCTGGCGGCAGGCCTCGAGCCCATGCCGCGCGGCCTCGTCCCGAGGGTTCTGGGCCAGGCGCTGCTCGTAGGCCTGGATGGCCCGCGTGTAGGCCATGGACGCCTCGGCCTTCTGACCCAGGTTCGCGTAGCACTGGCCGATGCGCTGGTGGATCGTCGCAGGGTCGCCGCCGGCGCGCAGAGCCTGCTCGTAGGTGCGCGCCGCCGCGGCGTACTGGCCGATCTGGAACTGCTGGCGGGCGGTGCGGATGAGCGCCGTCAGCTGGTTGGGGTCGCCCCCGCCCGCCGGCTCCCCTCCGCCCAGGTTGCGCTGCGGCCCGGTGTACACCCGGATCTCGTACACGCCGGGATCCCGCCCGGGCTCCTTGCTCTGGGCGTCCGTCTTCTGCGGCGGCTCGAAGGCGGGCGGCGGTTCAGTCGCGCGGTCGGACGACTGCGGCGGATTCTCCGGCCTGAGCTCCAAGCCCGGAGGCACCACGGGCGGGACCTGACCGATCTCCCCGCTGGGCAAGGGCCTCGGAAGCACGCCACCGGTATCCAGGGTCGGTGCCGGCCGAGGGGTCCCCGTCTGCTGCGCGGCGTTCGTCTGCGCCTGCTGGTCCTGCGGCGGTTGCTGAGGCTGCTCGCCGCCCGCGCCCCGTTCTGCCCCGTCGCGCCTCCCGTCCTGCGCGGCCGCGTTGCCGAAGGCCTCCGCCGTCTCGCCGGTGGCCGGTCCCCGCGAGGCCACCAGCCCCTGCGTCGGCCGCGGCTCCGCATCCCGGGCCACCAGCGCGGCGACGATGCCGCCGACCGCGATCACCAGCACCGCCGCGCTGACCGCCAGGATCAACGCGCGCCTGCGGTCGGGCTCCTCCGAGGGCACGGCCCTCTGGGCCAGCTCCTTGCGCAGGTGGGTCACCTTCACCCGGTCGATCGCGGAGTCGGGCGCGAGCTCGACGACCCTCTCGAACGCCTCCAAGGCCTCCACGAGCAGCCCCTTGCGCTCGAGGCACGATCCCTTCAGGGAGAGGGCCTGCACGCAGTCCGGGTCGGTGGCGAGGATCGACTCCGCCAGCAGGAGCGCCTCGTCGGCGCGGTCCTCGTTCAGAAGGTGGTAGCCCTCGGCGACCAGCTTCTCCAGCTGCTCCTGGCCGGCTCGGCGCGCCTCTTCCGACAGCTCCTTGCCGCAGGCTTTGCAGAACCGGCTGTCCAGGCTGTTCGGGGTCTCGCAATTGTCGCAACGGACCATCGTTCCCTCGCTTCGGACGCGTCCGACCGATCGGTTCAGTTTACCTGTCCCGGCGGCGCGGCCCTCGGCGCGAGACCTCGGCGCGGTACACCTCCGCCAGCCCCGCGTAGGGATACTCCCGCATGGCCCGCCGCAGCTTGGACGCCGCCTTGCCCAGCACGTTCCGGACCGCCTGCCTGGTGCAGCCGCGCAGAGCGCCGATCTCCTCCAGCGTCCATCCCGCGATCCTCAGACGCACGGCCTGCTCCTGCGTTTCGGTGAGCCGCGCGCACGCCAGAAGGCCCTCGAGCTCCGATTCGGCCAGCGGCGACTCCGGGCGCGCCAGGGCGCAGAACCCGAACCGGACGTCGCGGAAGCGGCTGGCGCGCTCCTTCGAGCGGAACGTGTCGTCCCGGTAGAACGGGCGTTCGGGGTCCCTCTGGCACCGGGCCAGCAGGGCGTCCGCCCGCTGGGACAGGGAGGCCGGGGAGCAAGCGACGGAGAAGGGGTCTTCGCGTTCGGACATGGAGAAAGTACCGTACATCAGTCTACTATAAGACAGACGGACAGCAGCGTTCTTCGTCAACCCCGCGGCCAGTCCCCGGGTCCGCGAACCGCGCTAGGTATAAGGAGGCCGATGATGCACGGCATGTCCGCCGGCGGCCCCAGGAAGCTCAAGCCCGGGACCGTGCGGCGCGTGATCGCCACGTTCCGCCCCTACAAGGCCCAGGCTTTGGCCACCGCCGTCACCGTGTTGGTGGCGGTGGTGCTCGGCCTTCTGCCGCCCTGGTTCCTGCAGATCATCATCGACCAGGGACTCACCAAGAAGGACCTGCACGTCGTGACCGTCTACTCGGTCTGGACCATCGTCGCCACGGTCGCCGCCTCCGCGCTCACGCTGCTGTACGGCTACTGGAGCGTGCTGATCGGGCAGCGCATCATGGTCGACCTGCGCAACAGCCTGTTCGACCACCTCCAGGGGATGTCGCTGCGCTTCTTCACGTCCACCAAGACCGGCGAGATCCAGTCGCGCCTGATCAGCGACGTGGCCGGCGTGCAGACCGCGGTGAGCGACGCCGCTACCAACACGCTCTCGAACCTCGCCCTGGTGGTCACCACGATCGTCGCGATGCTGCTGTTCGACTGGCGGCTCACCCTGCTCAGCGTCGGCGTCGTGCCGCTGTTCGCGGTCATCGGCGCCAAGGTCGGCGGATGGGCCCAGCGGATCCGCCGGGGAACCCAGGAGCAGACCGCCGAACTGAACGCCCTGATGCAGGAGACGCTGTCCGTCTCCGGCGTGCTGCTCACCAAGACCAGCGGCCGGAGGGATCTGGTCACCCAGAAGTTCCGCAGCGAGAACGCCAAGCTCGCCGAGTGGCAGATCAAGGGCCAGGTCGTGAACTACGTGTTCTTCGGCCTGATGCGCATGATCTTCTCGCTGGTGCCCGCGCTCGTCTACTGGCTGGCGGGGTGGCTGATGGCCAAGGGCGACTCGAGCATCACGGTCGGTGTGCTCGTCGCCTTCACCGCCCTGCAGGCCCGCCTGTTCTTCCCCCTGACCGGACTGATGACCGCGCAGGTCGAGATCATGGGCTCCATGGCGCTGTTCGAGCGCATCTTCGACTACCTGGACATGAGGCAGGACATCACGGACCGGCCCGGCGCGATCGCCCTGGAGCCCTCGCAGGTCCGCGGCGAGGTGCGCTTCGAGAACGTCTCGTTCCGCTACGACGACGAGACCGACGCGCACACGCTCCACGGCATCGACTTCGTGGCCGAGCCGGGCCAGCTGGTGGCGCTCGTCGGCCCCTCGGGCGCAGGCAAGACGACGCTCACCTACCTGATCCCCCGCCTCTACGACGTGAACGAGGGCTCCGTCAAGATCGACGGCATCGACGTGCGCGACATCCGGCTCGAGAGCCTGGGCCGGCTCGTGGGCGCCGTCACCCAGGAGACGTACCTGGTCCACACCACGATCAAGGAGAACCTCCGCTACGCCAAGCCGGACGCCACCGACGAGGAGATCGTCGAGGCCTGCAAGGCGGCCGCGATCCACGACCACATCTCCAGCCTGGAGAACGGCTACGACACCGTGGTCGGGGAGCGGGGCTACAAGCTGTCCGGGGGAGAGAAGCAGCGCATCGCCATCGCCCGAGCGATCCTCAAGAACCCCCGCATCCTGATCCTCGACGAGGCCACCTCGGCGCTGGACACGCGCTCCGAGCGGATGATCCAGGCGTCGCTCAGCAGGCTGATGAAGGGGCGCACGACGTTCGCCATCGCCCACCGCCTCTCCACGATCCTGGCCGCCGACCAGATCCTGGTCATGGACAAGGGCCGAATCGTGGAGCGCGGCCGGCACGAGGAGCTGCTCGCGCAGGGCGGCCTCTACAGCCGCCTCTACCACGAGCAGTTCGAGCACGAGCCGGACCGCGCCCTGGAGGAGTCGGACGCCCCTTCGCTGGCGGCGCCCGCTAGCGAGCTGGCGTGACGACCAGCCGGCGGAACGTCACCGGCCCGTGGTCGCCCTGCAGGAACAGCTGGCCGGGTTCCGCCTCGTCGCTATCCAGCGCGCCTCCGGTGATGCCCGGAATCTCGGCGCGGTCGTGGATGGCGACTCCGTTGAGCACGATCGTGACCGTCCGTCCGACCAGCTCGATCTCGGCGCGCTGCCACTCCCCCGCGGGCTTCGCGGCGTTCACCGAGGGTGCGAGGAAGCCGTAGATCGCTCCGCTGTTGCCCACGCCGTTCCCGCCGCCGGCGTCGTCCAGGATCTGCATCTCGTACCGCCCGCGCAAGTAGATGCCGCTGTTGCTTCCCTGCGGGTAGCTGTACTCGGCCTCCAGGCGGAAGTCGCCGAACCGCGCCTTGGTCACCAGATCGCTGCCGACGCCGGAGTTCACCAGCATGCCGTCCTGGATGGACCAGCAGAACGGGGCCTCGGGCGAGCGCGCGGTCCAGGCCTCCAGGCCCTGCGCGATCAGGTCGATCGGCTCCCCCCAGGCCTCCACCGTTCGGCCGGCGAAGTCCGGGGCGCGCTTGGCGGTCCAGGGCACGACCGAGCCGTCGTTGTCCAGGAACGTGCCTCGCAGACCCTCGCCGTGCGCCTCGGCCACGAACTCGAGGTCGGTCTTCCTCGGCTCGTACTGCGGCCTCAGCGCGAACTTGAGCCGGCCGTCCTGCGGCTCGAACCGCTCGATCGGCCGAGCGCTGCCCACCTCGCCCACGAGCCTGCCGCGGAGGCCTTCCGGCCCCTCCTCGATCTCGAACCACGTCGGAAACGCCCTCCCGGGCCGCTCGATCGTGACGTCCCACCGCCCCAGAAACGGATTCGCCCTGTCCATGCCCGGCAGGTTACCCCTCCGCCCCAACGCCCTCGCCGGAGGTTCGCGGGCGCCGAGCCGGGTGGAGCCGCCGCGGCACGAATGCGCCGTCCTTTGGATGCTCGCGACCCGAGGGCCGTAGGAGCCGCCTGTCGGAAGGCTGCGTCTAGAGGGCGTCGCCGTCTCCGCCGACGATCGGGCCGTAGAGGTCCGGCCTGCGGCAGGAGAACACGGCGGACTCGTACCGGCCCGGGATCACCACGTTCCGCTTGTTCCGCGCCAGCGAAAGGTCCAGGTCCGCCAGGATCGTCTCCTCTCCGGCGCCGGCCTTGGCGAGGGTCTGGCCGCCGACCCCGTAGATGCCGCTCTTGCCGATGAACCGGAACCCGCCCTCCTCTCCGACGCGGTTGCACGCCGCAAGGAACACCTTGTTCTCCGCCGCTCGGACCGGCGCGATGAAGTCCGCCGCGAAGTCCGCGCCCTCCGGCCAGTTCGTGGGGAGCACGATCAGGTCGGCTCCCCGCAGAGCGAGCACTCGGGCGGCCTCCGGAACGCGCAGATCGAAGCACACCAGGATGCCGATCCGGCCGAGGGCCGTCTCGAACACCGGCAGGTCGTTGCCCGGCGCGACGAACTTGTCCAGCCCCAGCTCCGGCAGGTGCACCTTGCGGAACAGGCGCATGCGGCCGTCCGGCTCCGCCAGGATCGCGCCGTTGTACAGCCCCGCCTCGTCCCTGCCCGCGAAGCCGAACACCGCGTGCACGCCGTGCCGCTCGCAGGCGTCTCGGACCGCCAGAACCGGCTCCGGAGCCTCGGCAACCAAGTGCCCGGCGCCCTCGCGGACCTCCAAGGCGACCGCCTGCGCCGCCTCGCACGCCTCCACGCAGTAGCCGGTCAGCACCGCCTCGGGGAACACAGCCAGGTCGGCGCCCATCGAGGCCGCCTCCGCGACCCGGTCGGCAACGCGCCGCGCGTTCGCGCCCGGGTCCCCAAACTCGACGTCCATCTGGAAGCACGCGACCTTCACGCTACTCCTCCAGCCGCATCCAGGCGGAGATGTTCTCAACGATGTGGATGTTGCGCAGCGCCTTGAGCGAGCGGAGGAAGTCCGCCTCTCGGCACGGATGGATCAGGAACACGATCTCGATCAGGTTGCGCTGGCCGAGCGGCCTTGCCTCCATGGCCGAGATCGACACGTTGCAGTTGCCGAACACCGTCGCGATGCAGCCCAGCGCCTTGGGCCGGTCCTGGATCACCATGCGCAGGTAGTAGCGCGACCGGAGGCTCTCCAGCGGCGCGGGCTTGGCCTGCTCCTCGGGCATCACGAAGTTCGCGGCCCCGCCGATGCGGATGTTGCGGCACACGTCGATCAGGTCGCCCACCACGGCCGAGCCCGTCGGGTCGGCGCCCGCTCCGCGCCCGCTGAACATCACGTCGCCGACGAAGTCCCCCTGCAGCCACACGGCGTTGTACACGCCGTTCACGTTCGCCAGGGGGTGGCTCAGCGCGACCATCGTCGGGTGCACGCGCGCCAGGATCGCCCCGTCCGGCATCCTCTCCACGATGCCCAGCAGCTTGATCCGATAGCCGAGCTGCTTGGCGAAGTGGATCTCGCGGGTGGAGATCCCTCGGATCCCCTCGCGGTGCACGGCCTCCGGCGGCACCACCTGGTCGAAGGCGATCGTCGACAGGATGGCCAGCTTGTACTGGGCGTCGTAGCCGTCCACGTCGTTGGTCGGGTCGGCCTCGGCGTACCCCTTGGCCTGCGCCTCGGCCAGGGCCTCCTCCAGCGGCTTGCCCTGCTCGAACATCTGGGTCAGGATGTAGTTGGTGGTGCCGTTGAGGATGCCCATCACCTTCAGCACGTCGTTGCCGGCGAGCTGATGCTTCATGGGCTGGATCAGCGGGATGCCCCCGCCGACCGCGGCCTCGAACTGCAGGTCCAGGCCCTGCTTCAGAGCGAGCGCCACCAGCCGGGAGCCGTGCTTGGCCAGAAGCTCCTTGTTCGCGGTGATCACGTGCTTGCCGCTGCGCAGCGCGGTCTCCACCAGCTCGCCGGCCGGCTCCAAGCCGCCCATCAGCTCGAGGATCACGTCGATGGTCGGGTCGGTGACGATGCTGCGAAGGTCGGTGGTCAGCAGCTCCTTGGGCGCGATGCGCGGCTTCTCGGCGTCGCGGATGCCGATCTTCACGATCTGGATGTCCGTGCGGGACCGCCTGCGGATCGCCTCGCGGTTGTCCTGCAGCATCCGATAGGCCCCGGTGCCGACGGTGCCGAAGCCGAGCATCCCCACGCGCACCACGGGCAGGGGTTCGGAAACGGAGGTGCGGGTCATGCGATGTACAGCAGGGGCTGGCCCGCCTCGACGAGCTGGCCGGGCCTCGCCACGATGGAGGTTACCTTGCCCGAGACCGGCGCGGTGATCTCGTTCATCACCTTCATGGCCTCGATGATCGCCACCACCTGGCCGGCCACCACGCTGTCGCCCTCCCGGACGAACGGCGGCGCGCTGGGAGAGGGAGTCGCGTAGAACACGCCCGCCATCGGGCTGGTCACGGGCGTGCCCAGGCTCTGGGGGCTCGGCGCGGCCGGCTCGGGAGCCGCGGGCTCCTCCGCAACGACGGCCTCCGCGATCGGAGCGGCCGCCGCGACGGCCCTCCGCCGCCGGAAGGCCACCCGCCAGCCCGGTCCGGACCACTCGGCCTCGTCCAGGCCGAACTCCTCCATCAAACCCGCCAGCTCCGTCGCGCGCCTCTTCAGGTCGGTCACGGGCGCGATTATGGCCCGTCCGAGCGCCCGCCATCGGGTCCGGTAAACTCGCCCGCGCATGGCCGAGTACGTCGCGAGCATCGGCATGGAAGTCCACGCCGAGCTGCTCACCCGCAGCAAGATGTTCTGCCGCTGCCCCGTGGCGTTCGGCGGAGAGCCGAACACCCGCGTCTGCCCGGTCTGCCTCGGCCTACCCGGCGCACTGCCGGTGCCCAACCGCGAGGCCGTCCGCATGGTCCTGCGCACGGCGCTCGCGCTGAACTGCCGCATCGCCATGCGGTCCGTGTTCCACCGCAAGAACTACTTCTATCCCGACCTCCCCAAGGGCTACCAGATCAGCCAGTACGGTGAGACCAATCCGCTGGGCTACCACGGCCACCTGGAGATCCCCCTGGCCGACGGCCGCACCAAGCGCGTGGGCATCCGGAGGGTGCATCTGGAGGAGGACACCGGCAAGCTGATCCACATGGGGCCGGACGGCTCCGGGGTGGACTACAACCGCGCCGGCGTGCCCCTGATGGAGATCGTCACCGCGTTCCCGCCGGACCTCGAGACCGCCGACGAGGCCCGCGAGTACCTGGTCCAGCTGCGGCTCATCCTGCTCTACCTGGGCGTGTGCGACGGCAAGATGGAGGAGGGCTCGCTGCGCTGCGAGCCCAATGTCTCCGTGCGCCCCGCCGGCTCCGACCGGCTCGGCACCAAGACCGAGCTGAAGAACCTGAACAGCTTCCGCAGCGTGCAGCTCGGCGTCGGGCACGAGATCCGCCGGCACGTCGCCATCCTGGAGGCCGGCGGCGAGGTGGTCCAAGAGACCAGGGGCTGGAACGAGCAGTCGGAGACCAGCTTCTCCATGCGGCGCAAGGAGGAGGAGAACGACTACCGCTACTTCCCCGACCCCGACCTCGCCCCGATGGCGTTCACCGAGGAGGAGATCGAGGAGCTGCGGGCCTCGCTGCCCGAATTGCCGCTGGCCAAGCGCCGCCGCTACCGCGAGGACCTCGGCCTGAGCGACTACGACGCCGGACTGCTGGTGGCCGACCCGGCCTGGGCCGCGTTCTTCGACGAGGCGGTGGCCCTGGGCGGAGACCCCAAGACGGTCTGCAACTGGATGAACTCCGACTTCGCCAAGGCGCTGAACCAGGCCGACCGGTCGGTCCGGGACTCCGCCGTGACGCCCGCCCACCTGGTCGACCTCTGCTCGCTGGTCGCGCAGGGCCGCATCAGCGGCAAGCAGGCCAAGGGCGTGTTCGCCGAGGCGTTCCGCACCGGCTCGATGCCCTCGCGCATCGTGGAGGCGCAGGGTCTCAGCCAGATCACGGACGAAGCCGCCATCATGGATCTCGCGCGGAGGGTGATCCGCGAGAACCCCAAACCCGTAGAACAGTACAGAGCGGGGCAAACGAACGTGGTCGGGTTCCTCATCGGTCAGCTGATGAAGGCCAGCCAGGGTCGCGCCAACCCGCAGACCGCCCGAAAATGCATCGAGGAGGCACTCGCCGAATGAAACGGTTTTCCGCATCCGCCCTCGCCGCCGCCCTGGTGGTCCTGGCACCCTTCGCCGCCCCGCAGGACGGCCGGAAGGCGCCCCAGGGGCCACCCCAGCAGCCCTCCGCCGCCAAGCCCACTCCCGAGAACCGAGAGCAGGCGCTCTGGACCAGTGTCCACAACCGCTTCACGCTGCAGATGGACGTCTGGTTCAACGACGGCGACTTCCCCCGGTGCATCCAGCTGCTGCGCGTGATGCACGCCAAGGACCCCCACGACTACGAGACCGTCACCGACCTGGGCTGGATGCTCGGCAACATCCAGCTCAAGGACGAGGAGCTGGAGCTCTACCGCCAGTACCGCCTGCGCTACCCGGACGACAAGGAGGCCCCGTACCCCGAGGCCGAGTTCCACTTCCGGAGGCGAGAGTACGACAAGGTCATCCCGCTGCTGGAGCCGGTGATCCCCAAGAAGCCCCACCCCAACAGCTACCGCATGCTGGCCCACAGCTACGACCGCACCGGCCGCCTGGAGGACGCCCGGAGGATCTGGCTCGAGTACCTCAAGGTCAACCCCAACGACGAGACCGCCAAGAAGAACCTCAAGCGCGTCGAGGAGAAGATCGCCGAGAAGGGCCGGGGCAACCCGTGACGCCGTGCTATCCTGAGTCTGGGGAAGGATCCCGAGGAGGCTGACACGATGGAGCGAATCAAGCCGATCGACCTGGAGCGGACCCCCATCCGCCGCTCCTTCCGCGGATACCACCGCAACACCGTCGACCTGCTGCTCGGCCGAGCGTCCAAGACCATCGAGGAGCTCCTCTGCGAGGAGCAGCGCCTGAAGGCCGAGAACGAGCGCCTCCGGGCCGAGCTGGAGCAGTACCGCTCGCTGGAGGCCACCATGAAGGACGCCCTCGTCCTGGCCCAGAAGGCCGCCGACGAGACCCGGGCGGCCGCGCACAAGGAGGCCGAGGCGATCTTGGAGCGGGCCCGCCTGCAGAGCAAGAGGGAGCAGGAGGACCGGGCGGCCGACATCCGGCGCCTCAACGAGGAGTTCCAGAACCTCGAGCGCGAGTACCGCGCGTTCCTCGGCCAGTACCGCGCGCTGCTCGCCCAGCAGATGGAGCAGGTGGACCGCCTGATCGCCGGCCAGACTCCCGCTCCGAGCGTCCGGTCCGCGGTCGCGGCCGTCGAGGTGGAAACCCAGCCCAGCGGGCTCGAGCGCGACGAGGAGGCCGAGGGCCGGGAGGCCGCCCTGTCGTGAGCGCCGGGGCCCGGCTGCGCGTGCGGGTCACCCCGCGCTCCAGCAGGAACCGCCTGGAGCGGCGCGACGACGGAACCCTGCGGGCGTGGGTGCACGCCGCCCCGCACGACGGAGAAGCCAACGAGGCCGTCCGCGACCTGATCGCCGAACGACTCGCCGTCCCCAAGTCGTCCCTCCGTTTGGTGGCGGGCGCGGCCTCCCGCGAAAAGACGTTCGAGGTGGAGGGCTTGGATCTGGACGAAGCCGAACGCCGCCTGCGCGAAGCCCGGTGAGACCATGGTCGACCCCCACAAGACCCAGAGCCTGCCGACCGACCCCAACAAGACCATCGCCACGCCGGGGCCCACGTTCGAGGCCACCGTCACCATCAAGCCGATCCAGTGCCCGGTGTGCAAGACGTTCAACCCGGCCGGAGTCATGTTCTGCGTCGACTGCGGGCTGATCTTCGACCGCGCCCTGCCCGACGACGCCTTCGGCGCGCCGAAGGTCGAGCTGCCGCTGCTGGTCGACGCCTCCGGCCGCGAGCACCCGATCCGACCCGGCCGCAACGCAGTCGGCCGGGACGGCGACATCGCCCTGGCGGATCCGCGCGTCAGCCGAAAGCACGCCGCGATCACCCTCGACAACGGCCGCCTGTCCCTGGAGGACGTGGGCAGCACGAACGGCACCACCGTGAACGGCGAGCCGCTGCTGCCCGGCAAGGCCGTGGAGCTGCACCCTGGAGACAAGGTGGCGTTCGGCGGCTTCGAGGCGACGGTGGCGCTGCCCGGGGCCCGGCCGTCGGCCACGCAGTCCGTCTCGCGCAAGACGGCCGCCTTGGACGCGCCTCCCGCCGCCGAGGCCGCCGCCCCGCAAAACCTGCAACCCGCGCCCGCGGCGCATCTGGTCGGCGCGGAGCTGCGCCTGCCGATCCCGAGGGGCCGCAGCACGTTCGGCAGCAAGCCCGAGAACGACCTCCCGCTGCCCGATCCCTACGTCTCCGGCCGGCACGGCGTCATCGAGGCGGACGACGACGGCTTCTGGATCACGGACCTGGGCAGCACCAACGGCACCTTCCTCAACGACGCCCGGCTCGAGCCGAATCGGCGCGTCCGCGTCACCCCGGACGACGTGCTGCGGATCGGCAACCTGGAACTCCGGATCGAGGTCGCCTGATGGACGAGATCACCGCCGAATACCAGACCGAGCAGCTCGCGCCGCTCCCGCCCCTGCGGGTTCGCCCCAGGGTCACCGTGGCCGCCAAGACCGACCTCGGCCGCGTTCGTGAGAACAACGAGGACAAGTTCGAGTTCTTCCTGCCGGAGGACGAGGCCGCGCTGGCCACCCGCGGCCTGGTGTTCGTGGTGTGCGACGGCATGGGCGGGCACGCGGCCGGGCAGATCGCCAGCGAGCTGGCCTGCAAGACGTTCCTCGACGTGTACTACAACCACCCCGCCGCCGAGCCGGAGCCCGCGATCCGCTCCGCCGTCTCCGCGGCCAACCGGTTCGTGGCCGACGTCGCCCAGGCCGTGCCCGCCCGCAAGGGGATGGGCACGACGCTCAGCGCCCTGATCCTCCTCCAAGACCAAGCCTACACCGTCCAGGTCGGCGACTCGCGCGTGTACCGCCTGCGCGACGGGGCCCTCGAGCGGCTCACGCGGGACCACTCCTGGGTGGAGGAGGCCGTCCGCTCCAAGCTGATGTCCCGGGAGGAGGCAGAGGTCCACCCCTACCGCCACATGCTGACCCGGGCCATCGGCAACGCCGACGACCCGCCCGACATCGACCTCTACGACCTGCGGGAGGGAGATGTCTTCCTGCTCTGCTCCGACGGGCTCACCAACCACGTATCGGACGAGTCGATCGCCATGATGCTCGGCACCTTCGGACCGTCGGAGGCCGCGTGGCGGCTCGTCCAAGCGGCCCTGGCCGACGGCGGGAGCGACAACTGCACCGTGCTCGTGGTGCGTTTGGACGCACTGGAGCGCCTGCCGGAGGCCTAGCGCCCCGCGCGGCCGTGCCGCCACCGCCAGCCGAGCCGGCCCTGCCCGGGACCGGCGCGGAACTCTCCGCCGCCGTCTCCCCCGCCGGCTCGGCCTAGAGCCCGCTCGAGGGCGGGCAGGTGCCGATCGCGGGACGCGGCCCGGAGCGTCTCCAGCGTCCGCCGAACCTCCGGGCTCAGGTCGAGCCTCAGCAGGCGGTCGTAAAGAGCGACGTTCTCCCGCTCCGCGCGGATCGCCGCCTCGAGCGCATCCTTCCGGCTCGCCGGAGGCTCGGCCGGTTTCGGCAGGCCGTCGGTCACGGGCACGTCCAGCTTGCGCATCGTTGCCTCGACGAGAGCCGCGTGGTTCCTCTCGGCCCGCACGAGGTTCGAGAAGGGCGGGTGGGGGCCCAAGGCCCCGATGGCCGCCTCATAGAGGGCGATCGCGGACCGCTCGTCCGCGAGCGCCAGCCTCAGCGCGCGCACGTCGTCCTTTGTGGCAGGCCCGAGCAGAGCCAGCGCCACCGCGGTCCAAGCGAGAATGTTCATGGTGGAACCTCCTCAGCGTCTTGCGAGCGCAGGACGCCGCTGCCTGCGAGGCGTTCCCCGGGACCGAGCCTCAGTTGAGCGACGGGCGGCAGAAGTCGCTGTCGAGCGCCCGCCGGACCATCTCCCTTGCCCGATGCAGCCTCGACTTGACCGCCGGGACCGAGAGGTTCAGTCGCCTGCCGACCTCGGGGGCCTGCACCCCCTGGATCTCCCGCAGGACGTACACGTCGCGGTAGATCTCCGGCAGCTGCTCGATCGCCTTCTGGACGCAGTCGTAGAGCCTCTCCTTCTCGACCTCCTCGTCCGGCAGCGGATCGTCGGCCGGGGCGTCGGGGAGCTGACCCAGCTCGAGCTGGGAGAACTGGATGATCGGCATCAGGGCCTCCCGCCGCTTGATCCGGGTGCAGACCCGGCGGGCGATCATCGCGAGCCAGGCGCGGAAGTTCCCCTCGTCCCGCAGCTGGTCCAGCGCCCGGTAAGCGCTCAGCAGCGCCTCCACCAGCGCGTCCTCGGCGTCCTCGTGGTTGCCGCACACGCGCATCATCTGCCGATAGACCGCGTCCTTGTGCTCCGCGACCAGCTTCTCGTAGTCCACCGCGCCCGAGTTTACACCGCTTGCGCCGGCCCGCGAACGGGCCTATAATCGGGCCGTCATGAACGATCCCGCCACCGCGTTCGCGGCGCTCCGCCGCCGGTTCCAATCCCACCACCACGAGACGGTCGCCAAGCTCGTCCGACGGGCCGAGGTGCAGCTCCGGTTCGCACGCAACTTCGCCGGCATCCAACCCGAGGCGACCCGAGCCGATTGGCTGGCCTTGGTGGAGCGGGCGGAGGCGCTGCTCGACGCCGTCCCGGCCGACCCCGCAGCGCTCGCTCGCGCCGTGGCCGAGGCCGAAGCCCTGCTCGCGCCGATCGGCGAAGCCGCCAAGCGTCACACCATCCACTGCGTCGGGCACGGCCACATCGACATGAACTGGATGTGGAGCTGGCCAGAGACCGTCGCGGCCACCCACGACACCTTCGCCTCGGTGCTGCGCCTGATGCGCGAGGT
>CALGMO010000120.1 GCA_937961665.1 uncultured Fimbriimonadaceae bacterium
GAGCGGTCGATCAGCTTGAGGTTGCTCGGCACCACCCACACCATCGTGTTGCCCATGACGCGCCCCAGCCTCACCATCGTGCAGGTGGACATCGCGTTGAGCGCCATCTTGGCGGCGCACCGGGCCAGACCGTGCAGCAGGAGGTCGGCGTCGGGGACGGGAACTTGCACCATCAGCGGCTCGGTGGGCGGGTCCACGTCGCCCACGGCGATGCCCGCCACCTTCGCCCCCTTGGTCTTGGCGAGCGACAGCTGGCTCGTCTGGAAGTCGCCGCGGTCCAGCGCGCCGAAGATGCCGACGGCGCCGTCGCCGGGTCGGTAGGGCCGGTCGGGCAGCCCGTCGATGCCGATGCGGAAGCGCATCAGGTCGTCCACGCCGATGCGGCGTACGATGGCGATGGTGCGGTCCGCCTTGTCCGGCGGCACCATCGCGCGAATGTCGTCGTCCGACCAGGCCACGCACCGCGGGTCCCGTTGCAGGATGTGCCGCCAGGCCTCCGGGGAGTGCGGCTCCGGCACGTAGAGGAACGACCAGGACTCAGCCGCCTGAGGGTCGTCGTGGCGCCGGTAGGGCGGCGTGCAGAAGGTGGGCGAGCGCTCCGTGGTGTCCGTCAGCACGTCGATGCCCAGGCAGTCGGCCAGATAGTTGACCCGGCCGCCCGCGCGGTAGATGCCCTCCTCCATCTCCACCAGCTCGGCCAGCGGCTCGCGCACGTCCACCGAGGCCAGCGTGTCCAGCACCCGCTCCAAGCCGGACAGGAAGCGCCGCGGCACGCCCTCGAACGGCTTGCCGAGCAGGCGGCGCACGGCCATCTCCAGCACGGTCGACAGCACCGCGAGCTGGATCGTGGTGGCCTGCATGCGCGTCGAGCCGGAGATCGCCATCGGGCCGGTCGTCAGGTTCAGCTTCTCGATGCGCGGCTCCTCGATCACCTCCCGGCTGCGCCGAACGTGCCTGCACAGGACGTCGTCCGGGTTGTTGTAGACGAACACCGTGTCCGCGCCGGCCTCCAGAGCCTGCCAGGCGGTGCCGATCACGAACGAGGTCTCCCCACCCTCGGTGATCGCGAAGGCCACGTCCCCGGGGCCCACGCCGAGGTCGGCGATCTGCCGCCGCCCAAACTGCGTGAAGTCCTCGAAGCCCTCGACGGCCTTGATCAGCGCGAAGTCGCCCCCCGCCATCACGCTGAACGTCCGGTCCTCGTAGTCCGACCGGCCGACGGACCGCCAGAACGAGCGCCACATGGAGTCCAGCAGGATGCTGAGCCGGCCGGTGGAGCCGCACCCCGTGAAGAACACCTTGCCGCCGGCGGCCACGCTGCGGGCCACCCTCTCGGAAAGCCCCAAGGCCCGCCCGGACTCCACGAACCTGCGGAATCCCTCCAGAACGTCGCGATCCACCTGGAACAGAAGCCCGAGGGCCTCGCGGGTGTCGCGCTTGGCCACCTCGCTCAGGTTCGCCGTGACGGGATGGCTCGACTCGGTGACGAGCACACCGAGCTGGAACTGGTCGGCGATGGCGAGGAACTCCCTGGCGCGCGCATCGGACGTATCGGACATGGACAACCTCCCCTCGAACTCCGGGTTGAGTATGCCCGACGCGGGTTCCGGGTTGGCTACCGCGCCCGCTTCACTTGGCCGATTTCGGCTTAATCTCCTCGGGCTGCCAAGGCAGCGGGACCTGAGGCTGGAAGGGCCGCGGGTCCCTCTTGATGCGGTCCTGGATGCGCCGGATCCGCGCGGCGTCGTCCGGGTGCGTGCTCAGGAACTCCGGAGGCTTGCCGCCGCTGGTCGCCTTGCGGAGGATCTCGAACACTTCGACCATCCCTTGCGGGTTGAAGCCCGCCGCGGTCATCAGGTCGTAGCCCACCATGTCCGCCTCGGTCTCGTGCTTGCGGCTGTATGGCAGGGTGAACAGCAGGTCGTCGGCGACGCCCGCCACGTCGAACGCCGCCCGGTCGGCGCGGAAGATCATGAGCAGGGCCGTCAGCCCCAGCTTGCGCTTCTGGTTGTCGGCGTAGGCGCTGGCCCAGTGCTGCCGCACCGAGTGCGCGATCTCGTGCGCCAGAACCGCCGCGACCTGGTCCTCGGTCCCCAGCTTCTTCAAAAGGCCGGTGTAGAAGAAGACCGGACCGCCGGGCAGGGCGAAGGCGTTGACGTCCTTGCTGTCGATCACGTCGAACGAGAACTTCCAGGGCTTGCGGTCGGCCTCGGGCAGCTGGGCGAGGACGCGGTCGCCGAGGCGCCGGAGGAGGACCACGTGGGGGTCGTTGTCGGGAAGGACCTTCTCCCTCTTCCTCAGCTCCCCTGCGGCGCGCTGGCCGAGCTTCACCTGGTCGTCCTTGCTGGGGCGGAACAGGTCGGCACGCGCCGGCTCGGCTCCCAAGAGCGCGGCCGCCGCGATCGCCAACCCGAGGGCGATGCTCCTCACCCCATCACCTTTCTATACGCGCGAACCTGGTGGGGGTGTTTGTGGGGCAGGGACTGCCGGAAGCACGCCTCGTCCCTCCAGAAGACCAGGCCCACCACCTCCTCGCGCAGGGCGGAGTTCCTGCCGATCGCACAGCCGAGGAAGCCCGGGAGGAACGACAGCTCGCTGAAGATGCGGTCCAGCTCGTCCACAAGATCCGAACCGTAGCCCGGGTCGGCGGTGCGGAAGCTGACCGACACCACCGTGCCGAGCGGAAAGAGGCAGGGCGCCGGCCCCCACAGCGACACCAGCCTGGTTCGGCGGACGTCCGGCGGATCGCACACGCGCTTCATGGACTCCACCAGCGGACCGGCCTCGGTGGTGGCCTTCAGGCCCTCGTCGGCCGACCGATCGTCGTCGAAGAGCAGGAGCATCAGGAAGTCCTCCGGATCCTCGGTGCTCTCCCACACGGTCATCGACCGGTAGCCCCGGACCTCCCGCAGCACCATGCAGTTCTTGCGGTGGTACTCGCGGAGGGTGTCGTAGTCCTCGGGGCACACGCGGGCTCGGATGACCAAGGCCGTTCCACAGTCCGCCATGGCTCCATTGTGCATCATCGGGTCCCGGGGGCGGGAGGTATCGTGGAGTCCGATGGCCGTTCGCGTCCCCGCCCTTTGGAACCCGATCGAGGCCGCGCTCACGTTCACCGGCGAGTGCGCGCTGATCCTGGGGGACGCGATCCGGCGGCTGGGCCGCCGGCCGGTGGAGCTGGGAGAGACGGTCCAGCAGATGGCGTTCCTCGGCGTGGCGAGCGTGCCGATCGTCGCCCTGACGACGTTCTTCTCCGGCGCGGTGCTGTCGCTCTACACCTCGGATCTGCTGCTCCGCTACGGCGCGGGGGCGTTCGTGGGCGCGACGGTGGCGCTCTCCGTGTGCCGCGAGATCGGCCCGGTGCTGGCGGGGATCATGGTCGCGGCGCGCTGCGGCTCGGCCATGGCGGCGCAGATCGGCACCATGGCCGTGACCGAGCAGATCGACGCGCTGAAGATGCTCTCGGTGCACCCGACGAACTATCTGGTGATCCCCAGGCTGGCGGCGGCGGTGACCATGCTGCCGGTGCTGGCCCTGGTGGGAATGTACGCGGGCGTGCTGGGCGGGTGGCTGGTGGCGGTCGCCGCAGGGGTGCCCAGCGGGCAGTTCCTGCAATCGGTGCGAAGTTTCGTGGAGCCGTGGGACTTCGTGGGCGGCCTGCTGAAGACCCCGGCGTTCGGCCTGATCGTGGCCTTGGTGGCCTGCCAGCAGGGGCTGCGCACCCAGGGCGGGGCCGTCGGCGTCGGGCGGGCCACCACCAACACCGTCGTGATCTCGATGGTGCTGGTGTACGTGGCGAACTACTTCCTGGCGGAGCTCCTGTTCTGAGAGCCGGGCGCGCCGGCGAAGCCCGGCAGAATTACCAGTTTTTCGTCCTCGGTCGTCTTGCCGACGGATTCCATGCTGTCTGTTGCTAGACTAGAGTAAGGTGACGGCGCGTGCCACGCTCCCGTCGTGGGGCGCGCCGCTACCGGAGGATCTTGGAACAATGAGACTTCTGAAACTGAGCTCTCTGGCCTCATTCGCGCTGACGGCCTCAGTGGCCTCGGCGGTGGTTCTGGTGGACCGCGGCCTGCCGACCGACAACCTGAACAACGCCGCGGGCGCCAACCGCAGCAACGTCGCCTGGGCCGCTACCGACGGCTGGTTCACCGGAGACGACTTCACGCTCCCGAACGCCGCCCCGGCTTACTCGGTCACCGGCATCCGCACCTGGCTCGTGACCATCGACGATTACGCGGCCTCGCCACAGAAGACGTTCGGCGAGCTGATCTCGAGCCTCACTCTGTGGCTGGGACCCGCCGGCGCGTCCAACGACGTCGCGGCCACGAGCTACGCGTTCACGGCGAGCCGCACGACCTACGATGGTTCCACCACCATCCAAGGCGCCAGCGGTGCCCTGTTCAGCCTTTGGCAGATCGACTGGGACACGACCGGTCTCGTTCTCGCGGGAGGCGCGACGTACAACTTCGGCGTCAGCGGCGTGCAGACGGACGACTCGACTCTGATCTTCAACCACGCGTCGAATGCGGCCCTCGGCGGCGTTCCGGCCGATGGCGCCGACGGGTTCCTCAAGGGTTGGGAGCCGGACGGCACGTTCGGCTACACGTGGAACAGCGGCGCGCCCCGCGGCGGCTGGGACAAGTCGTCGGACATCAACGTCGTGGTGACCGGCGTTCCGGTGCCGGAGCCTGCGACCGTCGCGCTCGGCCTGGGCGGCTTGGCCGCGGCCGCGCTGCGTCGCCGCCGGCGCTGAACCTCGCCGCACGTTCCCTGGAGGGTTCCCGCCGGGGCGGGGACCCTCCTCGCATTCTCCCGGCTCGGTCACGGGGCGGGAGATGGATAGGCGGCCCGCTCCAACTCCTCCAGCAGGCCCTTGCGCACGACGGCGACGACCCAACCCGCCTCGCCGTGCTCCTCCGGCTCGTGCCAATCATACAGGTAGCCCTGCACCCACTCCCGGCCGCTCAGCGTCTCGTCCAGGCGGTGAACCGGGACGTACGTCTCCATCAGCACCGGGTAGCAGTCGCTGGGCAACGGGGGCTGCATCAGGCGGTAGTCGTCCGAAACGTCCACCACCTTCACCTTGGCGAAGTTGAACCTCCACAGTTCGCCGTCCAGGGTCGCCATCGCTCCTCCGTAAGCTCTCGACGGTAAGGACGAGGCGGACCGGCCGAAAGCCTCTACCTTGGGCGAACGTCCGGCGCGATGTCGATCGGCCTGCGGAACAGCCCCTGGATGCGGCTCTCGAGGTCTTGGCTCGGCGTCCCGACCTTCTCCTCCTCCACGTGCTCGAACGACAGCAACACCGTCACGCGGCGGTTGGAGTAGTCGAACGGCTTTTCTGGCCTCCGCAGGCGGGTCGCCGCGAACCCGCGCACCTCGAGGACGCGGCTCTCCGGCACGCCGCAGGCCATCAGCAGGCGACGCATGGACTGCGCGCGGTCGTTGCTCAGGTCCCAGTTGTCGTAACTGTGGCCTGGCGGGTAGGGACGGGCGTCCGTGTGGCCCTCGATCACGAGCTTCCGGCCGGACTTGGCGATCAGCGGCGCGACGCGCTGGATCAGCTTGCGGGCCTCGGGCCGGATGGTGGCCGAACCGCTGTCGAAGAACACGGCCCCGGCGCCTTCGATGAACTCCATCCGCAGGCCCTCCGGGGTGACGGCCATCTCGATCTGGTCGACGAGGGCCTTCAGCACGCCGTCCTTCTCGGCCATCTCCTTCAGGGCCTCGGCGATCTCCCGACCGATCTGCCGCACCTGCTCCTCGTCGAGCCGCTGGACGGCGTCCGCCCCTTTCGCGGAGCCGCCCGACTCTTTCCAAGGCCCCGTCCGAGGAGGCGACGATTTGAAGTTCGCGATCGACACCCTGGCGCGCGGCTCGTTCTTGATGAAGCCGAGCGGATCCTGGAAGTAGCCCTGGATCAGCGCCTTGTCCTGGTCCGACAGGCCCATGATCCACATCACCATGAAGAACGCCATCATGGCGGTCACGAAGTCCGCGTAGGCCACCTTCCACGATCCGCCGTGGTGGCCGCCGTGGGTGACCTTCTTCTTTTTGATGATGATCGGGGCGCCTTCGCTCATGGCTCGTCAGGCGGCCTTCTCCTTCACGGCCTGCTCCATCTCGGTGAAGCCGGGCCGGACGCTGGGCTCGATGTTGCGCCGGGCGAACTCCACGCACGTGATCGGCGACTCGCCGCGGGCGAACGAGAACAGCGCGTAGCGCAGGCAGTTCAGGTACTGCAGCTCGCTGGCGTTGCGCAGCTGCATCGCCCGGGCGATCGGCAGGAACACGCCGTAGGCGAGCAGGATGCCGAGGAACGTGCCCACCAGGGCCGCGGCGACCGACTGGCCGATCAGCGCGGCCTCGCCGCCGATCTTGCCCATCGTGATGATGACGCCGAGAACCGCCGCGACGATGCCGAAGCCGGGCATCGAGTCTCCGACCGTCTGGATCGCCTCGGCCGGGACGTTGGCCTCGTGGTGCGCGGTCTCGATGTCGATCTCCATCATCTCGCTGAGGTCGTGCGGGCCGACCGCGCCGGTGAGCACCACCTTCATGGTGTCGCAGAAGAACGCCCTGGCGTGGTGGTTGTTGAGGAATGCGGGGTACTTCTTGATGATCTCGGATTCCTCGGGCCTCTCGATGTGCGGCTCCAGCCCCAGCAGCCCCTCCTTGCGGGCCACGTTGAACAGCTGGTACATCATCTTGAGGGTCTGCAGGTAGGTCTCCTTGGTGTAGGGGTCCGGCTTGAGCAGGCCCAGCACCGCCTGGATGGCCGCCGTCAGGTTCTTCATGCCGTTGGCCGCGAGGAACGAGCCGATCGCCGCGCCGCCCAGGATCACGAACTCGTTGATCTGGATGAGCACGGCGATGTTGCCGTGGTGCATCACATAGCCCACGATGGTCGCCCCGAGCACGACCAAGATTCCAATGATGGTGAACATCGTTCCCCTGCCGAACCCTCGCGGACGCCGGGGCCCGTCCCTCCGCCCGCACTGGAGTTCTTCCACACTGGAGGTTCAAACTTGAGCCGGGATCGCCCGGTCCCGGCTGGTTCGTTCCCTATGGAGCTTGTTCCCGATTCCGCCCGCCGAGTTCGGCTGCTGGACCCGCACACGGTGAACCAGATCGCCGCGGGCGAGGTGGTGGAGCGCCCGGCCTCCGTGGTGAAGGAGCTGGTGGAGAACGCGCTGGACGCCGGCGCCACGAGGATCGAAGTCGACCTGGAGGACAGCGGGCGCACCCTGATCCGCGTGTCGGACGACGGATGCGGAATGACGCCCGAAGACGCCGTCGCGGCCCTGCAGCGCCACGCCACGTCGAAGATCGCGTCGGCCGACGACCTGCTCGGAGTGTCCACGCTCGGATTCCGGGGAGAGGCGCTTCCCTCCATCGCGTCCGTCAGTCGCCTGACCCTCTCGACGGCCACCCAGGACGGGGCCCGGACCGTGCTGCGCGTGGAGGGCGGCCGGATGCTGGAGACCGGGGCCGCCGCCGGGCCGCGCGGAACGGAGGTCGCCGTGCGGGATCTGTTCTTCAACACGCCCGCCCGGTTGAAGTTCCTCAAGACCGACTCCACCGAGCTGGCCGCCTGCCTCGAGGTGCTCTCCAGGCTCGCGATCGGCTACCCCTCGGTGGCGTTCGCGGTCACGCACCGCGGCCAGACGGCGTTCCGCACCACCGGCTCCGGCGACCGCCTCCAGGCCATCGCCGACGTCTGGGGCCGAGAGGTGGCCCGGGCGCTCGCCGAGGTGGACTGCGAGGTGGCGGGCATCCGGGTGACCGGCTTCGTCAGCCCGCCGCACATGACCCGCCCGACGCGAGCCTACCAGTACCTGTACGTCAACGGGCGGCCCGTGAAGGCCCGCACGCTCCTCGCCGCTCTGGACCAAGCCTTCCGCGACCTCACCCCGGAGCGGCGCTATCCCGTGGCGGTCCTGGACGTGCGCATCGACCCGGCCCGCGTGGACGTGAACGTCTCGCCCACCAAGAGCGAGGTCAAGTTCCAGCAGGAGGGCCAGGCGTTCGACGCGGTCCGCTACGCCATCCGGGCCGCGCTGCAGGAGCACGGGATGATGCCCTCGGCGGCCGACATCGCCGTCGTCAACCAGGCGCTGGCGGAGATCCAGAGGCCCGCCCAGCCGTTCTCCGGCGCGGGGCTGTTCCAGCAGGCCGTGGCCGCCCAGCGGCCTCTGGGCACCGCCGAGGGGAACGAGGCCTTGGAGGCCGCGCTCTCGGAGGGGGCCGCCGCGGCTCCCGACGAGGGTCGCTACCCTTTTCTGCACCTGCTGGACGACCTGCGGGTGCTGGGTCAGATCCTGAACACGTTCATCGTCGCGGACACCCGGCGCGGGCTGGCGATCATCGACCAGCACGTGGCCCACGAGCGCATCCTTTACGAGTATCTCTGCGGGCTGAAGGGCCCGACCGCCATCGAGCAGCAGCGTCTGCTCGCGCCTGAAACGCTCGAGCTCGACAGGCGGTCCGCCGTGCTGCTGCGGGAGCGGCTGGAGGAGGTCGTCGCGGTCGGGTTCGACATCGAGCCGTTCGGACCCGACAGCTTCCTCGTCCGGGCCGCGCCGGCGGCCCTGCGGGGGAAGGATCCTCTGAAGGTGCTTCGCGACCTCGTGGACGAGCTGGTGGAGGCCGCGGTGGCGCGCCGCCTCACGCCCACCCGCGAGCAGATCTGGATCACCAGCGCCTGCAAGATGGCCGTCAAGGCGGGCGACCCGCTGAGCATGGCGGAGATGGAGAAGCTGATCGTGGACCTAGCGACCACCGAGAACCCCTACCTGTGCCCCCACGGCCGGCCCATCACCATCGTCCTGACCCGCGAGGAGCTCCTTCGCAAGTTCAAGAGGGCCTGACCGTGCCGAGCGTGGTGCTGGGGATCGATCCGGGGCTGGAGCGCATCGGGTACGGCGTCGTCCGCAGGGAGGGTTCGCGGCTCTCCGTCGTCGAGTTCGGCCTGATCGAGACGCCGCGGATCGAACTGGCGGACCGCCTCGCGATGGTCTCCCGCGAGGTAGGCAGGCTCCTCGAGCGAACCAAGCCGGACGCGGTGTCGACCGAGAAGCTGCTGTTCAGCGTCAATCGGAAGACGGCGATGGACGTGGCCAAGTCCCTGGGCGCGATCCTTGCGGAGATCGGTCGGTCGGGCGTGCCGTGGACCGAGTACGCGCCGAACGAGGTCAAGCTCTCCGTGGTCGGGAACGGCGCTGCGGAGAAGCGCCAGGTGCAGTTCATGGTCTGCAGGCTGCTGGGTTTGGCCGAAGCCCCGAAGCCGGACGACGTGGCCGACGCCTTGGCGATCGCGGCCTGCCACGCGCTCCGCCTGCGCGGCTGAGCGGAGCCGCCCGCGACCGGGCGGAAGAGGGGCTCCCTTTTCCTCAGGCGGGGGAGCCCGCATCCTTTGGACGGAGGGCTTCAGCCCTCGAGCAGACGCTCCAAGGCGGACTGAAGCATCTTCAGCCCGTTCGCGCCCGCCGCGCGCGAGCGCATCTTCCCTTCCGCATCGAAGAGGAAGTAGGCAGGGACGTACTGGTTCTCGAAGTTCTCGGCGACGCAGTGCCGGTTGTCGACCGCGCACGGCTCCACGATGCCGTACTCCGCCACCTGGCGGCGGACCTCCTCCACGTCCGTGTCCGCCTCTTGCCGGGGCATGTGCACCGAGACGAAGCCGAGGCCCTTGGGCCCGTACTTCGCCCGCCACTCTGCGATCACCGGCAGATTCTCGTGGCAGATGTGGCAGCTCACCGCCCAGAAGTGCACCAGCAGCGGCCTGCCCCGCAGGCTGTCCCAGTCCGGCTCCCCGTTGAGCCACTCCGTCGCGCCGTCGAAGCTCGGAAGTTCGGAGCCGACCCGCAGAGGCATCAGAGCGTCTTCATCCCCGGCTTCCAGTCGGCGCCGCACAGGCCGCCCGACTGCAGAGCCTCGAGCACGCGCAGGGTCTCATCGACGCTGCGACCGACGTTCAGGTTGTTGATCACCGAGTACTGCAGGATGCCGTCGGGATCGATGATGAACAGGCCGCGGAGCGCGATGCCCTGGTCCTCGACCAGCACGCCGTAGGACGCCGACACCTCGTGGGTCATGTCGCTGGCCAGCGGGTACTTCGTGCCCTCGATGCCGTTCTGCGAGCGGGGTGTGCGGAGCCAGGCGCGGTGCGAGTACACCGAGTCGGTCGAGACGCCGAGGATCTCGCAGTTCAGGGCTTGGAACTCCTCGTAGCGGTCCGACAGCGCCGTGATCTCGGTCGGGCAGACGAACGTGAAGTCCAGCGGATAGAAGAACAGCACGAGCCACTTGCCGCGGTAGTCCGAGAGGCTCACGGTCTTGTCGAGCTTCTCGAGGTCCAGCGTGCTGGGCATGGTGAAATCCGGAGCGGGCTGGCCGACCTTCGCGACCACGCGCTCCTCCAGGCAGATCGTTTCGATGTTGGACATGGTCTTCCTCTTCGTGTTTTCTCAGGAGGGATTTGGTCCCCCTTCGAACGGTATACCTTTCCTTGGCGACGGTGCGCTCAGGAGGTGGCGGGCGCGGGTCGGATCTCGAACTCGAGCCTGGCCTCGTACACCCTCGGCCAGGGCAGGCCCGCCTCCACCGGGGTGAGCTCCCACAGAGGTCGGCGCGTCAGAGCGTCCTCCTCCTGGAAGCGCTCCCGGAAGTACCGCTCGACGTAGGAGCGCATCGCTCTCCGCACGAAGCTGTCGGCCAGCTCGAACGCCTCGCCGCGGACCTCGAAGGGAGGCCGCCTGGGCTGCAGCTCCCTCACCAGGTTGTACGCGATCGGCCGAACCAGCCTGTGGTAGGCGAAGTCGTTGGCGAAGCGGTGCAGCAGGAACGTCCGGCGGGCCGCCTCCGCGCGCGACCCCATCGCGGCATGCCGCGCCAAGATCGCGAGGTTCGCTGCGGGGATCGTGGTGCCCATGGTGTTTCCCGCCGTGTTCCATCCGGCGTAGGCGAGCAGATCGGCGGTCCTCGGGCTCTGCCAGATGGCGCGGAACAGGCGCTCGTCGGCGATTCCCTCCTCGCCGAGGTTCACGTCGGCCACCGCGCACGGCTCCCCGGCCTCGAGCGCCGCGACCAGGTCTGCGCAGAACCTTTCGAAGCTCTCCTTCGGCGGCTTCGGCGTGTTCACGAACAGGGTGTAGTCGGCCTCTCGGTCGGTGGAGGCCGGCCTGGCGCCGCTGGCCAGGAGCTGGTCCTCCAAGGTCTTCTCCAGCGGTTTCGACTCGTACGGCGCCGGACGGCGGGCGGCGGCAGGATCGGACAGCACGATGCGCACCCTCGGATGCCATCCGGCGCTCCGCAGGGCGGCGCGGCTCACCAGCACGTTCGAATGCTGGTCGATCCCCTCGCAGAAGTACACCTTTCCGCCGATGCCGAGGCGGTCCACCAAGGCCCGGAGGCGCTTCCCCTCCGGCACGTGCGGGCCGCTCGAGGCGGCGTCGTCCTGGCCGATCGTCAGGTAGTCGTACACCCCGGCGGCGGCGTCCTGGATGAGCCGGGCCAGCACCGCCTCGTTCCGGCGCCGCATTCGGTCGTAGGCCTCAACGCGGGCGGTCGGCGCCTTCCTCTTCGCCCTGGACCAAGCGCTTGGGTCGACGGAGCGCCCGGAGCGGATCTGCTCGCGCAGGGTCACGTAGGTGCCGAGGGCGTCCCTCCAGGGCGCCGTCTCCAGGGTCGCGGTCGGAAGCACGCGCGGGATCGTCGCGAACACGTAGAACGGGGTCTCCGGGTTCGCCCGGCGGATCGCCCGCAGCCGGTCCAGGCGCGCCATGGCCAACGCCAGCGGCGTCGCGTCGGTCCGGCTCGCCACCAGGCCGCCGAAGCACACCATCTCCGCGCTGACCACGACAGCGTCGGTTTCGTTCAGCTTTTGGCTCTCCAACCAAGACAGAACGGAGTCTGGTTCGCCCGGCGTCGTGAAGCGCCCGAGCAACGAGGAGGGAGGAGTCTGGACGTCGACGGACGCGATGGCGCCGATCAGCCGGGCGAACTGGCCCGTGGCCGGACGGTCGTCGATGGGCACCAGCACCACCCTCGACGGCTGGAGGGCGGCGGCCCACAGCGATGCCGCCAACGCCGCCCAGAGCCCCATGGACGCCAAGGATACCAGACCCTTCCGGCGGCCAAGGGCGCGCGGGCGTCTCGCCAGCGGGTAAGAGTGCCGGACATGGGACTGTTCTCTGCCTTGCTGTGCGGCGCCTTCGCGGCCGCCGCCGGACCCGTCGACGAGCCGCTAATGGTGAACCCGAACACGGGAGAGACCGAGGCGGAGTTCGCCGCGCGGACGGCCTGGTGGCGCGAGGCCAAGTTCGGGATGTTCATCCACTGGGGCGTGTACGCCGTGCCCGCCGATGGCGAGTGGCACCTCTCGACGCACAAGATGCAGGTCGCGGACTACGAGAAGTTCGCGCCGCAGTTCAACCCGGTGAAGTACGACGCCGACCGCTGGGTTCGGCTGGCCAAGGCCGCCGGGATGAAGTACATCGTGATCACCAGCAAGCATCACGACGGCTTCGCGATGTGGGACACCAAGCTGTCCGACTGGAGCATCACGGGCCGGACGCCGTTCCGACGCGACCCGCTGAAGGAGCTGGCCGAAGCCTGCCGCAAGCACGGCGTCACCCTCTGCTTCTACCACTCGATCATGGACTGGCACCACCCGGACTATCTGCCCCGCAGGCCGTGGGAGGCGGAGACCCGTCCGGCTGCGGGCGCCGACCTCAACCGCTACATCGACTTCATGAAGGGACAGCTGACGGAGCTGCTCACCCGCTACGGCAGGATCGGAGGCATCTGGTTCGACGGCGGATGGGAGCACAGCGCCGAGGAGCTCCGCGCCAAGGAGGTCGTCGCGATGATCCGCAAGCTCCAACCGTGGGTGATCATCAACGACCGCATCAACCTTCCCGAGGACCACGCCACCCCCGAGCAGACCATCCCCGCCGGCGCCATGCCCGGCGGCCGGCTTTGGGAGACCTGCATGACCATGAACGACAACTGGGGGTACAGCCGGCGGGACAACAACTGGAAGTCCACGCAGGATCTGGTGCACAAGCTGTGCGACATCGCCAGCAAGGGTGGCAACTTCCTGCTGAACGTGGGTCCCACGGAGCTGGGCGAGATTCCCCAGCCGTCGGTCGAGCGGCTGGAGCAGATCGGGCGCTGGATGAAGGTCAACGGCCCAGCGATCTACGGAACGACGAAGAGCCCGCTGGGCAAGCTGCCGTTCGACGGTCGCGTCACCCGCAAGGGCACGACGCTGTACGTGCACGCTTTCTCGTGGCCCGAAGGCGGCCGCTTCCTGCTGCCGGGAGTGCAGACCGCACCGATCAAGGCGCGCGTGCTCGGCTCGCGGGTGAAGGTTTCCGCCCAGAACGTGGCCACCGAGGCCGGGCCCGCGACGCTGGTTCAGGTCCCTTCCAAGCCCAAGGTCGCCGAAGGGCTGGAGGACCTGCCGATCGTGGTTGAGGTCCAGTACGCCGGGCCGATCCTGGTCGAGAGGACCGTGCAGCCGCTGTCGGTCGACCCGCAGGGCCGCGCCACGCTGCTGGCCGCGGATGCCGTGATCCGCGGTACGCGCGCGTTCGTGGAGACGATCGACGGCGTGCCGAACGTCGGCGGATGGATGGAGCTGGGCGACGCCGTCGAATGGACGGTGCGCGTGCCGAAGACGGAGATCTACCGCGTGCAGCTCGAGTACGCCTGCCCGCCGGACCAGGCCGGCGGAGCCTTCGAGTTGTCGACCGACGACGGCCAGCGCCTCGGAGGAACCACGGGCGACACCGGCTCGTGGCGCAAGTTCGACACGCTGACGCTCTCCGGCACGCTGACCCTGAAGAAGGGCGACCGCACGCTGACGGTGAAGCCGGTGCGCTTCCGCGGCAACGCCCTGATGAACCTCCGCAAGATCGTGCTCCTTCCTGCGCCCTGACCGCGGGGTGGGGACGCGGCGGGCCGAGCGGGTCGCCCATAATGGCTTGGGGGACCCGCTCGTTTGGATTCCACGGCATCGAGGAGGGCAGAGGACGACGGCCGCGCGCCGGTCGAACCCGTGGTGCTGATCGGTCCGAGGAGCGATCGCGTGGCGCCCTACGCCGACCGGCTGCGTTGCAGGGGCCTGGACGTCGAGGGCTTCACCGACGCTCCCGCCGCGGGCTGCCTGCGCTCGGCCGCGTGGGTCCTATTCTTGGACTGGGGCTGGGAGCAGCGTCGGCGCTCCCAGCGGGCGGCCATCGTGGCGGCTCTGGTGGAGGCCAGGGGCGTGCGCATCCTCCGCGTGTGCAACCCGGCGGAAGCGGATCGGGCCGTCGAAAGGCCGCTGCCGTGAGGGCCCGATGCCCTGCGGCGACGCACTCCGGGGCCGTCGGCGCGAGGCAGGGGGGTGGCTGGCGGACTAGGATTCGAACCTAGACGTGCGGCACCAAAAACCGCTGTCCTACCATTAGACGATCCGCCAGTCCGAAGCGGATTATACTCCCGGCCCGGCGCGGCCCCGGTCTCCCCGGTGGAAAACGGCGCCCTGGTCAGAAGAGGCCCTCGAAGCAGCCCCGAAGTGCAATCGGAGGTCTGCCAAGGAGTCCAAGATGAATCCGACCAGAGTTTCCAACGAACACCTCATTGTGGAGGCGCTCCTTCACGAGGAGAACGACGAGCGCCTGCTTCTTCTGCGCTTCGAGGCGATCAACCGCTCCGACGTCGACCCGGCGGTCCCTCTGCAGCTCGCCCTCGTCATCGACCGCAGCGGCTCGATGTCCGGCCAGAAGCTGGAGATCGCCAAGCAGTCCGCGATCGACATGGTCGACTCGCTGAGCGAGGGAGACCGGGTAGGCATCGTGATCTACGACGACGAGGTCGAGGTCCTGCAGGGCCTGGCCGAGCCCACCGAGGAGACGATCCAGACCGTGCGCCGCGTGCACTGCGGGGGGAGCACCAACCTGCACGGCGGGTGGCTGCAGGGCGTGCGCCTGCTCCCCGGAGGGGGCCACGTGGTGCTGCTCTCCGACGGCCTGGCGAACGTGGGCCGCTTCACGGACGCGGCGAGCCTCGCCCTGGAGGCCGAGCGAGCCGTGCGGGAGCTGGGCGTCACCACCACCACGATCGGCATCGGCACCGATTACGACGAGCGCCTGATGGCCCAGATGGCCGAGGCCGGGCGCGGGGCGCACTACTTCGCCCGGACCGCCGCATCGATAAGCGACGCGTTCTCGCACGAGCGGTTCTTGATGCTGTCCACCGCGATCACGGACCTGGAGGTCGCGTGGACCGGCGGGTCGCTGACCGTCCTTCGGATGGTGGACGGCGAGGTCCGCCACCGTGTGGCCGTCGCGCCTCCCGCCTCCCTCCGCTCTCTCGAAATCCGCTACACGGACGCCAAGACGGGCGAGCGCCACAGCCTGACGCTGCCCCTGCCGGAGGAGGCCACCGTGGAGCCCCAGGCGACCGCACACCTGCTCGCCCAGCAGGCCAGCGAGCTCATGGGCCGCAGCCTCGACCTGAACTCCCAGCAGGCCGCGCAGGCTCTCCACGAGGAGGCCAGGGCGCTCCGCGAGCGGATCGCCGCCCACCCGCTGGCCGGCGACGAGCTGCTGCGGGACTCCCTGCGGACGCTGGACCAGCTGATCGAGGAGACCGACCGGCTTTCCCGCTGGTACACCGAGGAGGAGGCGCACTTCTCCCGGAAGAGGGCCTACTCGCGCCGGCTGTTCCTCGAGTCCAGCGCCCAGGCCTACAGCTCGGAGGAATACTACGCCGTGCGCGCCAGCGAGCGCCTCAGCCGGCCCGAGCCGGAGGGCGGTGCCAAGACGCCGAAGGAGGTCGCGCGCATGCTGCCGAAGGAGGAGTGGATCCGAATGAGGGTCGTTCCCGTCGCCGTCTGGGGCCACACCCTGGGCGTCGCCGCCTGCAAGGTCCGCGACGGCCTGGTGTTCGCCAAGCTCCGGAAGAAGCTCGGCATGGCCGTCGAACCGGACTATGAGCAACGCACGGAGGAGGAGGTCCTGAGGATGATCGACGAGCTGTTCGACGAGTCCTAGCTCCTCTCGATTCGAACCGCCCGGGCCAGCCGGCGAGCCGCCTCGACGTGC
>CALGMO010000121.1 GCA_937961665.1 uncultured Fimbriimonadaceae bacterium
TCGCGGTCTCGACCGACGGCTGGAGGCTGTCGGGGGTGGCCTGACCGCCGACACCTACCGGGACGCTTCGCACTTTCGGGTCTGGGGCCCCGCCAAGGCGATGGGCGCACTGGTGGCGGCTGTGGCGGAGCTGCTGCGGCCTCCGATGCTGGACGAGGCCCTGATCCGCCGCGAACTGGGCGTTCTGCGCGAGGAGGAGGCTCTGCGCGATCCGGAGAGCCTCGCGGGCGCTGCGCTGTGGCAGATGGCATTCGGCGAGGCCGGTCTGGATCCGTTCGGCGACTTGCAGGCGATGTCCGCGGCCTCGCCGGAGCAGCTCCGCGGTCTCTGGTCGGCGCTGTTCGCGGGCCGCAACATGGTGCTGGTGGCCTGCGTACCGGATCGGCAGCAGGAGTGGGCCGACGAGATCCGGCGCAGGATCGCGTGGCCGAGGGGCGATCCTCGGCCCCCGGATTTGCTCCGAGAGGCCAGGCCCGTGGCGTCGGCGAACGCGGAGGGCCTGCTTGGGTCTTACCGAGCGGCGGCCGTGCGGGGGCTGGATTCGGAGGACACCGCCGAGGCTCTGGCCGGCGCGTTGCTGCTGTCGTCCAAGCTGGACGGCGGTCGGGTGCTGTACACCCCGAGCGACCTGCCGTCGCTGGTCATCGTGGGTGATGTTGGATCGGAGCGCGGTCTGGCCGAGGCGTGGCGGCGGGCGCTCGACGGATGGCAGGCTGCGGACGGCGTCGCTGCCGCTCGGTGGGCCGCCCAATGGCTGGAGGGCCAGCTGCGGGATCCGTTGCGCGCAGGGCTCTGGTACGGGGTGGCGGCGCTGCAGGGCCGGGCCTCCGCTCCGGACGACCTGCTCCGACGGCTGCGCGGCTTGGACGCGAACGCCGTGCGCCGAGGCTTGGAACGCTTTGGCACCGACAACTGCTACTCGCTCACGGGGGTGGCGCGGTGATCGCATCCTGGGCTCTGCTCGTGCTCGGCAACGGACTCCCCGTCGTGGAGCTTGCCGCTCCCGAGCAAAAGGCTGTCTGCGCCGCGGTGGTGGTTCGGGTTCCCGAGCTGTCGCCCAAGGGGGTCGCCGCGGCGAGGGCGTTGGCCGAGGCTTTTCGGGAGGGCTCCGGGGCATACGGCCGCCAGCGGTGGGTGGGCGAAGGAGCGCTCGTCGGAGTTGTGCCGAAGGTTGAGCTCACGGAGGACGCGTTGCTGTTGAGACTGGCCTCGGCGCCGGGTCGGCACAAGGTCGTTGCCAGCCTCCTCGCGGACCTCCTGCGATCCCCGATGCTCTCGTCCGAGGCGGTCGGAAGGGCGATCGGGAGGGCGAAGGAGGGTCGCCGGTCGTTCTGGGAGCGGGCGGTGGATCCGCGTGCAGCCGACTGGGGGTCTCTGACTCCGCGCGACGTGGTGGCTCTTGCCGCATGGCTCCTCCAGCCGGATCGGGTTTCCGTCGCCATCGGCGGGCCCTTCCAGCCCGGCGAGGGGAGACGGGCGTTGGAGGTGCGCCTGGATGATTGGAGGGCCAGGGTTCGTCCCGCCGAACCGCCGGGATTGGTCGGGCCGGGGCGCGCGGACCCTCCCGTTGGCCCCCCGCGAGCCTTCCGCTGGACCGCCCGTGGGACCGACCTTTCCGACCGCGGCATGGGCAGGCTGTGGCTGGTCGCCTCGGCCTTGGGCGCGGGCAAGGGCGGGTCCCTGTTCCGAACTTGGAGGGTTGAGGACGGCTTCTCGTACCGTCAGGAGTGCCGAGTGGAGGGCACCCCGAGCGGCGTGGCGCTGCGGATCCTGTTGGCCAAGGCGCACGGGCTGGAGGCGGTGCCCGAGGGATGGCGGAGACTTCGTACGGCCGTGGAGGCCTGGACCGAGCAGGACCGACTCCGCGCACTAGCCGTCATGGAGCGGCTGGGGCCTGTTCCTTACCGGGATGGGGCGCTTGCGCTCACCGGGTTCGATCCGACGCTGATCGAGCCGTTCGACCAAGCCGCGCTGGCGGCCTACTGGGCCATGAAGACGGGAAGGCCGCTGAGCGTGGACGCCTGGCTGGCCGAGGCCCGAGCCACCCCGCTGGAGGAGATGAAGGCGCTGGCGCTCGGTCTGTTGGCCGAGGCTCAGCTGGAGGGCTCCTCGGGCTCGTCGAACTCGGGGTGACGCCGACAGAGCGGAAGGAAGTCGCACTTCGTGCAGAGCGGCTTCCACACGGGAGCGAGGTTCTCGTAGTCGCGGGACAGGATCTCGCGACCGATGGCGACCAAGTCCTCTCGGAAGACCGAAAGCGCCTCGTCGGTCAGAGAGGCCGTGCCCGCCGTGCCGGAGCGGAGAGCGAGGATCGTCGCGCGCACCGGTCGGCCTGGGTAGCGCTCGCGCACGAGCAGCTGGTAGCAGCACATGGCGAGATCGGAGGCGACCTCCTCATCGGACGTCGCCTCGCGGCCCGACTTGTAGTCCACGATCTCCAGGGTGCCGTCCGGGTATTCGTCCAGACGGTCGATCCGGCCGATCAGGACGAAGTCGCCGAGATCGGCGCGCAGAAGCTTCTCGACGGCGATGGTTCGTGCTTCGGGTGGGCGCTCGATCTCCCTCCGCACGTGCTGCTCGACGATCTCCTTGCCCTCGGCGAAGGCTTGGGCCATGGCCTCGGGCGATTCGAAGCCGGCGTCGATCCAGCTCTCCTCGTACGCGGCCAGCGCCTGGCCGACCGTCTGGACTCCGGCGTCCCGCGCATCGTGGAACCTCTGCAGGACTTTGTGGAGCGTCGTGCCGAAACTGAAGTAGCTCTTGGCGCGGATGTACCACCTGCCGCGCTCGTCCACGTAGGTCCATCGGTACTTGGAAGGGCAGGCCAGGTACGTGGAGATCTTGCTGGGGCTGAGAGTGGGCTTGCGCGGCATCCGGCCCTATTATCCATCGCGCCCGGAGGCTGCAGGTAACCTTGGGGCATGAGGATCCGACTCGGCCACAGCCCCGACAGCGACGATGCGTTCATGTTCTGGGGGCTGGCCACGGGGCAGGTCCAGACCGAACTCGAGTTCGAACACATCCTGCGGGACATCCAGACCCTCAACGAGTGGGCGTTGGAGGGCCGGCTGGAGACCACGGCGGTTTCGGTGCACGCCTTCGCGCGGGTGGCGGATCGGTACGCGCTGCTGAGGCACGGCGGGTCGTTCGGCGAGGGTTACGGCCCGATGGTGATCGCCCGGGAGGCGCTCCCCCTCGAGGCCCTGCAGGGACGGACCATCGCGGTACCGGGCGAGCTGACGTCGGCGTTCCTCGAGCTGAACCTCCTCTGGAGGGAGCGCTTCGGTGCGGGCGCGCGTCCGGCCTACGAGGTGGTTCCGTTCGACGAGATTCTGCCCGCCGTGAAGGCCGGTCGCTACGACGCCGGATTGATCATCCACGAGGGCCAGCTGACCTACGGCAGGGAAGGCCTCAGCCTGGTTGTGGACCTCGGCGCGTGGTGGAAGGAGAAGACCGGGTTGCCGCTGCCCCTGGGGGTCAACGTGGTGCGCAAGGACCTCGGGCCTCGGCTGATGGCGGAGGTCAGCCGGTGCATGCGGGAGAGCATCGACGCGGGCCTGCGGAACCGCGAGAAGGCGCTGGAGTACGCCCTCCAGTTCGCGCGCGGAATGGACTTGGACACCAGCGACCGCTTCGTCGGGATGTACGTGAACGAACGCACGCGAGACATGGGCGAGGAGGGTGTGCGGGCGATCCGCCTGCTCCTCGCCGAGGGCGCGCGGCACGGCTTGGTTCCCGACGTGCCGGTCGAGGTGGTCGACTGAGCGGAGCGATCACTCCCCGACGCGCGGGAAGGTGACCTCGGCGACCGTCCAGCCGAGGATGTTGGAGAGCTTGAACCGACCCCCGAGCGCGCGGGTCATGCTGTCGACCAGCTGGAGGCCAAGGTGGCGGGCTTGGCTCATGTCGAACCCTTCCGGAAGGGCGTCGCCGCTGTTGGCCACCCAGACCGAGACGAGATCGTCCTTCTCCTCGATCGTGACGTGGATCTCGCCCTCCGTCGAGACCTTGAACCCGTGCTCGATCGCGTTCTGGATGAGCTCGTTCAGCACGAGCGCCACCTGGGTGGCCTGCGTCATGTTCAGCCGCACGTCGTCTCCGCGAACTTGGAAACGGATTACCCGGTCGGGGAGAACGAACGAGTGCTGCTGGTGCATGACCAGCGTTTCGGCGATGGATCGGATGCCGACGCGATCGAGGTCCTCCCGGCTGAGGAGATCGTGGACGGAGGCGATGGCGAGCACGCGGGAGAGCGAGTCGTTGAGCGCATCCTCCAGCGACTTGTAGTCGGAGGTGCGCATCTGGAGACGGAGGAGGCTGGCGACCTGCTGCAGGTTGTTCTTGACGCGGTGGTGCATCTCCTGCATCAGCGTCGAGCGAACCTGGAGCTTGGCGTGCTCGATGCTGACGGCGGCCTGCTTGGCGAGCGTCTCCAGCGCCTTGATCTCGTCCTCGGTGAAGTCTCGGATCTCGCTGGTGTAGCAGCTCAGCACGCCGACCGCGCGGTCCTGGATCGTGAGGGGCACGCAGATCATCGACATCAGGCCCTGCTCCTTGGCGAGGTCGTGACCGATGTACTCCTCATCGTCCAGGACGTTCGGCACGATGACGGGCCTGTTCTCGGCGATGGCGCGTCCCGCGATGCTCTCGCCCAGCTTGATCGCCCGCTTCCGCTGGTAGGCCTTGGCCGGAGCCTGGGTGGCGCGCAGCACGAGCTCGTTGGTCCGCTCGTCCAGCAGCCGGACGGTGCAGACGCGGTAGTTGAACTGCTGCGCCGTGAGGTTGACGAGCAGCTGCAGGATCTCGTCGACGTACGGGCTGGTGGTGATGGTCTTGGCGACCTCGCTGAGCGCGCCGAGGCGGTTGACCTTCGCGCCGGCCTGGTAAGGGTGCCGGAAGCCGCCCAAGGCGGTCTCCACCAGCGTCGCGGCGCGTAGGATGAACTCCCTCTGGTCGGCCGAGAACGCCCAGGGCACCAGCCGCCGCACCAGCACCACGCCCTCGGGTCGGCCGGCGACTTGGATCGGGAGCGCGGCGCCGCTCTCCCAGGGCTGGTCGTCCATCCCCGGGTACTTGGCGTACCACGGATGGGAGCCGATGGCCCGCGAGACGAAGATCGGCTGCTGAATCTCGAACGCTTTGCCGGACAGGCCGACGCCGGGTCCCAGACGCAGGTGCCCGACCAGCTCCGGAGCGCACGTGCTGGCCCGCAGAACCAGCCTTCCGGGCTCGTACTCCAGCAGAACCTCGCAGGTGTCCGCGTCGACCGCGGTCTTGAGGGCCCACATGGCCTCGGAGAGCAGCTCCTCCTCCGATTCGCAACGCCCAAGGGACTTCAGCAGGCTCTCGGAGAGCGCCAGCAGGCGGTCGTTCTTGGTGCGCCGGTCGCCCATGGCTCAGTCTTCTCCCACCGGGCCGATCGCCGTCACTGAGAGAGCGTCGAGCGGGAAGACGCGTCTGCCCGCTCGCAGCAGGTCGTCCACGGTCACGGCCCGCACCTTCTCCAGCGTCTCGTCCATGGGGATGGTTCGACCGAACAGCAGGTTGTTCCGCGCGATCCGCGACATTCTCTGGTTCATGCCCTCGAGGCTGATCACCATGTGTCCGTAGATCTGTCGCTTGGCCCGTTCCAGCTCCTCCTCGGAGGGCCCGGCGGTCGTGAGCTCGCCCAGCACGTCCAGCACGACCTTCTGAACCTCGGGCCACTTTTCGGGACTGGTGTCGCCGTACACGACGGTCAGGCCGCCCGAGCCCAGCGACGCGGAGTAGCTTCCGATGGTGTAGGCGAGCCCGCGCTTCTCCCGGACCTCCTGGAAGAGGCGGCTGCTCATGCCGCCCCCGAGGATGGCGTCGAAGACTCCGACGGCGTGCAGGTCCTCGTCGTAGACGGACACGCCGGGACCGCCGATGCAGAAGTGGACCTGCTCGGTGTCGTCGGTCAGGAAGGTGCGGTGGGGGCTGTAGGCGGGCGGCTCCGGCTTCGGCTCGGCGGGATTCGGCGGCGCCTCGGAGAACAGCCGCTCGGCGTCGCGGAAGACCTGCTCAGGGTCGCAGTATCCGGCGACGCTGAGCAGGAGATTCGGGCCGGTGTACCGGCGCCGGACGAAGCCGAGCAGCCCGTCGCGGGTGGTTGCGAGCACCGACTCGGCCGTGCCGCTGACCGGCCTGCCCAGCGGATGCTCCTGCCAGCAGCGCTCGCAATGGACCTCGTGGACCCGATCGCTCGGCTCGTCGTGGATCTGGCGGATCTCCTCGACGATGACGCCCTTCTCCAGCTGGAGGTCCTGCTCGTCGACCTTGGCGTGGAAGACCATGTCGGTCAGGACCTCGAGGGCGTTGGTCAGGTCGTCGGGCAGGACGCGGGCGTAGAAGCAGGTTGCCTCCTTGTCGGTCATCGCGTTGAGCGAGCCGCCTCGTCCCTCGATCGAGTCGACGATGTCCTTGGCGGAGCGGGACGGCGTGCCCTTGAAGGCCATGTGCTCGAACAGGTGGGCGCTGCCGAACTCTCCGGGCAGCTCGTTCTGGCTTCCGGTGTGGCACCAGACGCCGACGGCGACGGAGCGGACGTGGTCGATGCGTTCCGCGAACACGCGGACGCCGTTGGGCAGGGTGGTGGATTGCGGGTGGGGCATGGCGGTTCAGCTGACGGCGATGTGCAGCGCTCCGAGCCGGTCGCAGGCGACCTGGATCTCGTCGCCGTGCTCAACATGCGTCTCGAGCGGGCCCATGGTGGCTAGGAAGAGGTCGCCGGGCTTCAGTCGGGCGGAGTGCGAGGCGTACGAGACCATCTGCGCGACGGTGGCCGGGATGTCGTCGGTGACCCACGTCTGCTCGGTCTGGCCGTTCACCCTCGCGACGATGGTGAGCTTGTAGATCGGGCCCTCGGCGTCGCCGACGATCGTCTCCTCCAGCTCGTCGAGGGTCGTGAGCACCGGCCCGAACGCGAAGCCGGCGTCGAGCAGCCGACCGCTCATCGGTTCGCCCTGCCCGGGGCCGCCGTGGCGCAGAGCCACCCCGAGGGTGAGCCCGAGGGGAACCTCCGCGGCGGTGTCGACGTCGGCCTGGAAGGCCTCGGTGGCCACAGCGAAGGCCAGGCACGGCCAGACACGGAGCCGGGGGGAGAACGACGGCAGGCGGACGACCCCGAACGGCTCGACGCAGGAGGCTGGGTTCAGGTAGAAGAACGGGAGATGTCCCTCTCCTCCGGAGAAGGCGCCCGCCTGACCGAGGTCGAACAATCGCACGCTGGGAGGCGACCCGAGGGGGTTGAGCAGCCGCGCCTGGTTCCAGTCGTACACGGCGATCGGCTGGGCGCCGTCCGTCTCGTAGACCTTGCCTCCGTACACGATGCCCGAGCGCGCCACGCCGGGCTGGGAGGACAGCTCGAAACGGCACAGCTTCACGGTCGGGGATGTTACCCGAGAGGCGGCCGCCGGCCCAGCCTGCGGTTGACTTGCCCCTGCCGATCAGGTAGCATCAACCGGAATGGGCGCCTTCGGGAGAGCCGCAGCCCGGGGTTCTGCGCGCCTTGTCAGGAGTGAGGAATGCCGCTGAAAGTTCTCGTTTGCGACGATGAGAGGCACATCGTGCGACTGATCCAGGTCAACCTGGAGCGCCAGGGTTACCAGGTTGTCACGGCCTTCGACGGAAAGGAGGGCCTTGAGAAGATCCGGTCCGAGAAGCCGGACATCGTGGTCCTGGACGTCATGATGCCGTACATGGACGGCTTCGAGGTGCTCAAGTCGATCCGGCGCGAGCCCGAGACGGAGAACCTGCCGGTCATCATGCTGACGGCCAAAGCGCAGGACAAGGACGTCTTCGAGGGCTACCACTACGGCGCGGACATGTACCTGACGAAGCCGTTCAACCCGATGGAGCTGGTGACCTTCGTCAAGCGCATCGCCCAAGGAACCGAGGGCGACTCGGGCGGCAAGCGCATCGAGCTGTAGGGCGACGGATCGCCGCGGCCGGTAGGGAACCATGGAGAACTTGCCCAGCAGCCCGGTCGACGTCCTCCTCTGGCCGGTGATCCTCATCCTGATCTCGGCGGCCATCTGGTACTTCGCGCTCGCCAAGG
>CALGMO010000122.1 GCA_937961665.1 uncultured Fimbriimonadaceae bacterium
CGAACGGCGCGGACCCGCCTCGCTTTGGGCGGGAGGCTCAGCGCCGGGCTAGCCTCCGCCGGAGCGCAACCGCCAAGGCCGCGCCCGTCAGACCCAAGGTGAGCGGCTCGGGCACGGGAACGCCCTGTGGCTGGATCAACCCTCCCGTGAGCTGGAGATAGGGCTCCGTGAGGCTCGTGCCATATTGCGCCCAGACCGCCGAGGGTGGCGCAGGAAGCTCGGTGGAGCCGGTCCAGAAGACGAGCTTCAGCCCGCCCGAGGTGAGCGGGGAGGCGGCCACAGGCGCGGATGCGTCGGTCGGCCATGCCCCGAGGCTCGGCAGCAGGCCGTACTCCAAGCCTCCCACGCCCGTCGGGCCTGCGAGGTTCTGAGCCGGGTCGAAGCGGTCGAAGGGGCCGAACAGCGCGAGCCCCGCGGAGGATGCGCCGAACACCCCGGTCGACGAGCGGTAGGCCAGGCCAGACCGGAAGGCCCACTCGCCGCCGACGTTGTCGGGATGGCCGGCGACGACCGAGCCGTTGTGCCATACCGGGGAGCCGTCGAGGGATGCCGAGACCGGCGCCAGAGTGGCCGAACCCGGCGAGGTCCAGAAGAGGCCCGTGAGGACGTCCGCCGGCTGAAGGCCGCTCGCGTCGAGGGAGGTGTTGGTCAGGACGACGTCCAAGAACCAGTCCCCACCGGACTGTCGGGTCTGGAAGGTGGCCTTCGCAGAGAGGGAGTTGCCCGTGTCTGGCGAGACGCCGGCCCCGAGGAACAGGGCCGTCCATGCGTGGGAGGCGGCGGCGAGGGCCGCCATGGCCGTCAAGGGGAGTATCCGAAGGAGTGTTCTGGTCATGATGGTGAGGCCTTCTGCAGGAGGCGGCGCGTTGCAGCCTTGCGAGTTGGTCCAGATCTAGGGATGCAAGGTTCCTGCCAAAGACGGCGCGAGGGGACCAACGGACCTTGCCTCGCTCCCCAATCCAGCACAAAAACGGGTGCGGGCCGCGGTTGACCCGCGGCCCGCACCCTGCGAGAGGATCGCAGAATCAACGTCGGCGCTTGCGCCAGAAGGCGGTGGCGACGGCGGCAGCCGCCAACGACAGCGTAGCCGGCTCGGGCACGACGCCCTCCGGCGGGATATCGTCGCTCGTCATGCGGAACCGCGGGTCGTTGAGGTTCGTGCCGTACTGGGCCCAGACGGCGTTCGGCATCACAGCGAGCTCGGAGCCGCCCGTGCCGAACGTGAAGAGCACTGCGTTCGAGATGAGGGGGTCATCGTCCAAGGTCGGGTTCCAGCCGCTCGGCCAGCTCGAGATCGCCGGGAGGATGCCGTACTGGAGGCCGTTCGGATCGGTTGGGCCGGAGAGGTTCTGCCCGGTGTCGAAGCGGTCGGCCGGTCCGAAGAGCCCGTAGCCGGCGCTACCGATGCCGTGCAGACCCGAGTCGGAGCCTACGGTCAGGCCGGTGGCGTAGGCCCACTCCCCGCCGACGTTCGATGTGTGGCCGCTGACCACCGAGCCACCGTCCCATACCACGCTGCCGCTCGGCAACGACGCGGAGAGCGGCGTGAGCGAGACGGGCGAGCCGAACGAGAAGAACAGCCCGGTCAGGACGTCCGCGTGGGTGAGGCCGCTGGTGTCCGTCGAGGCGTTCGCCAGCAGGACGTCCAGGAACCAGCTGGACCCGACCTGGCGCGTCTGGAACAACGCGGTCGCCGCAAGGGTGTTGCCGGAAGGTGCCGTCGCGCCTCCCACGAACAGGGCCGACCACGAGTGGCCGGACGTGGCGCAGACCGCCGCTCCGGAGAGCGCGATCAGTCTGGCAAATTTGCCGATTCGAACCATAGTGTTTTCTCCTTCAAGCCATCAACCAGGACGCCCATGTCACATAGTCGCTTGTAGACAATTCCATCCTACTCTCTTTTGGTCGTGAAGAGGGGACTTTCTGCGGTTTCGGGGCGGCGACCGAAGGAGGCGGTTCCCAGAAAAAGACAGCCCCCGGCGCTAGGCCGGGGGCGAAAGTCCCGCCGGAGGGATGGACTACGGGAAGATGCCCCGGATGCGGGTGGCGTCGGCGACCCTCTGCACCCCGATGATGTACGCGGCGGTGCGCATGTCGGTCTTGTGGCGCTGCATCACCTGGTGCACGGCCGCGTAGGAGCTGCGCATGATCTTGGTGAGGCGCACGTTGACCTCATTCTCCTCCCAGAAGAAGTTCTGCAGGTCCTGCACCCACTCGAAGTAGCTCACCACGACGCCGCCGGCGTTGGCCAGGATGTCGGGAACGATCAGCACCCCCTTGTCGCCCAGGATCTGGTCGGCCTCCGGGGTCGTCGGGCCGTTGGCTCCCTCCACGATCAGCCTCGTTCGCAGACGGTCGGCGTTCTGGGCGGTGATCTGGGCGGAGAGCGCGGCGGGGATGAGCACATCGCACTCCAGCTCCAGCAGCTCCTCGTTGGTGATGCGCTCGCACTCCTTGTACTCGGCCAGCCGCCTACCCCTGGCGATATGGTTCTGGAGGATTTCTCGGATCGGTAGGCCCTTGGGGTTGTAGCAGCCTCCGTCGACGTCGCTGATGCCGATCACCGTAGCCCCGCCCTCTTCGGCGAGCAGCGCGGCCACCGACCCGACGTTGCCGAACCCTTGGACGACGACCCGGGCTCCCTGGAGGTTCATGCCGATCTGCTTGGCGGCCTCCTCCATCGCCACCACCACGCCCCTTCCGGTGGCCTCCACGCGGCCCTCGGAGCCGCCGAGCGCCAGCGGCTTGCCGGTCACCACTCCCGGCGTGGTGTAGCCGGCGGCCATCGAGTAGGTGTCCATGATCCAGGCCATCACCTCGGCGTCCGTCCCGACGTCGGGCGCGGGGATGTCGCTGCGCTCTCCCACGAGGATGTTGATCTCGGTGGCGAACCGCCGGGTGAGCTTCTCGAGCTCACGGCGGGAGAGGAGCTTCTTGTTCACCCGCACCGAGCCCTTGGCGCCGCCGTAAGGGATGTTGACGACCGCGCACTTCCACGTCATCCACATGGCCAGCGCGGTCGTCTCGTCGAGATCGACCTCAGGATGGTAGCGGATGCCGCCCTTGGACGGGCCGCGGGTGATGTTGTGCTGCACGCGGAAGCCGGTGAACACCTGCACCGAGCCGTCGTCCATCACGACGGGGAAGTTGACGATGAGCTGTCGCTTGGGCTGGGCGAGCACGGCGTGGAGGCCGTCGTCCAGATCGAGATGCTTGGCGGCGACGGCGAGCTGCTGCCGCGCCATGGCGAGAACGTTCGTATGTTGGCTCATGATGCGTTTCCTGGATTCTTCCGACGACGGACCCTCAGGGCTTCGCCGGCTTGAAGAATCGATTCAGTAGCGCATACAAGGGGATCGCGAGAACACCGTTGTACGTCGCTGTGCCGATTGTATCCCCAAGCGAAGGAAAAACCGCTTTGGCCGGGGGTAGGAACAGCTCGAGGAGGTGCGCGATCGCCGTGCAGGCGAAGACCACGCCCACGGCCGTCGGAAGACCCGGACCGATCCACTCCCTCGAGCGTGCCGCCAGGTATCCGGCGATCGTCCGACTGAACGCGACGTAGCCCAGGCCGAAGCCCGCCATGCAGCCTTGCAGGAAGCCACCGAGGAAGCCGAGGACGGCTCCGCCCCGGCTCGTTTCGAACAGCGCGAGCGTGCAGGCGACGAGCAGCGGGTAGTCCGCCTCGGCGCCGAACACCGCCAGGCGGCGGGCCTGTCCCTGCATCGCAGCCGCGAGGCCGAGCAGCACAGCCGCCACGAGAACGCCGCCCCATCCGGTCAGACCGCCCCGCTCCCTCATTGCAGCACCCACACCTCGCGAACGGTCCCCAGATTGGCCAGGGGGAAGACCTGCGAGCGCCGGGAGCCGAACTCGCGGCTCTCCTCCAGCTGGAAGATCCGACCGATCGGGATGCCCCGCGGGATGCGCTCGGAGTACCCGGAGGTCACGACGAGGTCGTTGTTGCCGACGGGCACGTTGAAGTCCAAGAACTCGAGAATCAGCTTGGTGGGCGACTCGCCTCGGAGCAGCCCGGCGGCCGGCGGGTTGCGCAGGGCCATGGCCCCGATGCGGAGCGACGGCGACGACACCATCTCCACGGTGCAGGAGTTCGGGGAGACGTCGCGCACCACGCCGACGAGCGCGTTGCCGTCGACGACGGGCATCCCCTGCCGCACGCCGTCGTTCCCTCCCACGGAGAGCAGCAGGCGGTTCTCCGAGGGGAACGACGCGACCACGTCCGCGGCGACGCGGCTCCTGCCGGGCAGCTTCGGCAGGCGCATCAGGCGGCGCAAGGAATCCACCTCGCCGGCGAGTTCGGCCAGCCGCTCCTCGTACAGGGCCGCGGCGAGTCGGAGACGGGCGTTCTCGGCACGCAGCCGGCGCACCTCGCCCGCCGAGACGAACGAAAAGAGGTAGGCGTCGCGCGCGTCCAGAAGGTTCGCGATGGCGCCGGCCACCGGGATCAGGGCGCTCCGAACGGCACCCGCGAACCAGGGCTGCGACCCGCCGGCCGCCGCGGACCGCTGGGCGGATCCGAGCAACCCGCTCAGAGCGAGCAGCGCCAGGAGCCAGAGCCAGTCTCGGGAGGGACGCCGTCTCAAGTCTTGGAGGATTTCTCGAGCATCCGCCGCATCAGCGGGTTCTCGTGCAGCGCCTCGACGACCTTCCCCGTGCCGATCGCCACGCAGCTCAGGGGGTCGTTCGCGATGATCACGGGCATGGCGGTCTCCTCGGAGATCAACCGATCGATGCCGCGGAGCAGCGCGCCCCCGCCCGCCAGCACGATGCCGTGGTTCATGGCGTCGGCGGCGAGCTCGGGCGGCGTGTTCTCGAGCGTGTTCTTCACCGCGTCGACGATCGCGTTGAGCGGCTCGGCGATGGCCATGCGGATCTCCTCGCTCCGGATCACCGCGCTGCGGGGCAGCCCCGACACTAGATCCCGACCCTTCACCTCCATCTCGAGCTCCTGCTCGAGGGCGTAGGCGCTGCCGATCTCGATCTTCGCCTGCTCCGCGGTGCGCTCGCCGATGTACAGGTTGTAGGCGCGGCGGACGTAGGCCGCGATGGCCTCGTCGATCTCGTCCCCGGCCACGCGGATGGACTTGCTGTGGACGATGCCGGCGAGCGAGATGACCGCCACCTCGGTGGTGCCGCCGCCGATGTCGACGATCATGGATCCGACCGGCTCTTCGATGGGCAGCCCGGCGCCGATCGCCGCGGCCATCGGCTCCTCGATCACGTAGGCCTGCGTGGCGCCGGCCCGGCGGGCGGCCTCGATCACGGCGCGGCGCTCGACCTCCGTGACGCCGCTGGGGATGCCGACGACGACCGTGCGGCGGAACAGCACCCGGCGGGCCACCTTGCCGATGAAGTGCCGCAGCATGGCCTCGGTCTGGTTGTAATCGGCGATCACCCCGTCCTTCAGCGGCCGGATGGCCACGATGTTCGCGGGAGTGCGGCCCAGCATGCGCCGGGCCTCCTCGCCCACGGCCATCACCTCCCCGGTGTCCTTGTTGATGGCCACCACGCTCGGCTCGCGCAGAAGGATCCCGCGGCCGGCGACGTGGACGAGCGTGTTGGCGGTGCCGAGATCGATGCCGATGTCCAGGCCGAAGCGGGCGAGGAAGTGCTTCAGACCGCCGTGCCCGTTACTCCTCATCGCCCACCCACTCCCCGGTCATCAGTCGCTTGGCGAGGGTCTCCTGCGAGATGGCCGAGAGCACGATCGTTCCGCCGGTCGTGAAGATGATCGACTTGGTGCGTCGGCCCTGGGTGGCGTCGATGAGGTTGCCCGCCTTGCGGTAGGCCTGCACGAGGCGGCGCATGGGCGCGGACTCGCTGCTGACCAGCGCGACGATCTTGTCGGTCAGCACATAGTTGTAGAAGCCTACGTTGAGGACGGTGGGTGCGGGCATGGGTCACGCTTCGCCGGGCGGCTGGGTCCCATTTTGAACGAAAGGGCGGTTCGGGCGCAACGACGCCCGAACCGCCCGACCCGGCGACTCCCGCGGGATTACAGCCCCATCGCGCCGCCGCCCTTGCGCCCCGCTCCCGCAGGACCCACGGTCGGCTGTCCGCCGGCCATGCCGGTGCTGATGCCGCCCGGAGGGCCCATCATGGGTCCCATCGGACGCCCGCCGCCCATGCCGGGAGGGCCCATCATGGGGCCGCCCATCCCCGGAGGGCCCATCATCGGCCCGCCGGCTCCCATTCCGCCGAACCCGGTTCGGTTGCCGCCTCCGAGGCCGTTGGTCCGGGCCACGGTGACCGCCGGCAACGCCGGAGCGTTCAGAACCGGCATCTCGGGGTCCGCGGGCTTGACGGGGTTCGGCTTGGTCATGATCACCGCGGTGATGCCGATTCCGGCAACGAGCACCGCGACGATCACCAGGATCAGGTCGTTCGTGTTCTTCACGCTGGACACTCCGCTGTTGGATTATGACGCTCCCACCGGTCCGGCCGGTTACCGCCTCAGTGTCGGAAGTGCCGGACGCCGGTGAACACCATCGCGATGCCGAGGTCGTCGGCGGCCGCGACGACGTCGGAATCCTTCTTGCTGCCGCCCGGCTGCACGATCGCCGCGATGCCGGCTCCGGCCGCCGTTTGCACGCTGTCGGGGAACGGGAAGAACGCGTCGCTGGCCAACACCGCGCCGGACGCCGCCTCCCCGGCCTGCTCGAGGGCCAGACGCACGGACTGCACGCGGTTCATCTGCCCGGTGCCCACGCCGAGCAACCGGTCGGCCGTGCCCACCACGATCGCGTTCGACTTCACGTGGCGGACCACCGTCCACTGGAACCGGAGAGCCGCCATCTGTTCCGCGGTCGGTTGCCTCCTGGTCACGACGCGCCACTCGGCTGCGGGCTCCTCGTCGGTCTCCTGCACCAGCCAGCCGCCGCGGATCGCCCGCGGACGCAGCTCCGGCCCGTCGGGCGGCAGAGGCGCCTCCAGAATGCGCACGTTCTGGCCCCACCCGCTGCGGGCTTGGAACACGCTCAGGGCCTCCGGTTCCACGCTCTCGGCGATGACGACCTCCAGGAAGTTGCCCTTCTCGCACATCGCCTCCGCGGCGGCGCGGGTCAGAGGCCCGTGGCAGGCCGCGATGCCGCCGAAGGCGGACACGGGATCGGAGGCACGGGCGAGACGGTACGCCTCGGCCGGATCCTCGTGGAAGGCCGCCCCGCAGGGGTTCCCGTGCTTGATGATGGCCACGGAGCCCCTCGGCAGGTCGGTGACCAGCTCCCAGGCCGCGTCGGCGTCCAGCAGGTTGTTGTAGCTGATCTCGGCGCCCCAAAGCTGGCGGGCCTGGGCGATGCCCGGCGCGGCGAGCGGGTCGACGTACAGCGCGGCCGCTTGGTGGGGGTTCTCACCGTACCTAAGGAGGCGCGAGAGGCGCGCCCCGAGCGTCAGCGTCTCGGGAAACAGGTCGCCGCCGCCGGACAGGTAGCGCGACACGAGGGAGTCGTAGAACGCCGTGTGGCGGAACGCCTTGGCCGCGAGGCTCCTGCGCATTCCCTCGAGCCGGTTCCCGCGCAGGGCCTCCAGCACGGCCGGGTAGTCGGCCGGGTCCACCACGACGGCGACGTTCGCGTGGTTCTTGGCGGCCGCCCGGATCATCGCGGGTCCTCCGATATCGATCGACTCGACGGCCTCTTCGGGGGAGTGCGGCCCGGTCACGGTCTCCTCGAACCGGTACAGGTTCACGGCGACGACCGAGATGGGCCGGATTCCGGCCTCCTCGAGCTGCAGCCGGTGCCGCTCGAGGCGCAGGTCCGCCAGCAGCCCGCCGTGGACCTTCGGATGAAGGGTCTTGACGCGGCCGTCCAGCATCTCGGGGAAGCCGGTGAGATCGGCGACCTCTAGGACCGGCAGGCCGGCGTCTCGGATCGCGCGGGCGGTCCCGCCGGTGCTGAGCAGCTCGAACCCGAGTTCGGCCAGCCCTCTGGCGAATTCGACGACGCCGGTCTTGTCGGTGACGGAGAGGAGGGCGAGGGGTTGGTTCATAGCGCGTCGGAGGGGGCTTCCGCGGGGGGCTGGGGTTCGACGACCGTCACGGAGATCGTCTTCTCGACCGTCTTCCCGTCGGAGTCGTAGGCCACCAGGCGGAAGGTGGTTGTCTTCTGCAGCTCGACCTCGACCGTGCCCTCGGTCGGCTCCACCTTCTGCTTCGTGCCGTTGTAGATCAGTTCGGCGCGGACCGCGTTGGTGAGCTGCCAGTCGAGGCGGACGACGCCCGGACCGTCGGCGAGCTTCTCCGGCGTGGCCGCGAACGCCACAATCTTGGCTTGGCTCACCTCGACGACCGTGACCTTGACGGTCTTGCGGTCCGTCTCACCCTTCTCGTTGATCGCGACCAGCGTGTACTCGATGGTGCCGGTGCGCTCCGGCTTGATTTCCACCTCGGGGACGCTGGGATTCAGGTCCAACCCGGGTGGGGAAAGCGTGAGCCGCACGGCGTTGGAGGCGCGGTAACGCACGGCGAGCGGCTGGCCTAGACCGACGGTCGTCGGCTCGATGGAGAACTGCTCGATCTTGGGCTTCGGGACGGCTGGCGGTTCCTCCACGAAGAACGGCAGCTCCACGCGTTGGCCCTGCAGCGAGCCCCGGTAGGGGACGGCCACCACCACGCCCGGCTCCTTGGGGAAGAACTGCGTCGTGCCGATCGGCTGCATGACGACGCGCTCCTCGTCTCCCACGGTGATCTTGAGGCTGTCCGCGCTGTCCAGCCGCCACTGCACCACGAGCGGCGAATCGCGAACGATGCTGGCGCTTTCCAGCGTGACGCGCGCCTGCGGCTCCCGCGGCCGAAGAGCCCACCAGGCGGAGCCTAGCAGGGCGAGGAGCAGCAGAGCGACGAGGCCGGCCGTGGAAACCAACGGACGGCGCTCCAGCTGCGCCTGGGCCGAGCAGGCCACGGCCGGCTGGGAGACGCTCCTTGCGGTCACGGAGAACGCGAAGAGCTGAACGCCGCCGAACGCCGGCGTCCGACGCAGGCCGGCCTCGAACGGGATGCGCCTCTGCTGGCCCGGTCCGAGCACGACCTGGTCGGTCGCGAAGCTCAGCACGCACTCGTCCTCAGGGTCCGAATACCCGAGCACGAGCGTCTGTTCGGTGTTGCCGAGGTTGGCCAGCGTCAGCTCGAATCCGTCGGTGCGGCGCGTGGGCGACACGGAGCCGCGCTTCGGGTCGATGTCCGCGCTCAGGTGGTGGAACGGCGCGACCTCGAGCATCGCCTGGCACGTTCGCGCCTCCCCGGTGGCCAAGGAGCGCACCCGCACCACGAAGGGGTAGCTGCCGGCGAAGCTCTCGCTCGTTCTCGGTGGCGTGACGACCATGCGCAGGGTCGTCGGCTCGTCGTCCGCCAGCTGGAAGGTCGGGACCGGGATGGCCACCCATTCCGGGTCGAGACCCTCTTGGGACAGCTCGAAGACCTCCGGCTCGGCGTCCGCCGGGAGCGGCTCCGCCTTCGGCGCGGCCCGCCGGACCTCGATCGTCAGGGTTGCCGAACGTCCTGGCTCCACCGAGACGACGTCCCCGTCCAGCTTGACCGTGAAACTCATCGCAGGCAAGAGTTTAGCAGAACCGGCCTCGTCCCCCGTGCGTTATCACTGACGTATGACGGCCCTCTTGCTGGCGCTCGCGACGCTGACCGTGCGCGTCGCCGACGCCGACCTGACTCCGCCCGAGCCGCTGCCCCTGGGCGGCTACACCGAGCGCAGGTCGGCCCCGTTCGAGGCCGGGGGACCGGGCCTGGTCGCGCGGACCCTGGTGCTGGAGGCCGGCGGGCGCCGGCTGGCTTGGGTCGCGGTGGAAACGCTCACGATTCCGGAGAGCCTCGTGTCGAGGGTCCGCAAGGCGGCTCCCACGGGCACCGACGTCGTGCTGAGCGCCACGCACACCCACTGCGCGCCGGACAGCCAGATGCTGAACGAGAGGATGACGATCCCGGTTCCGGGCATCGCCACCTACCGGTCCAAGTGGCTGGATTGGTACGCGGATCGGATCTCGCAGGGGATTCGAGCGGCCATGGAGTCGGAGCCCCGCCCCGTCGGCTCGCTCCGCGCGCGGCTGGCGCGGACCGAGGGGATGAATCGTGCGCGGAGGCAGGGCGAGGAGCCCGACCGCACGGCCTGCCGCATCGAGGCCGAACCGGGCGTGCTGTTCGACGTGTTCGCCGCCCACCCGGTGCTGCTGGGTCCGAGCCACCTGAAGACGGACCCGGAGTGGACGGGCCGGTTGATGCGGCGCAGCGGCGGCCTGGCGCTGGTGGGGGCCTTGGGAGACGTGTCCCCCGTTCCCCCCGAGGGGCCCGAGGACGAGCGTCCCGCCCGCTACGCGGAGGCCCTGGCGGCGGCGCTGGAGCGCTCCCCCGCGCGTCCGATCGGCAACGAGGCCGAATGGACGTTCGAGCCGATCGCTCTGGGTCGGCCGGAGCCTCATCCGGAGTTCTCCACCGCCAACAAGGTTCCCGACGCGCTCGCGCGGCTCGTGGTGGCGCGTTTCGCCCCGCCCCAGGCGGAGGTGACTTTGCTTCGCCTGGGCCGGGCGCTGATCGTCGGCGTCCCGGGAGAGCCGACCACGGCCGTCGGGAGGAGGCTGCGGGAGGCGGCCGCACGGAAGGGGTACGACCCGGTGCTGGTGGCCTCGCACGTGGGCGGCTGGATCGGCTACATCCTCACTCCCGAGGAGTACCGAGAGGGCGGCTACGAGGCGACGCTGGCGTTCCACGGCCCGGCGCTGAGCGACCGTCTGCTCCAGGCCGTCGAGCGAGGCCTTCAGCGCATGTCCCAGATTCGGTAGCTCAGGAAGTAGAGGCTCCGCTTGATGGCCTGGGCGGACGAGAGGGCGGCCTCCGGCACGGTCTGGCCGGTCGCACCGGCGTCCTCCGCGGTGATCCGGAAGAGCTCCTTGCCCAAGCCTACGACCCGTCCGTCCTCCCGCGCCGACACCTGGAAGAGCTCCGGGACCTTGTCGAAGAACACGTTGAGGCGCTCGCAGGCGCGGGCGGCGCGGTCGGCGGCGTCGGGTCCGGCGAACGATGCGAGCCTGCTGCCGTTGAACCGCACCTCGATCACGTCCTGGGCCTTGGCCGAAGGTTGCGCCACGGCTCGGAACGTGGTGGTGACCTTGCTGCGCTCGATGGGGATGCCGGCCGCCCGGATCTGGTTCGCCAGCTCGATCGCCCGGTCCCGGCTGGGCGGGTGGGTTCGGTAAATGCCCCAGTCGATCTTCGGCCGGTTGCGCTCGTCCACGGCGAGCCGCTCCATGAAGGTCAGCATCCCGACCGGGTTGTAGCGGCTCCTGAGCATGTACTGGAGGCCGCCGTCGTCCGCGGCCTCCTCGGCCTGCTGGCTCCATCCGGAGCCGGCGGCCAGTCCAACCAGCTGGCCGAGCATCAGCACGTCGCCCGACGCTTGCCCGCCCGAGAAGATGGCCACGAGGATCACGGGCAGCGTGATCGCCTGCAGCTTGCTCTGCTCCCTCTGGAGCGTCGCCAGGTGCCGGAAGGCGGCGTGCGCGATCTCGTGCGCGAGGACGCCGGCCAGCTCGTCGTCGCTCTCCGCGTACTCGATCAGGCCCTCGTACACGTAGATGAAGCCCCCAGGGAGGGAGAAGGCGTTGACGTCCTTGCCCTCCAGCACCTTGAAGGTGTACTCGAACGTGTTCTTGCGGGGGTCTCCCCACCGAACGCGCGGCTGGATGGAGTTGGCGATCTCGGCGAGCTCCCGGCCGATCCGTTGGACCCGCTCCTGGTACTCGGCGTTCTTCGAAACCTTGAACTGCTTCTCGACCTCCGCCGCGTAGCGCTTGCCGACCTCCGCGTCCCGGCTGAGGTCTTCGGCGTGGGGGTCGGGCCGGGGCTTGTCGGAAGCCTTGGGGGGCGGCCCGGCGACCTCGGGCGGCGGCGCATCGGCCAAGAGCGGCCCGGAGATCGCTCCGAGCGCCACAGCGGCGAGGAATGGACGGAGAGTCACGTTGCTACTAGTTGGACGCTCCCGCGGCCGAGTCCGGGTCGAGCGGCACGGGACGATCCCTTTCCCGATCTACGACGCACAGGATGCGCATCGGTTCCAAACCGTCGTTGAGAAAGCGGTGGGGCTGTTCGGGGCCTACCAGAACCACGTCCAGCGGGCCGATCGGGTGCCAGGCCTCGTCCAGCCGAACCTTGCCTCTCCCCGTCAGCACCATCACGAAGTGGACGTGTCGGTGGCGCTCGAAGGAGGTGAACCCGCCCGGAGCGAGCTCGAAGCACCGGGCCTCGAACTGGGACGGCAGGCCGTCGGTGAACACCCTCCGCGAGACGCCCTCCCAAGTGCCCGGCTCGTCCTTGTAGCGCGTCTCGGGCACGCCTGTCCAACCGCCCTCGCCGTGTCGCAGGATCATTCGAACACCACCATCGCTTTCAGCCATTCCCCGCGCTTCATCCGGTCGTAGGCCTCGGGCAGATCCTCCAGCCTCACGAAGTGGCTGACGACCTGCTCGGCCCGGACGCGACCCTCTCGCAGCCAGCCGAGCGCCTTGGCCATGTCCGACGGGCCGGCGGAGTACGAGGGGATGAGCTCGACCTCCCGAAAGTACATCCGGTGCTGGTCGAGGGGCAGGGCGGAACCGGGGGGCATGGGCGCGTACAGCACCACGCGGCCGCCCGGCTTGGCCAGCTCGATCCCGGCCGAGATCGCCTCCGCGGTGCCGGGGCAGACGAACACGACGTCGAAGGAGGCCGGTTCGGCCTCGGCTTCGGCGCGCAGGCCGAGGCTCCGTGCCCACTCCCGCCGAGTCTCGGTCCGCTCGATCCCCACGGCGCCGGGAACCACGATCAGATGGAGGAGTCCCATGGAGCCCAGCCCCACCACGGCGGCGTTCTCGCCGGGGGTCCAGCGTGACCGCGCGACGGACTTCGCGACGGTCGCGAGCGGCTCGGCGAGCGCGGCGTCCACGGGGCGGAGGCCGTCGGCCCGATGCGTGTCCGCCAGGTTCGGGGCCGGAACGGCGACGGTCTCGGAGAGGCCTCCGGGCACCAGCCTGGTCGCCCTCCAGGTGGGGCAGTGCACGGGCCGCCCCGATCGGCAAACCTCGCAGGATCCGCAGGGGGCGTGGTGGTGCGGCACGACTACGGTGCCGACGGGGAAGCGCGGGTCTTCCGAAGCCCGCACGATCCCGCAGACCTCGTGGCCGAGCACGTGCGGGATCTTGCCGTCCATGTACCAATCCATCAGCTCGCCCGAGCAGAGCCCCGAGGCCAGAGTGCGCAGCAGCAACCCGCCCGGCGGCAGGGCTGGCTCGTCGTCGGTCTCCACCGCGACGCGGCCTCCGCCCAGGTATCGAACGAGTCTCATGGTTGGAAGACGTACTTGATGCCGATTCCCTGGCGCAGGCGATCGAACACCGCCGCAGCCTCCTCGAGCCGGGCGGCGCCGGACAGAAGCCGCTCCAGGCCGAGTCGGCCTTCGATCAGCCACTCGCGCGCCGTGGCCACCGCGGCCGTCCCGAAGTGGAACGGGCTCAGAAGCGTGATCTGGTCGTAGTGGAGACGCTTGGTGTCGAAGCAGGCCTTGCTGCCGGTGGGACAGCCTCCGAACAGCATCAGCCACCCGCCACGACGCACCCACTGCAGGCTGCGCTCCCAAACCTCGGGCAGGCCGACGCACTCGATGACCGCATCGAAGCCGACGCCGTCCAGCGGCCTCAGATCCTCCAGGAGGACCGACTCCGCGCCGAGCGCCTCGCCGACCGACAGCCGAGCGGCATTGCGCCCTGCCAGAACCACCCTGCCCACCCCGAGGAGACGGAGGACGGCCACGAACATCAGGCCGATCGCTCCGGGGCCGACCACCGCCACGCTCCGGCTGGAGGGGTCCCTGCCGGGAAAGCCGCACTTGGCGAGCTCCTGAAGCCCCTGGGCGACGCACGAGAGCGGCTCCAGCAGGCTAACCACGGCGAACGGCAGGCCCGGAGGCTTGGGAAACACGTTCAGCCTCGCGATGCGCGCGGGCACCAGCAGAAGCTCCGCGAAGGACCCGAGGACCTTGGTGGACATCAGCGACTCGCAGAGGTTCTCCTGCCCGTCCAGGCACCATCGGCACCGTCGGCAGGGCGCCGAGTGCACTCCCATGATCTCCTGCCCCGGCGCGAACGGCGCGCCCTCTCCGGCCTCCACCACCTCGCCGGCGTACTCGTGCCCGAACACCCCCGGCATCGGGATGGCCGGGTGCCCGCGGAGAAAAGCCTTGAGGTCCGTGCCGCAGGTGGTGGCGGCCCGAACCCGAACGACCAGATCGCCGGGGCCCGGCTTGGGATCCTCGACCTCCGCGTGGACGATGCGGCCCGGCTCCTGCAGGATCACTGCTCGCATAGGGGAGCGGCGCCCTCGCGAGCGCCTGCGGCACAGGGTACCCCGCCTGTGGCCGCGGAGGCGTAGGTACACTCCGCTCCATGCCCACGGTCGAGAACACCGTCTGGAGCCGCGCCCCGCTCGAAGTGCTGTACGCGGTGGCGAAGGACAATGAGAAGTTCCCGGAGTTCATGTCGGACGTGAAGTCGGTGACGATCGTGGAGTCCGACGGTCGCCGGGTCGTGAGCGACTGGTCTGCGATCGTCCCGACGTTCCGCCTGAAGGTCCGCTGGCGGCAGGAGGACGTGTGGGACGACGACGCCCACACCTGCACGTTCCGCCAGGTGTCGGGCGACTACGACAAGCTCGAGGGGGTGTGGACCTTCCGCGAGGAGAACGGGGGCACCCGGTTCGACAGTCGCTGCGACTACGAGTACAACGTGCCGACTTTGGGGCCGCTGGTGAAGAAGGTCGTGCACGCCCTTGTGATCAAGAACCTCGACAACGTGCTGCAGGCGATCGCCAAGCGGGCTGAAGAGGTCGCCGACGCGCGGGGCTGAAGGGGCTCGGCGGAGGGCGGGGTCGGCCCCATACGCCGCGACGGGCCGCTCGCAAGCTCCCGGCCGGATCCTTCGGCGCCGGCGGGCTTTCGCCGCTCCCAATCCATGGGGCCAACCGAAAGCACGGCAGTCGTCAGAAGGTGGCTCCATGGGATACGCGGAGCTGGAACAGAAGCTTGGGCCGTTCTACGCGGAGGCCGTGCTGGGCGACGGGCGCCGCATCCGGTGGAAACCGGGGCGCGGCTGGAGCGACGAGGAGATCAACCGTCTGATCAGGACCAAGGCGCGGGGCTTCCGGGTGTCCACAGAGTTCACGTGCGACTACGGCCAGGCGGTGGCCGGCCTCTACGAGGTGGCGGCGGTGGAGAAGCTGGATGCCCGGTTCGTGCTCATGCGGGAGCTGCCGGAGGCGGAGCCGGTGCTGTTGGTGGACACGGCCGGCGGCAACAGGCGCCTGACGAGGGAGGAGATGGGCATCCTCTTGGACTGCGACCCGACCGAGCTTCGGCTGTTGTGGGAGACGAGCGAAGAGGCTGAAGAGGAGGATTGAGCGACCTCCGGCGCGGAACCGCAGGCCGCCGCCCGAGGCCGTCGCGGCAGGCGACGAACGGTGTTGGTGGCGATTGGCTGGAGGGGCCCCATCAGGAGCCCATGCGTCCATAGCGATGGGTGGGGCCGATCAGCGGCGGGCGAGCTCGGCCCGGAACGCCGCCAGCGTCTGCTCCGAAACGTGGTGCATGATGCCCTCGGCGTCGGCGTCGGCCACCTCGGGAGGCACGCCGATGCTCTCGAGGAAGGACCGCACCAACCGATGGTTCTCCCGGGCTTGCTTCGCCAACTCCCGTCCCTTCTCCGTGAGCCGAACGGGGCGGTAGGGCGGCGACTCTAGCAGACCCTCCCTCTTGAGGCGCTGGATGGTCTTGGACACCGCCACGCTGGACACGCCGAGGATCTCCGCGAGGTCGCAGAGGCGGGCGCGCCCCTTCTCCCGGAGCAGGTCGTCGATCAGCTCGCAGTAGTCCTCGGCGTACTCCTTCCTGTGGTCGGCGCGCGTTCTCTGATAGCGGTTGAGCGGCATGGATCCCTCCATCGGGAATCGGGTTCGCAGACCCACTTTACCTACGCTTTGGGTCTTTCGGCACGCTCCCGATGCGGGTACGATCCTTCGCTGTCGCATGGAAGCCCCTCCCTCCCCGAGCCAGCCTCTGGTGGTGTTCGACCAGGTCGAGGTCAAGTACGCCGAGACGGTCGCGCTGGACGGCGTGTCGTTCGAGGTGCAGAAGGGCGAGTTCGTGTTCTTCGTCGGCAAGACGGGCGCGGGCAAGAGCACGGTGCTCAAGGTGATCTCGCGCGAGGTGCGGCACACCGGCGGCCGTGCTCTGCTGAACGGGCGGGAGCTGAACGGCGTGCGGGCCTCCGAGGTTCCGTACCTGCGGCGGCAAATGGGCATCGTCCCGCAGGACTTCGCGCTCCTGGCCGGCAAGCGGGTGTGGGAGAACGTCGCGTACGCGATGCGGGCGGTCGGCGCCAGCGCGCGGGAGGTGCGGCGGAGGGTTCCGGAGATTCTCGAGCGGGTGAACATCGGGCACCGGGCCGACGCGTTCCCCCACGAGCTGAGCGGAGGCGAGCAGCAGCGCGTCGCCATCGCTCGGGCCCTGATCAACAATCCCGTTCTGCTGCTGGCGGACGAGCCGACCGGCAACCTGGATCCCGAGCACAGCATCGAGATCATGGAGCTTCTGGCGCAGCTCAACGTGCGCGGAACCACGGTGCTGGTGGCCAGCCACGACGTCATGGTCGTCGAGAGGATGGGCAAGCGGGTGATCCGACTCGAGTCTGGAAGGGTGGTCCCGCCCGTGGAGGAGATGGGCCTTGCTTGACCACGCCTGGTTCCTCGTCTCCGAGGCGTTCGTCGCCCTGCGCCGGAACCGCCTGCTGTCGTTCGCCGCGGTGAGCACGGTGGCGGTCTCTCTCTACCTGCTGGGCGGGCTGGGCTACGTCTACCTGCGGGTCAGCGAGTACGCGGAGCGCATCCCCGGCCAGTTCGACATGCGGGTCTTCCTGAAGCAGGGAACCACGTTCGACGAGATCCGGGAGACGGCAAGGCGCATCCGCGCCATCGACGGGGTCGCAGAGGCGCGCCACATCCCCCGCGAGATCGCCTGGCGGAAGATGCGCGAGCAGATGCCCAAGGAGACCGAGGGATTGGAGAATCCGCTTCCGGACGCGTTCAAGGTGACGCTGTCCGATCTGTCGAAGGCCAACCAGGTCCGGGCGGCGATCGCGCGTCTGCCCTCGGTCGAGCCGAACGGCGTCGTGTACGACGAGGCGGCGCGGCAGTATATGGATCAAGGTCTGAAGTTCCTGCGCTGGCTGGGCGGGACGCTCGGCGGCCTGCTCCTGGTGACCGCAGGGGTGCTGATCTACAACGCGATCCAGCTGACGATCCTCGCCAGGGCGCGCGAGCTCCGCATCATGCAGCTGGTGGGCGCCACGAGGCTCACGGTGTCGATGCCGTTCGTGATCGAGGGCATGCTGCACGGTCTGCTGGGGGGCGCCCTCGCGAACCTCCTCGTCTGGGCGTCGCACGTCCACCTGCAGGAGCGGCTGGCCAGCCTCCAAGCGACCGCCAACCTGGGAACCTATCCGATCGGGTTGGGCTTCGCGGCGTTTTGCGGCGCCGGGGCGGCGTATGGCGCGGTATGCTCGGTGCTGTCGCTACGGAAGGCGATGAGGCAGACGACATGAGGCCGTACCCGGTGTTCTTGGCGGTGGTCTGCGCGGCGTTGGCGCTCGCCAACCCGGATCGTGCCCCGTCCAAGGCTCCTTCGACGCTCAGCCGGTCGCTGAACACCGTCCGCACGCGCAAGCAGGAGGCGGTTCGGGAGCTGCAGCAGACCAAGAAACAGGTTCGCGCCGTCAAGGGCGATCTCCGCGAGGTCGACGGTCGAATCCAGGACGTGCAGCGGCGCTTGGAGACCACCACGGATCGGTTGGCCGCGGGAAGGAGCCGCCAGGCTCGGCTGAAGGCGGAGCTCGAGGAC
>CALGMO010000123.1 GCA_937961665.1 uncultured Fimbriimonadaceae bacterium
CGGAAGGATCGACAAGATCGACGGCCTGTCCGTGGAGTACGACCGCTGGCGGTTCAACCTGCGGGGATCGAACACCGAGCCGGTCATCCGTCTGAACGTGGAGACCCGGGGCGACCGGGCGCTTCTGCGCGAGAAGACCGAGGAGGTCCTGGCGCTGGTCCGCTCCTGAGGGCCGGGGGGCGGACGCCGATCCGGTGTAAACTTCCTTACACCGTGGTTGAAACCCCGTTGGTCGAGCTGACGCACAGGCTGAGGGAGCGCGGCATCCAGCCGACCCCGCAGCGCCTCCTCGTCGCCGAGTGCCTACGGGAGGCCGCGGGCAAGCACCCAACCGCCGACGACGTTCTGAGGCTCGTTCGCCGCAAGTGGCCCGCCGTGTCCCGGGCCACGGTGTACAACACGCTGAACCTGTTCGCCGAGAAGGGCCTCGTGCGACGACAGACACTGCGCGAGGGCATCGCGGTGTTCGACCCCACGCCCGATCCGCACCACCACCTGGTCGACGTGGACAGCGGGGAGATCGTGGACCTGCCCGCCGACTGCCTGCGGGTCGAGGGTCTGGACGGGATCCCGGGCTACGAGGTGCTCGAGGTGAGCGTCGTGGTTCGGGTCAAGAGGACCCAGGTTTAGAATGGGTCTAATCTTGGAGTGAGTTCTTTCCGTGCTAAGCTCCCATGTTCCTGATCTCAGGAGGAGGAGCATGGAAGACAAGAAGACGCTGACCACCGCTGCGGGAATCCCCGTCGGCGACAACCAAAACTCCCTGACCGCCGGTCCGCGCGGACCCCTGCTGGTTCAGGACTGGATCCTGTTCGAGAAGCACGCGCACTTCAACCGGGAGCGGATTCCCGAGCGCGTCGTGCACGCCAAGGGCTCCGGCGCCTACGGCACCTTCACCTGCACCAACCCGCTGACCCAGTTCACCAAGGCGCGCCTGTTCTCCGAGGCCGGCAAGCAGACCGAGGTGTTCGTCCGGTTCTCCACCGTGGCGGGAGAGCGGGGCGCGGCGGATGCCGAGCGCGACGTCCGCGGCTTCGCGGTCAAGTTCTACACCGAGGAGGGGAACTGGGACCTGGTGGGCAACAACACCCCTGTGTTCTTCGTCCGCGACCCGTACAAGTTCCCCGACTTCATCCGCACCCAGAAGCGGGATCCGAAGACCAACCTCCGCAACCCGACGGCCATGTGGGACTTCTGGTCGCTCTCCCCAGAGAGCTTGCACCAGGTCACGATCCTGTTCTCGGACCGGGGCCTGCCGGCGAGCTACCGCCACATGAACGGCTACGGCAGCCACACGTTCTCGCTCTACAACGACCGGGGCGAGCGGTTCTGGGTCAAGTTCCACTTCAAGACCCTGCAGGGGATCCGCTGCATCACGGACGAGGAGTCCGAGGCTCTGATCGGCAAGGACCGCGAGAGCCACCAGCGCGACCTGTTCGAGGCCATCGAGAAGGGCGACTTTCCGAAGTGGCGGGTGATGGTGCAGATCATGCCCGAGGCGGACGCGGAGAAGACGCCGTACAACCCGTTCGACCTCACGAAGGTCTGGCCGCATGGCGACTACCCCCTCATCGAGGTCGGGATCATGGAGCTGAACCGCAACCCGGAGAACTACTTCGCGGACGTGGAGCAATCGGCGTTCTCCCCCGGCAACGTGGTGCCCGGCATCGGCCACAGCCCCGACAAAATGCTCCAGATGCGGATCGTCTCGTACGCCGACGCCCACCGCTACCGGCTCGGGACGAACTACGACCTGCTGCCGGTCAACCGTCCCAGGTGCCCGGTGCACTCGTACCACCGGGACGGCGCCATGCGCTTCGACGGCAACGGCGGCGGATCGGTGAACTACGAGCCGAACTCCTTCGGCGGCCCGGTCGAGGATCCGAGGTTCAAGGAGCCCCCGCTGCGCATCTCGGGCGACGCCGACCGCTACGACCACCGCGAGGGGAACGACGACTTCTCCCAGCCTCGGGCTCTGTACCGGTTGATGACCGACGACCAGCGCGAGCGGCTCCACCGAGCGATCGCGGGGTCGATGAAGGGAGTGCCGTCGTTCATCGTGGAGCGGCAGCTGGCGCTGTTCGACCGCGTGGATCCCGCCTACGGCCAGGGAGTCCGGCGGGCGCTCGAACTTGTGTCCGGAGCCACCGCCTGAGGCGGGCGGCGCACGGCCGCGACCCCCTCGGAGCGACGACCCGAGGGGCCGCCCATCCCGATCCGGGGCCGGGCGGCCCCTCTGAGGTACAGTACCCCGCGGAATGAAAGCCGAACGCCTCTACACGTCGGAGAGCGTCAGCGAGGGGCATCCCGACAAGCTCGCCGACCAGATCTCCGACGCGCTCCTCGACGGTTTCTTCGACGAGGCCCGCAATCAGGACCGCGAGCGCGGCACGACCGGAAGCCCCGACGGCGTGCTGGCCAACACCCGCGTGGCGATCGAGACGCTGCTCACCCGCGGCCTGTGCATCGTGGCCGGCGAGGTGCGTCTCCCCGAGGGGTACGTGGACATCCAGGGCATCGTCCGCGAGACGATCAAGAACGTCGGCTACACCGACACCGACCTTGGTTTCGACGGCAACACCTGCGGAGTGCTCGTCGGAATCCAGGAGCAGTCGAAGAACATCGCCCAGGGCGTGGACACCGGCGGCGCCGGCGACCAGGGCATGATGTTCGGCTACGCGACCAACGAGACCCCGGAGCTGATGCCGCTGCCCATCGCGATCGCGCACGCGCTGATGCGCCAGGCGGCCGACGTGCGCAAGAAGCACCCCTCGCTCGGACTGCGTCCCGACGCCAAGAGCCAAGTGACCATCGTGTACGAGGGTCGGAAACCCAAGCGCATCGACACCGTGGTGATCTCGCACCAGCACGCCCCGGGTCTGAGCCAGGAGGCCGTGCGCGACATCCTGCGGGAGAGGGTTCTCGAGCCGGTCCTGCAGACGTACAGCGAGTACGTGACGGAGCCGCCGAAGTTCCTGGTGAACCCGACCGGCGTGTTCGAGATCGGCGGACCCCAGGGCGACACCGGAGTGACCGGCCGGAAGATCATCGTCGACACCTACGGCGGGATGTGCACGCACGGCGGCGGCGCCTTCAGCGGCAAGGATCCGACGAAGGTGGACCGCAGCGCCGCGTACATGGCCCGGCACGTGGCGAAGTGCATCGTGGCGGCGGGTCTGGCCGACGTGGCGCAGGTGTCGCTGGCCTACGCGATCGGCGTGGCCCAGCCGGTGTCCGTGGACATCGACACCTACGGCACCGAGAAGGTCGACCCGGAGCGGATCGAGAAGCGCGTCCGCGACACGTTCGACCTCTCTCCCAAGGGGATCATCCGGCACCTGCGGCTGCTGGAGCAGAGGTACCTGCCGACCGCCCGCAACGGGCACTTCGGCAACCCGGCGTTCCCGTGGGAGCGAACGGACGAGGCCGACGCCCTGCGGTAGCGACGGAGGAAGCCCGTGGTGAGCCGGCTGGGGCTCGAACCCAGGACCCACGCCTTAAAAGGGCGTTGCTCTACCGACTGAGCTACCGGCTCCCACGAGCGGAAGGATCGTACCCGGTTCGGGGTGGCGTCCGGCGCGGCTCCGGTATATTGAGCCCATGCCCGAGGAACCGCTGACCTACCGCGACGCGGGGGTCGACATCGACGAGGCGGGCCGCGCGCTGCGCGCGGTCGTGGACCGGATCCAGCAGACGCACGACGAGCGGGTGGTGGGCGGCATCGGGGCCTTCGGGGGGCTGTTCCGCGCGGAGTTCCCCGATTGCGAGCGGCCTCTGCTGGTCAGCAGCATCGACGGCGTCGGCACCAAGACGAAGGTCGCGTCGATGGTGGGCTCCTATCGGGGACTCGGCAAGGACATCGTCAACCACTGCGTGAACGATATCCTCTGCCAGGGGGCGAGGCCGCTGTTCTTCCTGGACTACTTCGCCACGTCGAAGCTCGAGGCCGACGTGTTCCAAGAGGTCCTGAGCGGCGCCGCCGAGGCTTGCGCGGAGGCAGGCGTGGCGCTGATCGGCGGAGAGACCGCCGAGATGCCGGGGGTGTACCACGACGGCGAGCTGGACCTGGTGGGGGCCATCGTGGGGGTGGTGGACCAAGGCCGGATGCTGCCCAAGGGCGAGCCCAAGGCCGGCGACGCCCTGGTGGGGATCGCCAGCAACGGCCTGCACACCAACGGCTTCTCGCTCGCCCGCCGCGCGCTCTTCGAAATCGCCGGCATGTCGGTCCGTGACCCGGTTCCAGGGCTGGAGACCACGATCGGCGAGGAGCTCCTGCGGCCCCACCGCTGCTACCTCAACGCGCTGTACCCGCTGTTGCAGGAGGGATCCGGCATCTACGGCCTCGCGCACATCACCGGCGGAGGGCTTTACGACAACCTGCCGCGCGTGCTGCCGCTCGACGTGCGCGCGGTGATCGATCGGCGCTCGTGGACGGTGCTGCCGATCTTCCGGCTGATCCAGGACGCCGGCGGCATCCCGGAGAGCGAGATGTACCGCGCGTTCAACATGGGGATCGGCATGGTGGCCGTGGTGGACCGCGACCTCGCGGGGGCCGTCGTCCAGCGCCTGAACCAGGCCGGCGAGGCCGCGGCGGTCATCGGGGAGCTGCAGAAGGGCTCGCACGACGTTCAGATCCTGTAGGAGCCCCCGCCGGGAGCGTATCATGGCGGCATGAAGCGCGCGCTCGCCGCCTGCACTCTTCTGGCCGCCTGCCTGTCCCGCGGCCAATGGACCGCCGAGGAGTCTGCGGGCATCGACCGACTCCTCCGGTTCTGGAACTTCGAGCGCAACGAGCTGCGGATCGTGCCGCCCGTGGCGCCGGACCGCCATCGCCTCGCCGCCGTGGACCGGGCCTTGGCCGACCCCATCGGGTCGTTCGAAGCCGTGGGGCGGTGGGCGAGCTGGGCGACGGAGCCGGACAACCTGGGCCTCCGCTTCTACGGCCTGCTGCCGCAGGCTCCCCTCATGGCGGGAGTCGCGCCGGTCTCGGTGTCGGTTTCGCCTTCCGACCTGCCCGCCGCCCTGCCGGAGGCCGCCCGGGAATCGGTGGCCCGGGCCGTCGGGCTGGTGCTGGAAGCCCGGAGGCTGACCGCCTTGGCCCTGGACGGCCTCGGCCCCGAGGACCGCTCGGCCCTGCTGAGGAGCCTCCCGGCCCTCGCGGCGGAGAGCGAGGCGGTGCCGCCAGGGCCCGGAGTGTCCAAGCTGCTCCAGAGGACGGAGGCTTTCGAACTGCTCGGTCGCGTGGCTTGGCAGCCGCTCCATCAGGCGGCGGCGAGGCTGGAGTCGGCCCGGGTGGGGCTGGTGCGCGACCTGCAGGAGGCGTTCGCCAAGGGTGCGCCGGCGCAGACGCTCACGTTCCAGGTCGGCGGGCTGACGGTGATCGTGGGCACGGCCCGCAGCGACCGGTACAGCGTACCTGCCAACGCCCTGTGCATCGATCCC